>CAZWTX010000018.1:36319-47146 GCA_964637135.1 uncultured Methanospirillum sp. | reverse complement strand
ATCGCTTCCTGACCACCCGGTCTTCGAGTTTTCCCATGATCGAGAGCACGGCCGGCATGATAACGATCGCCCCGATCAGCGAGAAGACGACCGCTATCACGGTCATGATCCCGAAATTGGCGATGATCGGGAAGGACGAGAGGAGCAGGGCAGAAAACCCGAATGCTGTCACGAGGCCGGATACCGTGATCGAGGCCCCGATCTTCTGCACACTGCTTCTGATAGCCTCCTCCGGACTTGACGCCGTCTCTTTCTCCTCAATGTACCGTTCCATCATCAGGATCGTGTACTCAGACGAGACCCCGATGGTGATCGCCCCGAGCGAAGCCGTGATAAAGGTGTAATCGATGGAGAAGACCCACATAACAACGGCGTTCCATCCGACGACGCAGATGATCGGAAAGAGCGGGGCTGCCGAGACGATATGCCGGTAGACCAGGATCAGGAAGAAGAAGATCATCAGAAAGGCAAGATTGGTCATCAACGGCTTGTAGTACACGATATCGTCCAGGGTGACCGCGTCCACCTCAAAGTCGCTCGTTGTCCGGGCGGAGAGGCCTGCCGGAGGCGATGTCCAGGCGATCGTATCGAGCACAACCGCCCGCATATCGCTCGACTCCCGGGAGGTGAGATCAACGGTCTTCAGTTCCATCACCCCGGATCGCTTCCCGGAGAGATACGGGCGTTTCTCATTCGCTGGGATGGAGGCAAGCACCTCGTCGAGAGCAGCCTGTGAGGCCGGGATCGTGCCGTTGTTATACTCCTTCACGAGCGGGGCGATCCCGTTCACCCCGATGATATCCTGCGGGTAGACATCCTGGATAAACGACCCGTACCGGTCCATCCATCTGACCACCTCAAGACTGGTCAGATCCGGAGCGGTTACCAGCAGCTCGACCGGAGTCTGCGATCCGAGGAGATCGGTGATCTTGTCGAGCACCACTTTCGCCGGCATATCAGGCGGAACCATCGAGTCCTGGGTGGTATCGATCGGGATCTGCTCGTCCACGACCATCCCTATACCGGCAAGCATCAGCACAAGAATGAGCAGAACGAAAGGAGCCTGGGCAATCCGGCCTGCCATGTGGGAGAGGAGATCGTTGTATCTCTCAAAGACATCCTTCTTTCCGGATGGAGTCTTTGGCTGGTAGTTCATCAGGATTGCAAGGGCCGGAAACCCGAAGAGCGTCGCCCCGTATGCACAGAAGATCCCGATGATTGCGGTCAGGGTAAACCCGGTCAGAATGGGAAGCGGGGTGATGAAGAGGACGACAAATCCCATCGCGGTCGCGATCATTGCGTTCATCACAGCATACCCGGTGTTGCAAATCGTCGTCCGGATTGCCTCATCCATCGGCGAGACGAGGAGTTCGTCGTTGAGCCGGGACTGGAACTGGACGGCATAGTCGATCCCAAGACCCAGCAGGACTGGAAACGCTCCTATCGCCCCGATGTTCAGGGAAACCCGGAATGCCCCGAGGATTCCGAAGAGGTAGACGAGACCGGCAAGAACAAAAATCAGGGGAAGGAGCTTGTACCGCACCGAGCCGAAGAGGATCAGAAGGCCGACGAACATCAGGCCGAATGCTCCCAGAATCAGGACCACGATCTGGGTCGTCATCTCGTTGAGCATCTGGCTGTTGAAGGCATCACTCCCGCTGATCTCGATATTCACTCCGGGAGGAAGGACCGCATGATCGATCACCGACTGGATAGGATCAAGCAGATCGGTCGGATCGCCCCTGGTCGTGATCATCCCGAGGAGGTGGAGGTTATCAGGGACCAGCATCTCCCGGTCAGATGCCGGGATCGTACTGAAGATAGAGGCTATTCGTGCGTCATTCGCGGGAAGTGTCCCTCCGTTCTCTTCTGCTATAACGTCGGCAACGGTCTCTGTTCCAACTACTCCGGGTAACCGGGAGAACTCCTCTTCGAGGACCAGGAGATCGTGGAGGAGGAGATAGTTGAGGGGATCCGGAGTGGTGATATAGAGGAGGACGACCTTCTCGGTCGAGTACTCGTCGTTATACGTGTTGTACCATATCATCGAGGGATCGTCGGCAGAGATGACGATGTCTGCCCCGGAGTCCATCGAGAGGTTCCCGATCACGAGGAATGACCCGAGGAAGAGCAGGGCCATTACGAGGAGGATCTCTGCCGGCCGGGCAAGTACGAGGTCAGCGACCCCTTCATAGAACCGGGCGGTCAGGGACATCTGATCCCTCGCTGGAAGAGAGAGATCATCAGTTCAGCCTTCCTTCCCGTTTCAGGAAGAGGTACCCGGCAATGAGGAGGATTCCGAGAAGGATCACGAGGGAGAGCGGGGAGAAGATGAGCGTCTCTATCCCGGCCGGCCGGCCCTCAAGTTCGATGTACATCGGATCTGATATCGCAACGAGCCCGTCCCCGCCCCGGTACCGGACATCGGTGAGCACCCCGTACCGCTTGACAAGGGCCGATCCCTCAAGGTTCAGGTCATATGCCACGTCAACGAAGCCTCCCGGTTCAATCGTCCCGAGGCTTCTGACCGTCTCCGGCGAGGAGAGGGGTGGGAGAGGGACAATCTTAGCCGAGGCATCCGTCGCAGGAGAGTCGCCGGTGTTTGTATACCTGACATTCACGGTGACCGATCCGCCCGGTTCGATCTCCGGTTTTCCGAAATCCAGTTCAAACTTCGGACCGCTTTGAACCGGGATCCCGACCGTAACCGGGATGGAATCGGTGGTCAGGTGATGCTTATCCTCGTAGGAGACCTGGATGGTTGCCGGAACGGTCGTCTGATCCAGGGCACCGGCGACTGAACCCCGCCATTCCACGGTCCGCTGCACGCCGGGAGCGAAGGTTCCCAGGAATACACTCCCCTGGAAGAGGCTGAGCGGACTGCCCTTATCAGGGATCAATTCGACCGATGCGTTTCTTCCGGCATACTGGCCGATGTTGGTGATCGTTGCCGAGATAAGACCGTTCTCTCCGGAGGAGAGGTTTGATGAGGAGATCGCGTCGACCCTGATCCTGACCGTCTCCGTGATCGTGACCGGAATCGTGAGGGTCATGTTCCAGGGAAGGAAACGGAAGGTGTTGGACATCCCTTCCATCGTGACGGAACGGGCGTACTGTGAGCTGATATCCAGGTTCAGGAAATAATCACCAGCAATCGCATCTGCCGGAACAATCACCGGGAATGTGACCGGTACGCCGGAATTCTCAGGGAGGGCCGGGATGGTCAGGGAGGTTGCCGGGATTGAGACCGGGGCATTACCCGGCCGGAGTGTAAGTTCTGCCCCGTATCCGATGACCGGGCTTGAAGCAACCGGGTCATCAGGATCAAGCACCTTCTCTGGTGTCTGGGCGGTATTGCGGACCTCTATGGTGAGCGGGGTGATATTGCCGGGGAAAAGTTCGTTGCCGCCGGTGATCGTCGCGGTGTAGGCCGGTTCTCCGAACGGGACAGGCATGGCTCCAACCGGAAGGATGCATGAGATCAGC
The DNA here is from genome assembly GCA_964637135.1 of uncultured Methanospirillum sp. Lineage (GTDB taxonomy): Archaea > Halobacteriota > Methanomicrobia > Methanomicrobiales > Methanospirillaceae > Methanospirillum. Next base: position 43,660 of record CAZWTX010000018.1, on the reverse strand, counting down.
CAGACGAGGAGTATCAGGCTGCATATGCTGCCCTGACGGGAAATTATTCCCCTCCGGGCCGGTGAGTTCAGGGTGTTCATCTCTCCCCCGTCAGGACTGCTGCATCCGCCGGTAATAGAAGAACCCGCCGCCGATGAGGATGATCACGAGGAGTATCCCGCCGAAAAGCAGCATGCTGTTCCCGCCATCGGTTACGTTCACCGGAACCTTGATCGGATCCGAGGTGAAGGAGGTCTGGTTGCTGTCGGTGTACCGGATCTCGGAGTCGAGCCCGTATTGTTTTACGGTCGTGCCGCTGTTCACGTTCAGTTTGAACCTGGCATTCGCGGTCTCTCCCGGCAGGATGGTGCCAAGGTAGGACTGATCGTCAACACTCGTGAATGGATCGACGATGTTGATCCCTGCCTGTGCATTGTAGACCGGGACCGATCCGGTGTTCCGGTACCCGACCTCGATAACGTCTTTGCCCCCCGGGCTGACCGAGTCAGGTTCGGTGACGACTTCAAAGGTGACTTTCTGTTTGAACCCGGCAGAGAGTTCGGCCGGGGAGGTCCCGGCGGTGAGGCCCTGGTAGTCGGTGTAGGTTGCCTGAAGGGTCAGCGGATACCGGACAGACGGGTCGGCCTTGTCGGCGACCGAGACCTTGAAGGGGAGGGTGGCTGTCTTCCCTTCCGGGAAATCCCCGATATAGATACTGTCCTGAAGCGGTGTGATCGGATTGTACCCGACTGGTTCAAGGGTAAATACGGTCTCTTTTCCGTTATCGGTACCGGTATTTTCTACCATCACAACGATGTGGCCTTCCCCGCCGACATTGAGATCTCCTGAGTCGACCGACCGGATCTCAAGCCGGACCGCCGGCCGGAGGGTGATCGGGAGGAGTATCGTCTTCTCTTCGTTCCGGAAGGTATACTGGATATCATCGGTGCCGGTCTGGGTTGCCCCGTCCATGTACCGGTAGGAGAGAGTGAGGGGGATCTCGTAGGTTCCGGCCACGGCCTTGTCAGGCACGGTCACCGGGAAGGTGGCCTGCGCCACGTTTCCTGACGTAAGATCGCCGAGGATCTGGGGATCTGAGGTGATTGTGACCGGACTATCCCCCCCGTCAAGGTGGGCGGAGAGGGAGAGTGCGGTGGTCGGGAGATAGTCCGGGGTGATCGATCCCTCTTCGATCGATTTCATCGTGTATACCCCGCTGTTGGAGATCGTAACGGCGAGATCGGTCTTCTCTCCGATCCGCAGCTCGTTGCTCCCGGCGATTCCGGCGGCGAGGGCCGGTTCACCGGACGAATACCGCTCTCCGGCGAGGGCCGGGGTGATTAGTAAGAGGAGAATGAGGAATATTATGAACGTGGATACAGGAATGAGGCGGGGTGATGGCATATTAGAGGTGGGGAGGAGACGACAGATATAGATTATGAATACCGATAGGGATCTCAGGGATCCACTGGCAGACAGAACTCTGCCGACTCCCCGTATCCGCTGTAGACCCCGTTGATCCTGGTCGGATTGTCCTCATAAATGAGGAGATGAGAGGAGCTCCTTTCAATCCGGCATTGATTAATTGGTATAACCGAAACTCTTTCACGTCATGAAACCCCTCTTCTCGATCGAGGATAGGCCCCCGCTCCCGGTCACTCTCCCCCTCAGTCTGCAGCATCTCTTTGCAATGGCCGGGGCGACGATCGTAGTCCCGACGATCCTTGGGATCGATCCGGGAACGGTTCTCCTCTTCAACGGAATCGGGACGCTTATCTTCCTTGTTGTTTGCAGATGGAAGGTTCCGGCGTATCTCGGCCCGAGTTTTGCCTATATCCCGGTCAGCCAGGTGATCATCCAGACCATCGGGTATGGGGCAGTTCTCTCCGGGTACATCGTCTCAGGGGTGTTCTTCCTCCTCGCGTCTGCCGGGATCCGTCAATGGGGAACCGGCTGGGTCAGGGTTCTCTTCCCCGGCGTTATCATCGCCCCGATCGTCACGATCATCGGGCTTGAACTCGCCCCGGAAGCGGCGAAGATGGCCGGTTTCATCGCAACAACACCCGATCCCGTGTCTATCGGGATCGCCCTCTTCACCCTAGTTCTCACGATCGTGCTCATGACCATGACCACCGGGATGTTTCGGATCTTTCCGATCATGTGCGGCATCCTGTCAGGGTACGTCCTCTCGGTGCTGACCGGATATGTCAGCATAGAACCGGTTCTGGCTGCCCCCTGGTTTGCGATCCCTACGTTTTATACCCCGGAATGGTCAGTGCACGCAATCATCCTGGTGATTCCCGCCTCGTTTGTCACCTTCGCCGAACTGGTCGGCCATCTCGAAGTGACCGGCACGATCGTGGGCAGGGATCTGATGCGGGATCCGGGGATTGACCGGACTCTCATCGGAAAAGGAATTTCAACCCTCATCTCCGGGTTTTTCGGGTCACCCCCGAATACCACCTATGCCGAGAATATCGGGGTACTTGCGATAACAAGGGTATACAGTACCTATATCCTTGCCGGAACGGCGGTAATCGCGATCGTCATCGCGTTCTGCGGCAAGCTCACGATCTGGATCCGGACGATTCCTGACCCGGTGATCGGCGGCATCTCGCTCCTCCTCTTCGGGGTAATCGCCGCCTCCGGGATCCGGATGCTCATCGAGAACCGGATAGACCTCTCCGAACCGCGAAACCTTGCCATCGTCTCGGTGATCCTGATCTGCGGACTCTCCCAGATCTCTCTTGATATCGGTCCGATGGATCTCGAAGGGATGTCGCTGGCCACCTTTATCGGACTCCTTTTCGCGATCGTCTACTATACCTATGACCGGGCGAAGCAGGTCCGGATACCAGAACCTGAACTGGTGTGATCTGCGATCCTGTCCGGTCCCGTCAGGGTGTTCTATCCGTCCGGCTCCTCCCCCCAGTAACCACCCGGTTCAAAGGGTGAACCAGCCGGATTTTATATTTTTATCAACGAATCCCGTTAATCTCTCTTCTGTGCCAGACCACATTCCGAAGACGGGAATCGGCAGAAGATAATTACTGATGACTCCCGTCCGTTCGTGAGATGGTCTGGATATCCTGTGAAACGTCATGAAGAAAAAAACGGTTACCAGAATCACGGCCTTTCTGCTCCTCATCGCGACCGTTATCTGTGTCGTGACCGGGATCATCAAATGGCCCGGACTCATCACCGGACTTGGTCTGACGTACCGGCAGGTGCCGATGGCCCTGATCACCGATCTCCACGATTGGTCAGGGCTTGTCATGGCGATACTTGCTGCAGTACATGTCTGCCAGTTCAAGGGGATGCTGAAGAGTATGGGCCGAATTCTGCTGCCGCTGCGAGATAATCATGAATAATAATCAGATCCGTCTTATCATCCAGATATTCATCCTCATCAGTTTTATAGCCGGGATAGCAGTTGCTCAGCCGGTATCAGCCGTGGATGGCTGTCAGGATCCGCTGGTCGCTCCCACGAGTGAAGAAAAAAAGGTTGTCACCGACGCATCCGGAAATCTCGACCTGATCGATGAAGACACGCAGGATGAAGCGGACTCCCTTGCCGGAACCTGTCCGAAGGGATTTCACTGCAGTTGTCCGGGATGCCCGCTGTACAGCGATCTCGACGAGGATACATTCTGCGACCTCGGAGAAGAGCCTGAAGAGTCCTAGGATCGGGTGGTGAGTACCCGATCCCTTTCTTTTTTCAGCCTGTGGGAATGATCATGGACATGAAGTGTCAGATGTGTCCGCTCTCCGGTATCCCCGGAGATTCATGCCAGTCCGGACTGGTTGCCGATGAGTACCGGGAGGCCCCCCGGCCGGATCGTCCCGGTTTGCGGGTTCCAATCCACGAATGCAACCACTTGTTCTGATGCCGGAACGGTGTACACCGTGGTGTTGTTCTGGTATACCCCGCTCTCGGCATGGGTGAAATCAATCTCTCCCTTCTTTCCGACCGTATTCGCGATGACGAGTGGTACCCCGGATCTGCCGGTCACACTCTTCCAGTACTCCTCCGGCCCCATCGTGGGATCCGGGTACCAGGCCGCCGAAGAGAGCATGATATCTGCCCCGGCAGCGATGTAATCATCCGTAATGCTTGCATTCGCAACATCGGCACAAATATAATACCCGATTGTGTGATCGTCAGCCATGAGGGGCGTGGTGTCTCCCGGAGTCGCCCACCCCTCGTTCGGACCGGGGATGATCTCTATCTTCTGATGGATCCCTGAGAGATTACCATCATGGTCGATCATCGCGACCGCGTTGTAGTATTTCCCCCCGCTGCGTTCGGGAAACCCGATGAAGAGGGTGATGTTCTCTGCTTCTGCCAGGGTAGCCAGGTGCTCGAACCAGGAGGAGGGAAACTCCGGGACGTCATCAAGGGTCATGTGCTCCAGAAACTCGTACCCGCTTTCCGCCATCTCAGGCGTGAGAAACCAGTCTGCTCCGTTTACAGATGCGACGGTAATGGCTTTCTCAATCATGGCATGATTTACCGTGAAATTTCCCTCCTCTGGTGCCATCTGGAAGATGGCGATCCTGATGACCGGATCGTCGCCGACACCAGAGGCAGGATCCATGGCGATTACCATGAAGAGCACCATGCAGATGAACCAGCGGGAGATCATGATGATACCTGATGGATCATGAGTCCGCATCCTATATCCGAGTTCTCCGGCAGGTTCCCGATCCTCCATCCTCCCCTTCAGGGATGGAGGGGGAAACGCTTCCTGATACCGGCCGTAAATCACCGAATTGATCTCCCGGATGGATTAAGTATAAGGGATGGCAGGATGAGAGGTATCATCCGGGGTATGGAAATGCCAGGCCGGGTTCTGTATCAGTACACTGGGAAACCCGGCAGATTCCGGACCCAGGTAATACCGGGAGTATCCGTATATCATGGAACAATACCGGTCTCTCTTTGAAAATGCCGGCATAGAACTGTTCATCTCCGGAGCGGATGCGATAATCCTCCATGCAAACCGCAGGTTCATCACGTTCTCCGGGCTCTCCCGTGATGATATCGAAGGAAAGAAGAAATGGACTGACTTTATCCACCCTGACGACCGGGAGCAGGTGGCCGCCGGTCTTCCGGATCCGGGAGGTGCGGGATTTCGTGATTTTTCCTGTGAATTCAGGTTTATCGCCGGTTCAGGAGAGATATCGGATGTCATCCTGAAACTCGATCCGCTCCAGGAACCAGACCGGTATGTCGGGGTTCTCATCGACATCACCTCCCGGAAGAAGGGAGAGACAGCTCTTCGGGAAGGCAGGGAGAAGATGGCGAATGCCATGGAACTGGCACAGCTGGCAAACTGGGAGCTTGATATCGCTACCGGGATTTTTTCCTTTGATGACCGGTTCTATTCCCTGTACGGTACCTCTGCCGAACGGGAGGGAGGAACCCGGATGCCGGCAGAGGAGTACATGCACGAATTCGTTCACCCTGACGATACCGGTATCGTCTCAAGCGAGATCAGCAATTCGCTTGAAGGCTCATCTTTCCTGGTCCCCCAGGTTGAACACCGGATCATCCGGCGGGACGGGGAGGTGAGGCAGATTGTCGTCCGGAGAAGGCCGATTCTGGATGACCGGGGAACCCTCGTGAAGGTGTTCGGGGCAAACCAGGATATCACTGAACGCAGAATCATTGAAGGGAGAATATCAGGGCTCAACACCGCATTCCTTGCATTCAGTCCTGATCCCCTTCATAATATCAATGTCCTGACGAGGGTGGCCGGGGAGATGCTCGGCGGAAAACGTGCTGTGTACAACCGGCTTGAAGACGGCCTGCTCTGCTCGCTCGGTACCTGGAATACCCCGCCTGATCACCCGGTACGAGATCGGCCTGACGGTCATGTCTGCAATGATGTCATCAGTGCCGGGGGGATTGCCCCGACGATCATCCCAGATCTTCTGCAGTCCGGGTATGCAGAGACGGATCCATACGTCCGGAAGTTCCAGCACCGGGGGTACATCGGGGTTCCCGTGAAGATCGGAGAGCGGGTTCTTGGATCCCTGAGCGTGACGTACGCAGAGCCCTGTAACCCCACCCCCCAGGATCTTGTAATCATCACGATTCTCGCAAAAGCAATTGCCATCGAGGATGAACGGAGGACCTCCGTCCTTGCCCTTCATGCAAGCGAGGAGCGGTACCGGACCCTTGCCGAGAATGCCCCGATCGGGATCATCACCTGTGATCGGCACGGGAATATCACCTTTATCAACCCGAAGATGCTCAAAATGCTCGGTTCCCCTTCAGAGGCAGTTACCCGGCAGATAAACCTCCTTACATTCCCCCCCCTGGTCTCATCCGGGTTTAGTAACGCCCTGGAACAATCCCTTGCAAGTAGTTCCCCAACTGATCTCTTCGAGATGGAATATGAGTCGTTCTGGGGAAAAACCGTGTATTACCGGGGCTATATCTCCTCCCTCGCCGGGGACCGGTTTGAGCCAGGTGCTCTCATCATTCTTGACGATACTACCGAACGAAAGCAGGCCGAGGATGCCTTGAAACTGGCAAACAAGAAACTCAATCTCCTGACCGGGATCAACCGGCACGATATTGGCAACCAGCTGACGGCCCTTGATTCATTTGCCCGGTTGAGCGAGCGATCACTGGATGATCCGGCTGAATTGGCTACCTTGATCGAGGTAGAGAAGACAATCATCGATACCATGATCCGGCTCGTGACATTCACCCGGGATTACGAAAATCTTGGAGTCAATGCACCGGTATGGACGAATATCCGTGACCTCGTGCAGGAAGTGGCATCTGACCTGCCGGGGAACGATATCAGGATCACGTATACCGGCACTACCGGCCTTGAGATCTATGCGGATCCCCTCCTGTTCCGGGTTTTTTTCAACCTTCTTGAGAATGCTATCAGGCACGGGGGTGAACAGCTCACCTACATCCGGGTCACTGATCGCCAGGAGGAGGGAACCTGCATCATCACCATAGAAGATGACGGCGTCGGAATTGGCCAGGAAGAGAAGACCCGGTTATTCACCCGGGGGTATGGGAAGCATACCGGGTTTGGCCTTTTTTTCTCCCGTGAGATCCTCTTGATCACGGGGATATCCATTCGTGAAACGGGTGAACCCGGAAAAGGAGCCCGGTTTGAACTGATCGTTCCGCCGAATGCCTGTCGTATCTCCCCGTGCGGATGTTGAGGATTATCCGGGAACCGGTATTCGCCCTGTCGAAAGCCACCATGCGTGAATGGGGCCCTTTTCCGGGATGATCGAAACGGGAAGGCATCTCCTTTCCGGCATGGTTCTGAAGAATGATACTCTGGGAGAGATTATATCTCTGAAATTCATACTTGTATGAAAAGT
>CAZWTX010000018.1:0-36278 GCA_964637135.1 uncultured Methanospirillum sp. | reverse complement strand
GGAGATGGCAAACACATCTTCGGAACGGTAAAAGTGGGAGAACGGGGCCAGATTGTCATACCAAAGGAGGCACGGGAGATCTTTGCGATTAGTCCCGGGGACACCCTCATGGTCCTTGGTGACGAGAAACGGGGAATAGCACTCGTGAAAGCAGATAAATTTCACTCGTTAGCCATGAAGATGCTGAAGATGTTCGGAGAGAAACCGGTCGATCCTGACGGGGATGAGTAGGATGCAGATCTGTGTCCTCAACGGGAGCCCGAAAGGGGAGACGAGCGTGACCATGCAGTATGTCCGGTTTCTTCAAAAGGCAAACCCGGATCATACGTTCGTCGTATATCATGCCGGAAACACGATCTCCCGGCTTGAAAAGAATCCTGAAGCATGGGACGAGATATGCATGGCGATACAGGCGAGTGATCTCATCCTCTGGGCAACTCCCGTGTATTTCATGCACGTTCCGTCACAATACAAACGGTTTATCGAACTCATATCTGAACGGGAGGCAACCCGGTTCTTTTCAGGGAAGTACGCAGCGTCTCTTACCACCTCGGTTCACTTCTTCGACCAGAAGGCACACGAATACCTCGAAGGGATCAGCGGGGATCTCTCGATGGCCTATGCCGGCTCGTTCTCCGCCGGGATGGAAGATCTCCTCCGCGAAGAGAACCAGCGGCAGCTCGTTCTCTTTGGTGATGATATCATCGCGGCCTGCCGGGAGCGCCGGCCGGCGTTCCGGGCATATCCACCGGTCCCGGGGGTTTCGTATTCATACCGGCCCGGGAAAGTCTTGGAACCGGTCGACAGCCGGGGAACGCACGTACTGGTCCTTCATGACGCTGCCCCTGCATCGTCCCTGGATGGGATGGTCAGGCAGGCAGCACAGATTCTCCCCGGTGCAAAGGTCTTCCATCTTGACATGATCGGGATGAACGGCGGTTGTCTCGGGTGTGTCCAGTGTGCATTTGCGAATAAATGTGTCTACGCGGACAATTATGTCACGTTCTGGAAAGAAGAGGTTGAACCTGCCGGGATCATCATTTTTGCCGGGACGATCAGGGATCGGTACCTCTCAGCAGCCTGGAAACAGTTTTTTGACCGGAGTTTCTTCCTCGGGCATATCCCCCGGTTTGCCGGGAAACAGGTATTCTTCCTCGTAGACGGTCCGCTTGGATCGGTTCCCGGCCTCCGGGAGAACCTCTCGAACATCCTGTCCGGGGGACACCTCGTGGATATCGTCACCACCGAGCCGGAAGATCCATCGCAGATCGATGCCCTCATCCGGTCGGTGGCTGAAAAGGCAGTCAGGTACCGGGTATCCGGGTATTCCCGCCCCCCGATGTTCCCCGCCATAGCCGGTCGGGTGGTGCTCAGGGATGTTATCTGGAGCGATCTCAGGCCGATATTCCGGGCAGATCACCGATATTTCAGGGCCCACGGCCTGTATGACTTTCCCCAGTACCAGTACCGCAAACGGGTTCACCGGTTCTTCTTCTCCCTCTTGATGGCGATTCCCTCCGTACAGAAGAAGGTTCGGCCGGTCTTGAAGGATTACATGATCCGGTCATACGCCCGGGTCTTTCAGGAGAGTCCGGTGCTCAGGGATCGCCGGTGACCGGCTTTTCCTCCCTAAACCCTCATACCCGGAATTGTTCAACCTCGCCATTGACCCCGTCAGCAATGCCGACCAGCAGGGTTATCTCCTTATTAATCCGGTTGAGTGCTTTCGTGGTCTGATCAAGCGTACATGAGGTCTCTTCCACTCCTTCGGTATTCGTATGGGTCAGGAGTGAGACTTCCTGCATGCTTGCCGTTATTTCTTCCACCGAAGCAGCCTGCTCCTCTGCAGAGGAGGCAACATCAATGATATTCCTGCTGATAATCTCGATCTTTGACGCAATTTGTTCGAATGCGGACATGGTATCCTCAAGGGCAGCGTTCCCTTCCCTGATCGTCATAAGCGAGGATTTCATCGCACCATCGGCAGATTTGGTCATCTTCTGCAGGTCGGATATCAGTTCGGAGATGTTCTCAGCAGATGATCGCGAATCAAGTGCCAGGGACTTCACCTCGGAGGCAACCACCGCAAATCCGCGACCAGCCTCTCCTGCCCGGGCTGCCTCGATTGCCGCATTGAGGGCAAGAAGGTTGGTCTGACTCGCGATGTCTGAAATCAGGCGGACAATTTTTCCGATCTCGTTCATCCGTGTGTTAATGTCCTGAACGATACAATCGACCTCTCCAGTCGATCGGGTGATATCTGACATTGAATCCACGGTTTTTCGGGCAAGTTCCATACCTGCCTGCGCAACCTCGTTTGCATCCTGGGTGAGTGAAGCGACCGATTCAGCCTTTTGTGCCACGGCGGCCACGGTGGTGGTGAGGTCGTCCATGGCCCTGAGAATCTGCCCGATCGATTCATTGCCCTGCCGGCTGTTGTCCCTGACGGCATTCATCGTTTCTGAGACACTATCGGCACCTGATGATATCTCTGAGACATTGGCACATACCTTTTCAATACTGGCTGATAACTCGACGACTTTTCCGGTCAGGGTCGTGATAACCTCAGAGATCTCAATTCCCGTATCATCAAGACTCTTTTGAAACAGAGTCCAGTCTCCTTTTATCCCGATGGAAGGACTGAACCGTGCCGTGAAATTGTACCGGGCATACTCTCCTGAAACCCGCATGGCCTCTTTCCCCGGAGCGAGGGTATATTCAAGAGTCTGGTTCATTCCCTCGATGATCGTGCGGAAGTTGCCCTGATGGGCAGCCGGATCTGTCCTGAATGAAAGCCTTCCGTCCACGGCTGCCGTTGTCAGTGTCTGTGAATTGGCAACCACCCGCTCAAACGCCTCTTTTGCATGATTCAGTGCCGCGGTGATACTGAGAAAGCTCTCATATGCCGCACTGGTGAATTCATCAGGAGGGATAACCCCGGCGGTGAACGCGGTATTCCCTGCGGCCAGGTGTTCAATATATTCTGATATCCGGGCAACCGACTGCTGCAGGTACTCGATATTTCGTGATATTGCCGTGTTATCTGCATACAGGGTCAGGATCCGTACCACTTCACCGGTGATATCAATGATCGGGATGTAACTGTATTCGAGCGTGCGGACATTCCTGCCAAAGGTACCGGTCAGGACTCCCCTGCCAGGTTTTTTCGATGCGAGGACTTCAGATACCGCCGGTCCTGACCGGGAGATGATGGTAAAGTCAGAGATATGCCGGGATGTGACTTCTGCCGCTGACAGGCCGGAAATTTCAAGGAACGCGTTATTTGCCGAGAGGATCCTCGTTGACGGGTCCATGGTAAGGATCCCGATGGGGCTCTCTGTGACCAGGGAATCGAACTCATGTATCCTGTTGAGCACCTCGGTCAGATCCTGCATGACATGGTAGATCTTGACCACCTCGCCCATTGTGTCAAGAATCGGGATATACGTGTATTCCAGGTTTTTTATGCATTTACCATAATCGCAGACAAAACGGCCCCGTATGGTTTTTTTCAGGGTTTTTGCATCCTGGATGCTTCCCCCTTCCCTGCTGTAGATCTTATAATCGGCAAAGCTCGTGGTTTCTGCCTCTTCCCGGGTTAATTCCGTTATCGTGAGGTATGCCGGGTTGAATGCAACGATCTCGATATCCGGAGAGACGGTCAGGACCGAGAGGGGGATCTCTTCGAGGAACGTCTTCATATCATGTTTCGCGGCAACTTCCCCGGTGGTATCGGTTTCGGTGACGAGCAGACAGGCTTCCCCCTCGTACTGGAGCGGTTCCATGGTCACCCTGACCGGGACCGTTTCTCCTGTTTTTCGTCGGATCATCCCGGTACAGGTATGTGTTCCTCCTGAGAATGCCTCTGATACCTGTTTCAATACCGGTTGGGGGATTTTTTTCCCCTCAGGTTGCATTTCGGGGATGAAATTCCCGATTGATTCTCCAATGATCTCGGGTACGCTATCCACGCCACATAGTTCGAACGTTTTTCGGTTACAATCGAGGAATATCCCTTTTTGGTCGAGGATTTGGACGGCGAAGGGTATTGCATCAATGATGGTTGCGAGTGTGAGGCTGTCCTGGCTGTATATCCCCTGGATGGGTCGGGATACCTCATCCCGGGCAGTATCAGACACCCGGAAATCAACGGGTTTCTGGTCGTATTGGGCAATTCCAGGTAGTTTATTCGTGTTTTCCCCGCTCATGTCATTCTCCGGATTAAAGAAGAAAAATCTATAGATAAAATTGTGATTAATATGCTCATGAGGCTTGCGATATGATATCACGGAGCATGGTCTGTTTAATCAGGAGTAACCGGAAATAACCAGTGTTGACATCACTGGATGGTGCTAACAACTGTTCCCGGGTAAGTTCCGGCTTTCCCCACCTCTTTCCTTCTATCAGCCCTGTTGTGAAGGCCGGGGGGATGTCATCACCGGCATCGGCCGGAAAAGGAGGAATGTCGGGTATTTCATTCGAGCGTCCGGCGGTACGTCGAGACGCCGATCACCACCATCAGCCCGGTGAAAAGACACAATGCCGCAAGATCCATGCCGATGATCGCCAGTCCCTGGTCCCGGAGAATGATGCTCCGGAGGGCATGGACGGCGTATGCCTCCGGGTTGATTACGGTAATCCACCGGAGCCAGTCAGGCATTCCCATGATCGGGTAGAACGCCCCACTTGTCATGAAGAGGAGGAGGTTAATGAAAGCCGAACTGGCAGCGTATTCCTGCTGATTCGCGAACCGGGAGGCAAACGAGACCATCAGGCTTGTGATACCAAGACTGGAGACCCCGATAACGAGAAAGACCAGAAGATAACTGACCGGATCCCGGATCACGATACCGGTCAGGAGCACTGCTACTATGAAGATGATCGTACCGGCAAGAAATGCCCGAATCGTCCCGCTCCCGATCATCCCAAGGATAATGCTTGAACGCCTGACCGGGGTGACAAGATATCCCTCGATGATTCCCATTTCCCGGTCCCGGATCAGGGCAATCCCGCCACCCATCATCGTGGTCATGAAGATTGCCATCACGATCACCCCGACCCCGAAGAACTGGATGTACTCGATATCCCCGTATATCTTCTCGATATGGATAGGATTTCCTGCCCGAGCCGCACCCACGGCCGAGCGGACCGCTGCCTCAATGATTCCCGGGATGACATACTCGGAACTATCCTCGTAAAGCCGGATCATCCCGTTTCGCGATATCTCTGAGGGAATGATGATCACTCCCATGATCCTGCCGGACGCGAGATCGTTCTTTGCGGTCTGTTCATCCGAGTACACCGTGAGATCGATGATACGGGACGATTTTGTGGAGTTGTAATATCGCAGTGTCTGTTCAACCGAGTCAAAGAGAGGCGTCGGTTCGATATACGGCGTGTCCTGGACAATTCCGACCGGGATATGGGATATCGTTCCTCCCATAGCGTTTCCAAACACGATCAGGTACATGATCGGCATGAAGAGGGTCATCAGGATAGCAAAGGGATTGCTCAGGAACTTCTTGAAATCCCGCCTGAATATCGCAACCGCTCCCCGGATCATCCCGCACTCCTCCCGGAGTGTCCGGTATCGGGACCGGTCCCGCCGGTCGTGAGGTTCCGGCCGGTCAGCGAGATGAAGACATCCTCGAGCGAAGGAGTCCGTATTGAGATCGAGGTCATCGACACGCCGGCAATCTCGAACCGGGCGAGCAGGTCAGGAAGGATTCTGCTTCCGTCGTGGGTTGAAACAATGATTCGGTTCCCTTTCTGCTCGACGGCATGAACACCGCTGATATCCCGGATGGATGCAGTCAGACGGGTGTCCGGATCTTCCACCCCGATCTCGATGAGATCTCCTATCGAGAGTGAATGTTTCAGGTTCACCGGGCTGTCAAGGGCGATAAGGGAGCCGTTATCAACGAATGCGACGCGGCTGCAGAGTGTATCTGCCTCATCCATGTAATGGGTGGTCAGAATGATGGTGGTCTCTTCATTATTCAGGCTCAGGATCTGGTTCCATACCTCCCGCCGTGACTCTGGATCCAGTCCGATCGTCGGTTCGTCAAGGAAGAGGATGAGCGGCTGGTGAATGAACGCCCGGACGATCTCCAGTTTCCGCTTCATTCCGCCGGAGAAGGTGGAAACCGGGACATGTGCCCGGTCGGCAAGCCCGGTCATGGCAAGAAGTTCGCTGATCCGGCGAGGCAGGCGTTCTTCAGGAACATCGGTGAGTTTCCCGTAGAAGTCGAGGTTGTCATATGCGGTGAGTTCGAGATCGAGGGTGCTGTTCTGCGGACAGACCCCGATGATCCGACGGATCTCCTCCGGCCGGGTCGTAACATCGAAAGAACCCACAACAGCACGGCCTGATGTCGGAACAAGAAGGGTCGTGAGGATCCGGATGAGGGTGCTCTTTCCTGCCCCGTTCGGCCCGAGAAGTCCGAAAATTTCCCCCTTATTCACCCTGAGGGAGATATCATCAACGGCCGTCACCGGTTTTTTTCCGGAAAAAACCTTGGTTAGATGCTCGACGATTATGATCTCTTCCCCGTTCATCCTGTTCGCTGCCTCTGTTCAATACTAACCAGATGGTTCTGGTGGTATATGAGGAGAGGGGGTATTCATCTCATCATCAGGATACCGCTGATTACCCGGGGAAATTCGTGAAATCAGGGAGGGGATAGGATGAATCCCGTCTCTCCGTTCCCATTGTACCGGTGATCTATTGGGCTGGTTCATGGCGTGCCTGCCCAGATGTACTATTCCCAGCCCGCAGCCGGTGATGGCACCGGCCCGGTGGACTGAATGGCAGAACCAGATGAACCAGCCCTCTCATAACCTCCCGGTTCCAATAGATCCCCGGAGTCTGACCAGATGAACGAAGAACTGATTATTGCCAATGAGGCCATCATCATCGCACTGCTTCTTGTCGCCATCGTTGCCGCGATGACGCTCAGGCATCTGCGGATGCCGTATACCATTGGCCTCGTCATCGTGGGATACGCCTTCTCTTCGTTTGTCATCCCGTATGTCGATCTCTTCAGCCCCCTCGGAAAGTTTTTCCCGGCGTCTGATGTCATCCTCTACATTTTCCTTCCGCCACTCCTCTTCGAAGCGGCAATCGCCTGCAATACCCGGCTGCTCAGCCGGAATATCTTCCCGGTTCTCGGGCTTGCGATCGCGGGGGTGGTTCTGTCGGCAGGAATCATCGGCTACCTGGTCTCCTGGTATTTCGCCATCCCCCTCCTCTATACCCTCCTCTTCGGTGCCCTCATCTCTTCGACCGACCCGGTCGCGGTGATCTCGATATTCAAGGAGATCGGGGTTCCAAAACGGCTTCAGACCCTCCTGGAAGGCGAGAGCCTGCTCAACGATGCTGCCTCCATCATCCTGTTCCAACTGGTTCTCATGTTGATCAGCACTCCCCTCGTGCGGTACCAGCTCTCGTTTCTGGACACGGCATCCATCTTCATGACCGACCTTTTCACCTCGTTCTTCGGGGGTATTGCGGTCGGGATCATCGGTGGGCTCATTCTCCGGTCTGTACTCCGGAGAACACCGCTTCACCCCCAGATCCACCAGACGGCAACCCTTGTCGCTGCCTACCTCACCTACCTTGTCGGGGACGAACTCGGCGTTTCCGGAGTGGTTGCCGTGGTGATATGCGGATTCTTTGCTGCCCGGGCTGCCTCTGACTGGATCGGTCCGGAGAGACGGGAGGGCCTGAACGGATACTGGGAGTATATCGGGTTTATTGCAAACAGCCTGATCTTTCTCCTGGTGGGAATCTCCCTTGCGACGCTCCAGGATCTCTCAATCCTTATCAGGGGAGGCATACTCGGGATACTCGTCCTGGCCGGTATCGTTTTGCTCGCACGGTTTGTCCCGGTCTTCGGGATCTTCGGTGTATACAATATATTTGCCCGCCACCGGGTGCCGGTCTCCTACCAGGCCGTCTGCTCCTGGGGCGGACTCCGGGGAGCCGTCGCGATTGCCCTGTTCCTCTCGATTCCCCATTCTCTTCCGTTCCGTGATCTCATCGTGGGATTCTCGGTGACGATCGTGCTCTTCACGATATTCGTGCAGGGCCTGACCATCGGAGGTGTCATCAATACCCTGGGACTTGGACAGACCCGTCTGCTTGCCCGGTTCCACCAGCTTCACAGTACCCTGATTGCGTCCCGGGCTGCGGAGAAGAGCCTTGAACAGCCGGTCGTTGAGGGCATCATCTCCCCGGAGGTCATCACCCGGCAGATCATGCAGCACCGGCAGGTATCAGTGGCAACCGAGCAGGAGATCAGGGATTTCTGGGAAGAGGGCCGCAAAGACCCGGAACGGAAGAGCGTGATACGGCTCTTCTGGCTCGAGGCTCTCCGGTTCGAGCAGAAACAGTACCGGCTCCTCTATGATGAAGGGCTGATTCTCCCGGCGGTCTATGCCGAACTCCAGTACCAGACGGCTATCAGGGAGGATCTCATCCAGTCAGGCAATTACCACCCTGATGTCTCCGGGTACGCTCCCGGTTCACGGATCAGGATGAGGATCGGGCGGCTCATCCTTCGCATCGCCCCGGAAAGCCGGGCCGCCTCCTACATCCGCAGGGAGTCCCTCGTAAACCGGATCTTCGCCTGCGTGGCTATCGCAGTCGCCACATCTGCCACAATTCACCATCTTGAGACCCTTTCTGCTGCCGTCTTCCTTGACCCGGCTGAAATCGCTGATATCCTGGCTGTATACCGCCGGCTCGGTGTGAAAGCGAGGGGATATCTTGAATCCGGCGATGCTGCCGGTTCAGCGGCCCTGGAAGAGGTCAGTACCTATCTCGCCGAACGGACCGCGGGAGCAGGGACTATCACGATGCTGCACCATCTCCTCGAAGAAGGAGAAGGGGATGAGCGGACCCTCACCCGGATGATTGACCGGCTGATCCAGGAGAAGAATAATTCCCGGAAAGACCTGATCCGGGCCTGTGCCGACCCTCTCCAGATCTGACGTTCTTTCCTCCTGGTCCGGGCACCCGGAGATATCTCCCTCTTTCTTCCCGGAGATTCAAAAAACCCTTCCGCCCCTGTTTTATAGCCCGGGAAGTAACCTGTATGAATTGATCCCTTCTGCCACAAAGGGACGGTACCTGATCGTCCGGGCAATACTCCCTCCATCATGAGACGAACGTCAAACCAGGAAAAAGGACCTGCCGGCCCGTTTTTCAAGTGGGCCGGGGGAAAAGGCCAGCTGATCCCCGAGTTCGAGGCACGGTTCCCGGAAGAGTTGCGATCTGGAAGACTGACCCGGTACGTGGAGCCGTTCACCGGGGGCGGTGCGGTTTTCTTCCACGTGGTCCAGACCTGCCCGGTCAGGGAGGCGATCCTCTGCGACGTGAACGAGGAACTGGTGCTTACCTACCGGGCGGTCCGGGAGGATGTGATGACTCTTATCAGGCTTCTCTCCGGATACCAGGAGCGGTATGACTCCCTTGACGAA
Source organism: uncultured Methanospirillum sp. (assembly GCA_964637135.1). Classification (GTDB taxonomy): domain Archaea; phylum Halobacteriota; class Methanomicrobia; order Methanomicrobiales; family Methanospirillaceae; genus Methanospirillum. Next base: position 26,795 of record CAZWTX010000018.1, on the reverse strand, counting down.
GAGGGAAGAAGCCGGATGTTCTATGAAATCAGGGATGACCTGAATGCAGAGAAGAAGGGCTTCGATTATACCCGGATGAGTCCTGCCTGGGCTGAACGGGCAGCAAAACTCATCTTCCTGAACCGGACCTGTTTTAACGGACTCTTCAGGCTCAATTCGAAGGGCGAGTTCAATGTCCCGTTCGGACGGTATAAGCATCCCCGGATCGTAAACGAACCGAACCTGCTCAAGGTCTCGGCCCTGCTTGCCAATACGAGGATCCTGCTCGGTGATTTCGAGTCGTGCCGGGAATTCATCGACAGGGAGACCTTCGTGTACATCGATCCTCCCTACCGGCCCATCAGCCGGACGGCAAAGTTCACCTCGTATTCACAGGACGGGTTCTCTGACGGGGATCAGAGACGGCTTGCCGCATTCTTTGCCGGGATCGATCAGACCGGGGCAAAGATCATGCTGAGCAACTCTGACCCGAAGAACGAGGATCCGGAAGACGAGTTCTTTGACGATCTCTACCGTAAATATAGGATCGAGCGGGTACTTGCAAAACGACTGATCAACAGCGTCGCCGAAAAACGGGGAGAAATCCACGAGATAATCGTGATGAACTATGATCCGCCGGACGGGTCTTCCGGTCCCGGTTCACCGGACTGAAAAGATCCGGTTCGCACACTCCTGTTTATTCTCAAGATCCCAGATATTTCCCCGCATCGTAGCCGGGTACAGGTACTTCCCGCTGGTATCCCATCCGTTCGGCTGGTAGGTGTCTGAATAGAGGATCTGACCCGAGGCATCCCAGGCGAGGATGATATAGGATCCGGGACGCAGGTTTCGTCGCCCGGCCTTTTGGTCGAGATTCAGGCTCCATTTTTCCCGTCCCGGCCCGGAAGGAACGTACGGATGAATCAGGATGTGTTCAGGACAATTCGGGTACACGATGTATGACTGCGTCTTGTCCGGGTTGAACCTGACGAGTTTTACAAACGGGGCATTATTTAGCGATTCGGTAATCCATTGAAGAACAAAGCGGAAATGCTTTGCATGGGTCATCTCGCCATACCTGCAGGCATATTCCCAGTACCGGGCCGGAAAAATTTCAATCCCGAGACGGGAGGTGTTTTCCGGTTTGGTTCCGGAGAGGGTGAGAGAATCACCAGGTGCCGGTGGCCCGACGGGATCGATGGTGATCTGACCGGCATTGCACACCGTGAAAATCTCCGCGATAATGATGATGATGAGGAATCCCCGGGTGATTTGATTCATTCTCCTACCAGGTTGACAGAGCCGTCCGAATATATTTCTTCTGTGGCTGGTTCCGGAAGAGTGCATGTATCGTTCTCCTGGAAAGCGATATTCCTGTTCTTATCTGTTACCAGATCCCGGGGATGAGCCTGTAGGTAACCTGTCCGCAGTATGTAGTATATCCTGCAAGACCACTGCAAAGGACCTCCTCTTCGTGGCGTATGCGTACCAGAAGGATGAGAATCGTTACTAATACGGGAATAACAGCCCACACCGATCCGAATAGCATCGGTTCGGCTGCTATGCACAAACCAATCCCGAGGTATCCCGGGTGCCGGATATACCGGTACATCCCGCTCGTGATCACCCGGTGCTTCCGGTCATCCTGTATCCTCACCACGGCTGAAAAGAAGGGATTCTCAATTGCACTCCTGATCAGGATGACATACCCTGTGATGAAGAGAATGAACCCACCGGTGGGAATGAGCGGTGATACCGTGCCGGTCAGGGAGAGCCGGATGTCAAGACCGGCGATGAGGAGAACCAGCAGACCGGATCCATTCAGCAGCATAACCAAAAGGCCATCCATTCTGTCCCGGTTCTCTTTCAATGCCATTCGCTCCCTGATTAGGGAGGGATCGATGGTCATAACCAGGATAATCGTGGCTCCTGTGTGGATGAGAATGAATATCCATGCCTGAACCCAGAACAGGTCGCCTGATGAGATAAGAAGGACTACTGCCATCATAACCACAGGTATCAGTCCGTAAATAAGGCCGCTACTCCTGCTCTTGTTCTTCGGGGTTTCCGGTGAAGAGTCCATATTTACCCCCGGTTCCGGGAATATACCCGTTGTCCGCCAACCCATGTCTCATCAACCGCCGGTGGGGATTCAGGAGTGAGATCCCTGTCAAGAATGACAAAATCAGCCACAAATCCTTCACGAATCATCCCCCGTTCATTTTCCTGTCCCCCGATTCGGGCACTGCCTGCAGTGTAAATTCTGAGCCATTCCAGGAAAGGCATCATCTGCTCTGGCGATACTTGATTTCCCTGGCCGTCACTCATCGTGGCACCCATCGAGCAGCAGGTGATAACATCCCGTGCATCCATGAATCCGCCCGGGTAATCACTCCCCGCTCCGAGGATAATCCCGGCGTCCTGCATATCGCGATATGCAAACCAGGTGGCCTCTTCAACCGGAACCTTGTTTAACTGGGCAGCCCTGTTCAGAAACTGGGGCTGGATACACACCCTCCCTTCGAGCCTGGATAACCGCTCAATCTGTTCCCGGCTGAGCAGGTTCAAATGTTCAAGCCGCGGGGTAAAGGCAAATCCATCCGGGGCAATATTCTTCGCAGTGGTTGCAACATCCAGAATGGCGTCAGTCGTGATGTTTCCAAGACTGTGGAGACAGACCTGGTACCGGTGTCTGACAGCCTCAAGGACCATATCCTGAAAATCATCCCTGAACGAACCGCTTTTATACTGCTGTCCCTGGATCATGACCGACATGGCCGTCGTTCCCTGGCTGGCCCCGTCAGCAAAGAGTTTCACCGGTCCTACGCGAAGCGATTCATCCCCGGTTCCATAGTCTTCAGCCATGAGTCGATCGCCAACCCGGTTATCAAGCAGGGTACTGCCATGTGGCATCATCAGCACGGAGACCGGCAGTCTCTGTTCAGCATGAAGAACCCGGTAGGCAGCCTCTGCATCAGGAGTCACCCCCGGATCGTGAATCGCGGTAATTCCGAACTGATGCAGGTTCTTTGCCTCCTGTTCTATGAGTTCTGCATACCTGCGGGTGTTAATCCGTAATGCCCTGGCGTATACCGGGATGCAGGCCTTCTCCCGGAGCAGGCCGGTTCCTTGTGATGGTTCGGATATCCCTGACAATTCACCGGCCCGTGAATTTACGACGATCTCATGAAACGTGGTATGGATAAGGATCGCCGGTTTATCAGGAAATGCACCGTCAAGATCTTCCCTGGTGAGAGCAATACCCCCGTAATATTCATCGAACCAGGGAAACCCGATAACGCATTCATTATCAGATCTGGCAGCATGTTCACCCATTCTTTTAAGAATATCCTCTTTTGTCTGACATCCGGTGAGGTCTGTCCATTCCTGGCGGAAACATGCGAAAGAGAGATGGATATGGGAGTCGATGAACCCGGGGATGAGAGTTCGTCCCCTGAGATCGCATATCGGTGCGTCCGGATGCCGGGAGAGGATATCCTTCCCGCCGACTGCACAGATTCTTCTGTTCTGAATGATCACCGCTTCTGCTTCCGGAACGGATGGATCCATGGTTAGGATCCTCCCCCCGGTAAAGACGGTATGGGCTGATGATGATCTTCTGCTATCCTGATTCATTTGTTCCTCAACAGCCAGGATCTTCATTAACCCGGCTGCAGAAAGGATTAGTTTCCAGTATTCATTAAAGTTACCTATTAGTAACTTGGGTGAATCATAACAATTGCTAATACCTTGTGATGATGATAATGAGTAACCAATGCCGCGGATCATTGCAGAATACCGGGAAGAAGCCAGGAAGAGAATAATGGAGGCTGGTCTTGAGGTTCTGTACGAGAAGGGATACGCAAAGACGACGATGGAGGGGATCGCCCGTCGTCTGGATGTTACGAAACCAGCGCTCTACCGGTATTTCAGGGATAAGGATGAACTGATCATCGAGAGTGTAAAGGAACGCCAGTCTGAATTCCTGAAGATTACCGGTTCTCGTGACAAACGGGCATGCCCGGTTTGTTCCTGGATCGATCTCTTTGAACAGGTCCTGGTACCGGATCCCAGAGTCCAGTCAGTCTACTTTGAGATGATCTCCCTGACATCGCGGAAAGAAGAACTCGGAACGTTCTCCTCCAGGCAGATGGAGTTCTGGGGGGCTGATATTGGCCGCCAAAACCGGGAATGGCAGGAAAAAGGAGTTATCAGGAAAGATATTGATCCCGATGACCTCTCACTTACCCTCATCGCCCTTTTCAACGGAATGCGAATGCAGATTGTTCTTGGCATCGATCTTCACCGGCTCCGGAAAGCCTGGATCAGCGATCTCCATCTGTTATTCTTTGACGGTCAGACCCCTCCGGTCCCCTGCCAGGAATGTACGCGGACAAAGGAGTGCGGAGACAGGATGAACCAGTAACCTGGCGACATTTCCCAAAATCCGGTGATTCCGGGTATTTCATGGTTTTTTGACCCGGCAAAACAACAATCCCTGATTGAAAGAGCGATGAATGGCAGGGTTCCATAACATGATGGCCGTTTTTTGAGATACCATTTTTCAGGCAAAGGTCTTTATCACTGAATGTTTCACTAAGTGTTGCACAAAATGTATAACGAAACGTATGCTCATAAAAAAGTATCCGGAGCATTGTCAGTACGGATATCACCATGGTTCATGGAGATAATTCTTGAAACCTCAAGGAAGAAGGGGATATCAATCTCTTCAGTCGTGGAAGAGATCTTTTTCCAGTATTTCAGGGATGAGATTCCCGGGCTCTGCCGTTCATGCCGATCAATGAACGGACCTGAGGAACGGTTCTGCACGAGATGTGGAAAACCGCTATCAGAGGATGCAGAGGAAGAGTATTTCAAAAATTATGTGGAATTTTGGAAAACTGATGAATATCTTGAACAGATCGGAAAGATCTCCGTGAATCAGAGTTATGAAAAGAGATCCCGGATGTAGGAGATCATGGAGGTATCCGGATTGACACTCCGAGTATCAGGCTGGTATCTTCTCTCATCAGTTCATTGAAATCTGGTTCACCAAAAAAATGTGATCTATCAAACCATATGGAAAAAATCGTGATAAAATGCCTTTTGTATCGGTAAACAACATTCGCCTGTATTATGAAATCCGGGGAACCGGAGATCCCCTGGTCCTTATCCCCGGATGGGGAAGAGAAATATCAGCCCTTGACGATCTTATCGGCGATCTCTCAAAGAAATACCAGGTCATTGCGGTAGATAACCGGGGGGCCGGGAGATCAGACAAGCCGGATAAACCCTATTCAATCGAAGAGATGGGAGAGGATCTTATCGGACTTCTTGATGCACTCGCTGTTGAGAAGGCAACCCTCTTTGCAATGTCCCTTGGATCCATGATCGCCCAGGTGGTGGCTGCGAAGCATCCCGACCGGGTACATGCCCTTATTATCCATGTTGGGTTTACCCGGATAACCCTCCCGGTAAAGATCATGATGACACTCCTGCATCTTGTCCCCGGTTCCAGGAAGAAACTGAACGGGGGAATGAAGACGCTCATGGATCAGAAATACCCCCCTACCCCTGAGTCATTCAGACGACAGGGAGAAGCAGGAACCCGGTTTGACGGGAGAATGTACCTGGGTGAGATCAGGGCTCCGACGATCGTGATCAACGGGAAGAGAGATCCCTTTGCCGGGGAAAAGATGGCAAGGGAACTGAAGCGGGGTATTGCGGGGGCAGAAGTTATTCTCATCGACGGTGATCATTCTATCTGGATGAACCAGCGTGATCTTCTGGTATCAGAGATCTTCAGGTTCATGGAACAGAAAACTGGTTCTCCCGATGAACGGTGAGCCGGTTAATAGTCCCTTATGGTTCGTTAGATGTTTCCCTGCTATTATCATGGATAAAACCCGGAGGATCTCACTCACTGGGGGGGAAGCGGAGGATCAGAGGAATTGCTTTATTCCCTTCCTCATCCTTTCTTCCCGGTCACGATGAGCAGCCTGGCAGTATTATCGTATGGGCTCCCGTCAAAGTCACCAAACACCCTGATATCAGTAAAGCCTGCCATCTCGCAGAGCCTGACAAGATCGCTTGCCGCAAAGAGCGTGTGTTCAAAGGGGAAGGTCCTGACCGTTCCGTTCCTGACGAGCGTCCACTCGTTGTATATCCGGTTCCAGTTCTCCCTGATCTCGTGGACCTGGATGAAAAAACCGTCATCGATTTGGGAGGTGAGCACGGGCTCGAAATCACGGGCCAGTATCTCCTTTCCCATCACCTCGATGATGAACGAACCTCCGGGCCGGAGAGATGTATGGATATTGTTCAGGACACACCGTTCGTCGGCGGGATCTTCGAAGTACCCGAAGGAGGTGTAGAGATTCAGGATGAGATCAAAGGCGTCAGGCCTGACGAACTCCCGCATATCGGATAATACCCATTCGGCAGTCGCACAATCAGAATACTCTGTCCTGGCCTTATCCAGGAGAAACGGCGTCCGATCCACCCCGCACACCTGATATCCATCTCTCGCAAGCAGACCGGCGAACCGTCCCGGACCACAGCAGAGATCGAGGATAGAACTGACCGGGTGCCCGATGAGGTCGAGGATCTTTTCGATCTCCTCTTCTGCCTCTTCGAAAAGAATATCCGGGAACAGGACGGGGTAGAACTCTTCCCAGAAGGATTCGTCCTCAAACCATTCCTGTCTTCCGTGGTCAGTACCTGGCTGCATGAGAAATAGTTATCCTCCAGCAATTAAGACAATACAGGTCGTCCCTCTTTTCCCCATTCATACCCTGGTTTTCCGTCCCCTCATACCAATCCTTATCCGGAAGCTTGTGCAAATGAACATCATGAGACTCTGTGTGAGTATCCTCGGACTCCTCCTCCTTGCCGTTGCATTTTCCGGATGCACCGGTTCGGAGCCGGCAAAGGAGACGACTGCCGGACCTGCTGACGCTACCCCGGAGATCACCCCGGAAATGACCGTCACCGAACCATCCGCAGAACCGGTCAGTCAGGCTGAGACAAAAGAGGCTGCATCCGGAGAAGATCTAAAGAATCTCTCCTTTGCCGACCAGATTAACGTCATCCAGCAGCGGATAGACAGCCAGCCACCCACAGAGCTGAAGATCGGAGAGACAGCCGTCGTCGCCCTTCAGGAGAACCCGACAACTGGATACTCTTGGAATGCGACGGTCACGTCCGGACTTGCCATTGTTAATGACACCTTCATCGCCCCGGACAGTCAGCTCGTGGGAGCAGGCGGAGAGCACCGGTGGACCGTTGAAGGAACGGCTGCCGGCAACCAGACCTTCTCGGCAGTGTACCGCCGCCCGTGGGAGAATGTAACCCCCGAGGATGTTACCTACCTTCAGCAGTTTGTTGTAACCGGATAATCCGCTCCTTTTTTTCAGGATGAGAAGATATCGTCCCCGCTCTGGTTTCCAAGGCCGGGATGGGAATCAAACCTGACGACCCCGACGACTGCCTTTCCCTGGACAGCCTGCTTCACTGCTGCCGTTCCCTCGATCCCGAATCCGCCACAGAGTTCGATAGCCTGAACTCCTTCGGCTACCAGGATTTTTGCAGCCTCTTCAGCCATGGCATAATTCCCGACGCCGATGGTGGTTAACTCAACCTCGGCCGTCCGGATGACAGACCGGTGGATCTTGTGGTCTGCTCCGGGAGCGACGAACATGAACGCTGCTTTGAGTGTCATCCGGTATTATCGGCCCGGATTGGATGATACCCTTCCGGTGTATCCAGGGAGATCCGGGTTCTTTCCTGCCGCCCGGTACCTGAAAATGGAGGATGATTCGGATTCCCCCCGGAGTATAGACCTGGGGGATTGATACATTCCTGCTCGTGTTTCAGTTCGCTCTGCCTGAATGGATCGCTCCTGAACCCGGGTGTTATTCCGGGTACCGTTCGCTGAACGGATCGTATTCGCTCTCTTCGTGCCACTCGTACTCCATCATCAGACTGATAGCACTGGCTGCCTCGTATCCTGCCTGGTCTGCGACAAATCCGAGTGCCATGTCCATCCCGGCCGAGACTCCCGAGGCCGTGTAGATAGTCCCGTCTTTCACCCATCGGCTCTTTTGGATCCAGGTAACACCGGGGAACCGTTCCGTGAAGGAAAAGAGTCGTTTGTTCGTGGTCGCTCTCTTCCCGTTCAGAACGCCGGTCCTTGCAAGAAGAAGCGATCCGGTGCAGACGGTCAGTACATACGCTGCTTTTCCGGCAAGGTTCCGGAGAGTGGCGATGAATGATTCATCGCCCATCAGGGGATTGATCCCGGCCCCCCCAGGGATGAAGAGGATGTATTCCCCGCTCACGGGGGCAGAGACCGGTTCGGTGACCACCGGAACCTGCTGGCTGCTCATGACAATCCCCCCTTCCTGAGAGAAGAACCGGATGTGATAGGAATCAGGGAGGGCTCCGAGCACCTCCACCGGACCGAAGACATCCAGGGTCTCGAATTCAGGATAGAGGATGATGATGATATCGTATGTCACATGTCTGTGTTTGTTGCTGCATGGATATATCAGCGGGGATACCGGGTGATGAGAATGAGACCGTTATCCCCCTGGATCCTGTCAGCCGGGTAACATTCTTCTTCTCCCTGCCAGACAGACCTATTCAGGTGAACAGCGGCATGAGAACCATCAGGGTCGTTTCGTTTGATCCCGGATGGGACGACGAATTCAGAAAAATCAGGGTGATGATTGAGGAGTATATCGGAGATCTCATCCTCGGGATCGAACATGTCGGGAGCACGGCGGTTCACGGCCTTGCCGCCAAGCCGATCATTGATCTTGACGTGATCATCGGTGATATGGATCGTTTCCCGTTAGTCACTGCCCGTCTTGAGGAGGCAGGGTTTGTGTATCAGGGAGATCTTGGCATTTCAGGCAGGGAGGCTTTTCAGAGAATCCGTGATGATGGATTCATGCCGTACCATCTCTACGTCTGCCCGATAGAGAGCCGGGAACTTTCCCGGCATATCAGGTTCAGGAATTTTCTGAGGAGCCATCCGGAAACCCGGGATGCATACGGGTTCCTCAAGGAACAACTGGCTTCCCGCCATCCCCACGATATCGATCAGTACCTGGCAGGCAAGGGGGTTTTTATTGAAGACGTGCTTGAACAGGCAGGGGATGCGGATATTCTCCGGGAGTATGAATATTGATCATCCGAATCCTGGCCGGATCCAATGGAAAGAGGTTTTAGATACCCGCAGAAAGTTCCATTATCTCATCAATTCTATCTGTACCCATGAAACGCTCTGCCTTTGGTATTTTGGGGATTATTCTCGGGATAATTGCCGTCCTGATCGGAACATATGCAATATCTCTTGGTTCTTCTGACTACTGGTGGAATTATCTCCTCCTCGCTGTCATCTGCGGTATCCTGATTACCCGGACATACTGCACGAAATGCCCGATCACAAAGACCTGTGTCCATATTCTGCCGGGGTACATCGCCCGCTACTGGCAGAAGCGGGAGGGGCCATATACCGCCTTCGATATGCTGGTAACCGTCGTCCTCTTCGTGTTCCTCATTCTGCCGCCCCAGGCGTTCCTGCTAACGGAACCGCTCCTGCTCCTGCTCTTCTGGATTTGCCTTTTGGGAGCTGCTCTCTGTAGTTACCTGCTCATCTGTCCCGGGTGTGGGAACCGGTTCTGCCCGTTCCGCCGGGAGGGGTGATCTGGCGATCCTGGCAGAGAAGAAGGTCTCCCATTTTCTGCAGGTCAGGGAGTATGCCGGGTCGCTGTCTATGAGCCGGGTTCCTGCCCGAGAATCCGGCTGAACATAAGATCATTCCCTCACCGGACCGGTGTGATGATTCATCATCAGCCGGAGACCTGTCCGCTGGCCAGCCATCCGGATCATGTTCAGGAGGATTCGCCATACGGGAATTACCGGTTCCGGTAGGAGACGTTCCGGGTGTTCATATCCAACGGAAATGCCGGCAGTGCCTGATGAGCACTATTCCGGTGGAATGAAACCTTCTCACACCGGGAGGATGAATGCCGCCTAACTTATTGCCCTCCGGCGAAGAGTCTTGCTATGGAACCGGCTGCCATCATCGACATCACTCCTGATAATATCGCGGATTGGGGGGTCTGCGGGTACAAGGACATCCGGAAACACGAGGAACTCCGCCGGAAGATTGCCTGGTTCACGGAGTACTACGAAAAAGGGCTCCGGATGAAGGTCCTGACCGCGGGGAAGGACGGGTACCAGGGCATGATCGAGTATCTTCCCGGAACGTTTGCCCATCGCCCGGTGGATGCCGGGGATTATCTCTTCATCCAGTGTATCTTCACCGGTTTTAAAAAAGAATACAAGGGGAAAGGATACGGGACGGCTCTTGTCAGGGCGTGTATTCAGGATGCGGAATCAGGATCCTATGCCGGTGTGGCGGTCGTGACCCGGACCGGGTCGTTCATGGCGAAGAAGGATATCTTTGAAAAACTCGGGTTCACGGTGGTCGATACCGCTCCGCCAGACTTTGAACTTCTTGCCCTCCGGCTGCGGGAATCTGTCCCGTTTCCCTCGTTCAGGAAAGATCTTCCCGGGAAGGCCGCTGAATATCCTGACGGACTGACGATTCTCCGGTCTGCCCAGTGTCCGTATTCGGAGAAGAATGTCAGGGCGATCATGGAGACTGCATCGAAAGAGTTCGGCCTGTCTCCCCGGCTTGTTGAACTTGCCGATGCCGAAGCGGTCCAGGCGTCGCCGTGTGCGTTCGGGACGTTCTGCATCGTCTACAACGGGGAGGTCATCAGTCACCACCCGATCAGTAATGGCCGGTTTGTCAATATCATGACGGGAATCAGGAAGAAGGAAGAGCGTTCATCGCAGAAGAAACGGTGACACCCGGGCGGGAGGACCATTCGTGAACCGGGTAATGCCTCTTCCTGCACCAAAGCGATCCTTTTTCAGGCAGGGAGGCCCGTGATGTCTGCCCCTGGTACCTGATTCCTGGAACATCAGGTCTTTTCACCGGAATCCATCCGGTGCATTCACAACCTGAATTCTGGTTCACTGTCAAAGAGGTTCTGGTAGAGTTCCCTGAAGAGGGCGATGTATTCCGCCGCTGCCGGGGTGGAATGGAACTGGTTTCTCCCGTCTTCGGATTCAACTGAGAGGTATCCTTTCTCTGTCAGAAATTCGATGTATTCCTGCCCGGTTCTGGAGTTGAGATCGCACCGGTTGATTATCGCGGTAAAGGCCCGTGGTGTCCGGCAGTATACGAGGATCTCCCAGTAGATCTCGTAGCATGTCCGCCGCCCGCTCATGCTCTCTCCGGTCCCAGTTTTTCCTGCAGGGTACATTCCGAAGCATCGATCTCGTGGAGCCGCCGGTCATAGACCCGGGTAAATCTCCGGAGGTACAAGGAGGAGAGGATCGAGGCACTGCCGACCCCAAGCATGAGGATCATGCCGATGAGAGAAACGATTGTCTGAATGGTCATCCCCGATCCTCCTGACAGGGACCAGAAAATATCCAGTCCTGCCTCTATTCCGAAAATAATGAAGCATCCGCCGCCGATCAGGCTGACACGGATCATGCTCCGGATCATCTGTTTCCGTTCCCGGTAATGGGCAAGCATCCGGACGATGAGGCAGGTTATCAGATCTTCGGAGACGATCTCTTTTTTTGAGCAGAGAATCTCCCGGATTGACTCCATGTCTTCAAAAACCCGGATCGTTGCGAGCAGCCAGCTGATTCCAAGTCCGAACGAGATCATCGCCACCATCCCGGTCAGGATCCGGATGGCAATGGTATCGGATATGTCTGCTGTCCCGGTTATGGCGGTGACCCCGTATTGCACCCCGAATGCAATGGCAAGGGCTGAAAAGACGATATTGAGGAGCGATACGACGTAAAAATTCGTGATCTCGGTTTTGAACCGTTCGAGTGCAGTGATCATTCTTCTCTGCTCATGAGATATTCTGTCATGAGGCAAATAAAGGGGATGAACCTGAGATACATATCTGAAGGTCTCCGGAGATAGAGGCGGGATCCGGATCCACGAAAATCCGTCCAATACAGGTCATTACCCGCTCACCGGCAGGATAAATCCGGATGGGATCCCATTATTCATCCGGACGGGACGTATGGGAACGAGACGGATCTATATCGCCGGACCCCTGTTTTCACAGGCAGAACGGGAATACAATGAGAAATTAAATGATTTCCTCCTCGAAAACGGGTTCTCGACCTTTCTTCCCCAGAAGGACGGGTATGAACTGAGCGACCTCGTACAGGATTCAGATCCCCGGGAGATTTCGGATCTGATATTCAGGTACGATCTTGGCGAACTGAGAAAAGCGGATATTCTCGTCTTCGTGATGGATGGACGGGTTCCTGACGAGGGTGCCTGTGTGGAGGTGGGGATCGCTTATGCCCTTGGAAAGGAGTGTTACGGGCTGAAAACAGATACCCGTTCGTTTATTCACTCGCAGGATAATCCGATGATCACCGGTGCCTTGAAGAACCGGATAGCTGATTCGTTTGAGTCGTTGCTCGGTATGATCACCTGAAGGAAGAGTTCACCGAAGGAAACACGCTTTAAACTAGTGCCGGTCTCCGATAGAGACAGGTATCACCGATATACCGGCGATATTGTGTATACTTTTAACCGGTATGCCGGTGATCTGATTCCTGCCGGGAGTGTAGAGAGGGGATTGTGAGAATCCCGGTTATTATCTGTACATGCCACTGTTCTGGATGCAAAAAGGGTTAACTGGTGTTGAGGATTCGCATGAGGTCGGGGAGATCATATTTCACCGTTTGCCAGATGATGTCAATGTCAACTTTGGCGTATGAATGAATCAGAAAATCACGGGTTTTAGCATAATCTGACCATGGAATCCCGGGGTATTTGGTTTTCGTATCTGATGAGATCAGTTTTGCTTCTTCACCGTTCACTTCCAGGCACCGGATTAAGGCATATTGTAACTGGCGATCCTGTTGGAGATCTTCCCTGCTTCGATCTCCGAGAAAAACAGATGGCATCAGAGCACATCGTTTTGATATCTGCAAGGAGGGAACGATCACGATCCATACATTTTGACCATGGAGGACAGAATCTCTTGTTTCAGAATTGGATTCATGAAATCATCGATGGCTTTCCGGGTGATGAGATCCACCTTTCTTCCAAATGCCTTTTCCAGTTCTGTCTGTAATGAGGCAAGTATACGCAGGGTTATTCGTGCATCCGGCTCGAATTCAACGACCAGATCAATGTCACTTTCATCAGAGAAATCATCACGGACTGCAGAACCGAAGATCCAGATCGCTGAAATCCGATACTGTGGAATGATTTTTGAACGGATATCAGAAGGGATTTGTGCTATTTTCATACGTGTTCCGGATATTTCTTCAGGATATAGTGTCTCTTTCAGCTCAGAATTGTTGAGCATGACGGGATCTGTCTTTACCGGTGGCTCACCCAATAACCAAACCTCTCCTCTTGTCCGATATCCAATCAGGTACATCCCTTCAGGAACCGCTTTATTATGAGCAAGAAGTATCATCGGTCTATTCTGCTGTTATCTCTCCTTTTGTCAGAATGGGCAATATATTCTTTGATGAAATCCTGCGGTCTATCGGTCTGTGCATAATCAGAGACAGAGTTTCGAACAGGAGGTGGAGACGAAGGGAAGCGGGTTCAGGTCTGGTATAAGGGCATCCCGGTGACTGGTATTCCTGCCCTTTACTGGTTTTCCCAGGCCAGGGGTTGTGGGCGAATCCATCCTTGTGACGAACGATTATGAGAGAATGGTCAGGACCAGATCCGTCTGGTCAGGTGTGTGCCGGTGATCCGGTTCCTACCCGGGGTGTAGAGAGAGGATTGGGCTTTATTGCAGACGATCAGAATGATCAAGATGCCCGGATAATTCATTGCTGTTTACGTTCTACCCGCCTTTTTTCAACATTCTTTTTAAATCTCCCAGATTTTTGAGAATTTCCTGCTCTATTATCTCGATCTCTGTTATGATTTTTTCTGGTGGGTCATACATAACCTGCTCATATTCGATCTCTTTATATCGGGATATTGAGAGATCAAAATTGTTTGCTTTGATCTCATCAACCGGCACAAAGAAGCATTTTTCTTTCCGGTCGGTGGGGTTCTCCTTCTTCCGTGCTTTGAACCTCTCAATGATATCAGGAATATCACCTCTCCCATCGATCCGGTTCCGCTTGTCATCAAGAGAGTACCCGTCTGACTCCATGTTGTAGAACCAGACCCGGTTTGTATTTCCTCCTTTTACAAATGTGATGACAGCAGTGGAGACCCCGGCATAGGGTTTGAACACACCGGATGGCATTGATACTATCCCTTCGAGTTGACAGGTTTCAAGGAGCATCTTTCTGAGGTTTTTATGGGCGTTGGATGATCCAAATAATACCCCATCCGGAACGATAACACTGCATCTTCCTCCGGTTGCAAGAAGTGTAATCATCCTCTCCACAAAGAGCAGTTCGGTTTTGGTGGTTGTCAGAGAAAGGTTATCACTAATGTCACTCTTGTCGATACTCCCCTTAAACGGAGGATTTGCAAGAATTACCGAATATTTCTCTTCTTCTGTGTATCGTTTTGAGAGTGTGTCAATATTGTGGATCTCCGGAGATCGAATTCCGTGGAGCATCATGTTCATGACCGATATCCGGGCCATGGTTGAGTCGAAATCAAATCCGTAGAAGGTATCAGACCAGAGTTTTTCCCAGTGGGCTGGTTCGGTGATATGATCCCCTACAAGGTTGGTATATTCCCCATCCTCGTCTACCTTAAGGGTATCAGGACTTGTATATCTCCGGATAATGTGCTCATAGGCATTGACCAGGAATCCTGCAGTCCCGCAGGCCGGGTCACATACCCGGTCATTGATATCAGGATCAACAAGTCCGACCATCATCCTGATAATATGACGAGGTGTACGGAACTGGCCGTTTTTTCCTGCGGTTGAGAGTTGGGAGAGGAGGTACTCGTAGATATCACCCTGGGTGTCCCGGTTTCGTGCAGTGATATCCATCCGGTCAAGAATTGATACTGCTTCCTGAAGGAGTGAGGCTTTTGCGATAATGAAGACTGCATCCTTCATGTGCTCTGAAAACCTGCTCTTCTCCCCGTTTGAGATTGTTTTGATGAAGGGGAAGACGACATCACGTACGTGTGCAAGCATCTGGTCTGCCGGATAGTTCTTCCAGTTTGACCACCTGCATTCGTCATGTCCGGAAAAGATCGAGGTGTATGGTATTTTTCTTGCCGACGCTCTTCGTTCCTCGACAATGTCCATATCCTCAAGTCGTTTCATGAAGATGAGATATGACATCTGTTCGATGGACTGAAGGGGATTTGACATGCCTCCTGACCAGAACCGGTCCCAGAGGGTGTCGATATCAGATTTAAGTTCTGGAGCGAGTCTCATAACTTGTCCGTAATGAATGTCCGAATATGTCCAGATATGTCCAAATACCTGAAGAAAATATTAGTCAAAACTCTCATACCTTTTCATTTTTGAGATGATTTTCAGATCTATGGCGTTTTGTGGGAATGTCGGTAATTGTCCGTAAATGTCCATAATGAAAAGGAGACCGCTTTCATTAAATCTTTGAGAAATGGAGATTATATCCCTATTTTTTGGCACAAATTGACATGGCTCCATATTATGACTCATGTCCGTAATTGTCTGGAAAGTCTTTCATCGATTCTGAGAGAATGTATCTCGTTGCCCTAGTTTTTCCAGATTTATTAACAAGATTCAGGGAAACTAGTTTTCCAAGATCGCGTTGTGCGGTCTTCTGATTACAATTATACTTGTTAGCATATTCTGAAAGGGTTATATGGTCTGATGTTTTGAGATAATCAAGGATATCCTTCTGACGATCATTGAGAATGGAAGGATCTTCAAGGATATCTATCAGACTTGACCTGGTAAAGGTGATCGAGAATACGCTGGCTGATTCAGTAAATTCTGGATCAGGGAGGCTACTTTCCCGGCAGGCTCTAATTATATGATTTATACCAGATCCCCACTGTTCGATGAAACCGGACAGGAATAACATCTGTGCAATGAGTTTATTTCTGGGAACTGAGATATGATCCCCTTTTATTACCTCTATAGTGAGAGGAGAAGGTAGTTCTCCCGGATTGTAGATCTCCATCTTTCTAGAATATATCCGAATCTGTGTATTTGCCGAGGATTGATAGTCCCTATGACAGAGTGCGTTTATCACCGACTCGCGGATAGCTTCTAATGGATATTCCCATTGTTCTTTTCGCTGGATTTCATTTTTTGGTACCCATGCAGACATTCGGATCTCGCCCAGGATGAACTTCACAGACTCTTCTATCTGATTAAGTAAATTTCCCCTGATCACTTTCATCGAAATAAAAGGAGTTGTAACATCTGATCCTTTAAAATGGCCGCATCGTACTTCTGATTGGATGAAAAACTGTTGAGGGTTTGTCCCAAATAGCAGGATTGCGGCATTGGTGATGAGTCCATTTTTTATGAGATAGAGTTTTTCAAGAGCAGTAGTAATTGAAATATCTGGTTCAATCTCTATTCTCCGCTCCTGCCGTACCAATGTGAGAAATGTCTCTACTATGTCTGGATCGATGTCATCAACTGTAGCACCGATGCAGAATTCGTTATCCCATGGTGATTCAGGAGAAGAACGGATAATTCTCTTAAGTTCATCAGGAGGAATAATACGGTTTTCAGTGCCTACCCTGATGTATGCTATTCCATCCAGGAAATAGGGTTTATTGGTTCCTTCAGGGACGGTGACCGTAACCAATTGCACCCCTGACTCCTCGATGACCCTGATATCTGGTGATATTTCAGGTTTAATCCGGGATGTAATCTGCTGTGAGAGTTTGCGAAGGCTGTGATCTGCAGGAGTGATACCGATGGGATCTCCGGTGTCTGATCTCCCAAAGGTAATTACACCGCCGTGATGGTTGAGGAATCCACAGACAGATTTCAGGGAGGGGTCAATTTGGGAGAATGAGCGTTTGAACTCCTGGGTGTCTGACTCCCGGGGAGTCATGTAACGAGTTCTCCGGTGAATGCTTTTGCCATGAGAGAGTCAAATAGTTCATTACTCATTAAATTATTCTTTTCTTGACAGTCGGAAATCCCTTTTCCTCCTTTAACCATATTTTCGAATTTTATTTGAATATTTAGTGGAGGGGTTGGGATTTCTGAATTAAGAATCATATCGAACTCAATATTATCTGCGGTTACAGATCTCACCCGCTGGAGTAACTGGCTCTGATAAGATTTTAAGAGATATAGAAAATAATATGGCGAAATAATTTTCGTATTAATAATAAAGGCTTTCATGTCTTGATTAATTGTGACGGGTTTGAGGTTAATTGCGACAGGCAAATACTTTTTCAAAATGGCACTGCGAATTACCATCAATAATGAGAATTTAGGGACCAATTTTGTGGCACTATTATTAACTGCCTCCTCGGTGATATGATCGATACTGTCTAAAATGAAATCCTTTTTCATATCTTTAGGAGATACCCAGGGAATATCTCCTAAATAATATTCGGCATTAGATTTACTTGGGGTTCCTCCCCCAAAATGCCGAATACAGATTTCGGATATTTTTTTCTTATCCCACCCCATCGGATTCGTCACCGGGTCCCCAAACATCTCTAAAAATACACTCTGGAGCAGCCGCTGCGTCAGAGCATCTGATTCTGCCCGCAATCGCCGGATGGTATCCGCTTTCTCAAGGATGAGAACGATCTGTCGCTGGGTTTCAAGAGGAGGGATTGGAATAATAATCTGTGAAAAACGAGTTTTGGAGAGTTCCTTAAATGTAGATCCTGATCCTAATGATTCTAAGTATTCTCCATTTTTTTTGATGTAAAAATAAACAAATTCAGGTAATATCCCAGCATTTAAAACTAAATTTTTACAACCTTGATTCGTAGTGATCTCATTGGATGCAATTGCAACATATCCTATCGGAGCTCGTGAAGAAAAGAGAATCGTTCCTTTAGGGAGTAGTGGAATAGAGGATGATTTAAGCCCCTTTTCAGAAATATTTTTTTGTCCGTTTTGAATGAACATATTTTTGGTTTTACCCAAATCTGCAGGGGTAACCCAGGGAATGTCACCATTAAAATTACTTTCATCTAGCGTCGATGGTGTACTACCAGCAAAAATATTTCCAATTTCATCAAATCTTTTCCACTCCCATCCATCTGGCAGTTCACTGTCCATTCTTTATTCCTCAATGATACATTTTCATGCAAAGGATCTAGTTCTATTGCTTTCTCTGTATACTTTTTCGTTTGAAAAATACATTGTTATATAAGATCTAACTCAATTTGTGAACCAAATACACAGCATGATTTTCATTATTTATGACAAATCATCACAAAGTTTTTATTATAATCTTAGTTCACTCCAGAATTTAGAATACTTTTATACTCATCATTCTTTGTATACAATCCACGGATAATAAGATCCTTATCTGCAAGTACTTTAATTATTGAAGTATCATCATCTGAAAGAATTGAAATTGGCTTCACCTGATTTTTTGGATTAAATATCCTGATAGCCTCATCCGGATTAGCGGAACTCTGACCGTCAAAAATAGAAACATAGGGCTTAATGGATGTAACAGATGTGGTTACATGAGTTTGAATCAACCATGAATCATCCAATCCTCTCGTTCTAAATTTCCTTTCTTGCTCGGAAAGTTTCATATTCCATACATCATCATATGGCCCCCGGTTACTTCGGCTCGTGAGAACCGTATTCTCATAAATCTGCTTTAAAGGTTCGCGATGGACAATTTTACAGATCAGATCATACAATATATCTGTAGAAATTACAGGATCAGGAGGATTCTCAAGTTTTTTCTTTTGGAAGCATATATCTCGCAATAACCGGATAAGTGAAGTATCAGTGAAGTCGAGATATGGATGATTAGGTTCGTTTCCTGATGTTTTTTCAAACCATTCCAGTATATTAACATACGAAGGGACTAAATTACGCTCTAGAAGACCTTCGTATACCCGTTCTGCAACCGCATTAAACGAAATATTTGCTTTGTGATAAATAACCGTTGAATACAGGAAATATCTGGCAATAAGATAATCTTCTACGGCTCGTTGCCCTTTTTTGTTAATGACTAAATAGGATGACTGTTGTGGGCTTTCTTTACCACCATTTGGGTCAAATTGAATATCGAGATACCTGATGATCTGTTCAACATCAAAATTACCATATGATACGCCGGTATGGTATGAATCTCTCAACAAATAGTCAAAACGATCTGCATCCAGTTCAGAATGAATGAGACTCTGTTCTAACCCTTCTGAATACTGTCCTGAAATGAGTTTGCATATATCATCTATATCATCATCAGTGAGTCCATCACCCTTCAGCAAATCATAAACACTGGAATTATATATAACAATTCCAGCCATCTTTTCATGATGAGCATAATCTCCTTCTCCATTTAACCGGCAATTTAGAAGATGTGTTTTCTGTGGGATAGGGATTTCTTCAGGTCTACTTCTTTCGGATTCTTCAGTAAATTCAGGAGTTAACTGTGGTTTGTCTGGACCATCCAGATAATTCCAGAATGGGATATTATTACTATCTGTTTGCTTTCTAACAACATATTCGACAGTATGAGACCAGGGATAATGGCCAATATCATGTAATAATGCAGCCAACCGAATTTTTTTTAGGTCTAACTCTACTTCACCCCTCTCTTGTTGGTTCCTAATAATAGTAGCAGCCATTTTCCCAGCTAGATGCATAACCCCCAATGAATGACTAAACCGATTATGACTGGCACCGGGAAATACATACTCAACAAGACCCAATTGCTTTATATCACGTAATCGCTGAAAAAAAGGAGAGTTAATTATCGATAATTCTAATGTAGTTGGATAAATAAAACCATGAACATTATCAAAAATGGGTGTTTCTGATTGGCAATAATTACCCATTTCAATTAATTCTCTAAGTGTTCAAGAGTGTGTAATGCTTCAGAGCAAATATCCTGATAGTTTGTTAATTCCTTAATGAATGGTTTTTGCATGTACAACTTTTCAATAATGTTGTCATGGGTGTACTTTCTTGGATTACTTCTTTTAATATATGCCAAAGAAGCCAGGATTTCAAGGAACATTGCATCATCATGATGACGATCGACAACTTTTTGCAACTCTGCAATTCTTCTTTCAATCTCATCAACATTTTTTAATTGTTTTTCTCTTCCAGATTGTTGCAATTCTGAATTTTCAGATAGATTATATAGGGTCCTTGTTAACAGTGGTGAATATGGCCCACGAATATACCAGTTGAATCGGTATCCTAACGATATTCCAAGATATTGCAGAAGATAAACAATCTTTTGATAGATAATCCGGTTATTAAACTCATCTGTGTTGATGGTATCATAGTGGAGTAAATTAAGAATATTAGCAAGAATCAGCTCCCGCCGGTTATCTTCCGTCATAATTCCTCCCTTCACCTTGAATCCTAATTATAAGACAAATCAGGTTTGCAACCAGAGTTCTCTTATTCATTTTGTTACTATTGAAGACCTTAAAGGTTACCTATTTTGTGCAAATATGAGTTAATATACTTGAGCACTCACATAAATCTACTTAATTTAGGAATAAATATCAAGCCCATCGCACAGCCCGATCAACGTATCTATCTCTTCTTCTGAGAACATCGGGATCGGAACATGCAACCCAAGGTTCGTAAACGGAGCCTCAAACAGATCACCCCGCTCAATATGCCGCCTCTTCATGAAATTTATCTTCAGTATCCTGATGAATGAAATCTGGTCAGCGGTGTACTGTCCCTGGTGCTCCCGGATATACTTCTCAAATGACGCTTCCACTCTCTTGTGATCCTGGTCTATGGCAGTCTTAATCAGGTCAACGATCCTGCCTTTGAACGAGGCATGGACCGGAACTCCTGCTCGGTTTAGGGCCGTCTCAATCTCCCTGATCTCTGCATCCGTGACCTCTTCACCCCGTTCTATCTTCTCTATTGCCGGAACTGAAGAGATCAGTGAGATAATCCTGCCCATCACCCGTTCCAGGTAGTTCACCACATAAGGAATATCAGGTTCAGCAATCTGCATCTGAACCCACTTCTCCACGGTATCCCCCATTCTGATGACAATCGGCTCAAAAGTCTCTTTCTGCATGTACTTCATCAGGGGAGCAAGCCGAGTGCCAACCTCCCTGACCTCATCATACTCAGGAGAGACCCAGAATGAGGGTGAAAGCACCCGTTTAATCAGAGCCTCCTCTGCTTTCACCGCATCTATGGTCATCGGAAGCCGGGCAACCATGTCACCGATATCAGGTTTCAATCGCTCTATCTCGGTGTCGTTGTGCTTCAGCACGGCGTATGCCAGTTTTTCATACTTCAGGGTAAAGGATGCAACAGACAAGTTTGTCCCAACTGCAAACCGCATCAGGGGCATCATCTCTCTCTTGAGAAATGAAACCGGGTCTACTCCCACATTATCCCAGATCCACCCTGATAGCACCTTCTTAATAGAGTCATTAGCAGCCCTGACGGTCACCGAATCCATGGGAAGGGCAGTTATCGTCTCTTCAATCAGGGTGCGTATCTGATTGGTCCTCACCTCATTTCTTGCCCTGATGTGATGCTCCAGTTGCTGAACCCTCACAAGGAATACCCTTCCGGTCATCGGGATGATGGGCCCAGCCTCCACCCCGTCCGGTTTCATATTGAAATACTCGAAATTATTCCAGAAGTCAAAGATAGAAAAGTAATCCTTTCCCCCTTCAGGCAGCCATTCCTTGTGCTTACAGGCCTCCTCGGATCGGGTACCCCGTCCGATCATCTGCCAGAACTTAATCTTTGAGAACACCGGTTTTGCAAAGACCAGGTTGCAGACCTCTGGCACATCAACACCGGTATCAAGCATATCAACAGAGATAGCGATCCTGGGTATTGACTTATCTGAAAATTCTTTGATCAACGTATCTGAACGTGAATCTTCGGAAATAATCACTCTTGCAAGGTCGCCTTTGTATTCCGGATATAACTTGTCAAAGGCTTCCTGAAGCCGGTGGGCATGATTTTTTGTTATCGCAAAGAAGATCGTCTTTGCCGGGAGGGTTCCGGTGGCATCCATCTGGCAGTTATCCATGAACTCCCTGACAATCGCAATACTCGTCCCGAGAACTGCCACCTTCTTCTCAAGCTCAGACCCTTCAAAATCCACCTCATCAGGATCAATCCCTTTCGCAATGAGACGATCACGCTCCTCTTCAGAGAGGTCTTTAGGTTTTACTCCTTCTATCTGGAAATGAGTCTGGGCTGATATCACACTCTGACGAAAATCAACGAGTACCCCGTCTTTCACCGCATCAGAGTACTCATACAGGGCAGTAGGGGTATCATCATAACAGTCAAAAAACTGGAATGTATCACGGTCCACCAATTCCGAGGGGGTTGCAGTAAGCCCGATCTGAACCCCATCAAAGTAGGTAAACACATCACGCCACTTGTTATAGATAGACCGGTGAGCCTCATCAGAAAAGATCAGATCAAACTCACCGGGAGACATAATCAGCCGTCCCTGCTCATCCCGGTTCTGATATATCTCCATGAATGTCTGGATCGTCGAGACATACAGACGGGCATCAGGATTGTACTCTTTCCCCCTGATCGTATTTTTTGACTCTTCAGAAAAGAATTCCAGATATCCCTTATCCATCGCCTGGTCCCGGAGGGCCTTCCGGTCTGCAAGAAAGAGCACCCGCTGAACGAGGTGCATCTTCATCAGAAGGTCAATAATTCCCATCGCAACCCGGGTTTTTCCAGTCCCTGTAGCCATTACAATGAGTGCCTTGCGATGACCTTTGAGAATGTGTTCAACCACTCGTTTAACATTCTCAATATTCCGGGCCCGATCAACAATATCGGTATTGACTACAACCGGAGCTTCAAGCATCAGATGCTCATTCTGAAACCTGATGCGTTCTAAATCTCTCCGGGAATAAAAACCTGATACCTCCCTCACCCCGGCCCGGGTCCGGTCCCAGAACTTGATACTCTCTCCGTTGGTCAGAAAAATGAAGACGTCTCTGCCGGTCTGGGCCTTGATGTCATTTGCATATTCTTCAGCCTGCTTCTGACCTACGAGCGGATCTTTACTCGTCCGTTTCGCCTCAACAACAGCAAGTGGAGATCCTGCAGAATCGAGGAGGAGATAATCAGCATACTTACTCTCCAAGTCATTTTTCAGTGTCTCTGACACTGTTCGGTAATCTTTCAGTAGAAATCCGGACTGCTTTGTGTCAATCTCCACCCTGATATGGGAGCGATCAGAAACATCCCATCCCTGCTCAAAAAGAAGTGGATCTATCTTCTCTTTCCGGGTGAGATATTCTGATCGGTCAGTCATCTTATTTATATCTGATCTACACCCGCATATAAGTAGAGGCTCTCCAAAAACGTGCAGACAGAGGTTGTTGTCGAACCCGAAGGCAGCGATACAATGAGGAAAATTTCACATTATTTCTTTGATGTTTTTTTGGATCAGAAAGTACCCTTGTGTGAAGATCAAACCTGAGTAGTGTAACATCCTTGATAGACTCTGAAAATATCAGGACTATTACTTCAGTTACAAACCCATAGTTCTCCTTCATGGTATCAACTCTTACTACTCGAAAATGAGAATTTCGAATAACTCATCCAGAATCATTTCATCCGGATCACCGGTACAGTACTCAAGATAAAGAAGTTCCAGCTTATCCCGGATCAGGCCCAATCCCTCTTCCAGCCCGGGTGAAGAGGGCTCTACCTGGAAGACATCATTCCTGAGATGGTACTGTCCATTTGCATAATCAGCAGTGACCAGGATCGGATCTGACATGCCTATCTTCTCAGATTCAGATTGTTTTCACGAGACAATGCCTTTCTCCCTCCCATAACACATCTCACACAGCCCCACATGTCCGACCGGATCATACCACTCGATCGCTCCTCCTCCGCAGACATGACACCGGCCCAAGGGAACTGACCACCGTTTCATCCCAGACACCTCGATCGACCCCGGCAGCGTCGTAATCGACCGGGACCGCCGGATCACCGTCGCCTGGTAACATTCTGTACATAACATCCGGTTTGGCCGGGGAGGATCGTTCATCCGATCCCTGGTCATCCGTTCCCGGAATTCAGTATGAGATTTACCGCAACAGGAACAGGGCCTTCGCTCCCGGATCTCAAGCCGGACATAATCCCCCGGATCGATCGCTGACAACACTATCCCCCTCCCCCCGTCCTGAGCGGGTGCTGAGCGGTCAGGATCCGCTCGGGACGAATCCGCCGGATCAGCGATAAAACGTCCGTCCGGACCATCATGGCCGGAATTCAGATCCCCGGAATCGTCCTGAGCACCTGATCCCGGGATCAGGGGACGACCCTGCCGGAAGACCGCTTCCACCACCTGTCTCCTCTCTGCCTGAAGATCTCCGTTCAGGACGGGATCGGCCGATCTGATCTCCCCGATACCTACCATTTCACCGTCATCCGGACCAGTATCAAAGACTTCGTCCTGAGCGGAAACCACCGCACACGACCCGCTCACATCGCTCCCCGACCCTGACCCCGGATCCTGCCGGCCGGGATCCTCGTCCTCCTCAAGCCAGATGAGCCCGTTTCCCAGCCCGGAAGTGAGGTGATCCGGATCCACGAGAAAGACCCGGCATGACCGGCGGCTCTCCCGGCCGTTGGCCTGGATGATCGTCCGACTCTGCATCATCTCTGATATCCCGCCGATCTTCTCAAGCAGCCCGGACCGTCCGGTCCGCTCCCCCTCGTGATCGCCCCGCATCACCCGCTGGGCCTTGTAATAACTCCAGCCGGTCCAGGACATCAGCTCCCGGTAGGTAAACTCCGTGCATGAGAGTTCCCGGATCAGATCCACGAGCCGTGACTCATCCTTTGTCAGTTTCGCATCCTGGCTCCCGCAGGATCCGTGCAGATCTCCATACAGCCGGGCGGCAAACGCAAAATCATCCCTGCCGGCCACGATCACCGGTCCGGTCGGATGCTCTTCCACGGTCCTCGAATACCGGTGGAGCACGGCATGGGCCTTGATAAGGTCAAGCACGAGATCCACATTCCGGCGGTTTGTCGTGTTCTTCATCCGGATCCGGCCGGCATATGGCACTCTCACCGGAACCGGCCCCTCGGCCGTGAGCCGCCGCCAGATCTCCCTGACCACTTCCTCGTCGCCGTCTGCATCGACTGCCGGAAATCTTGCCTCGTGTTCGAGTTTCCTCTGGTAAACGGCCGCATCCTGGTCAGGGGAATCATCCACCCAGACCGTCAGCATCCGGTTTAAGACCTGGTCGTCTCCGCCGGTATGCACGTTCGCAATCCACCAGATGCATCGTTCCGGCAGTGAAAGCGTCACCGGCTGGCGGCTCTTGTCCACCGTCCGGTGGAGGATCGGCTCGGTAAAACTCGTCGTCGACTCCTTGAGCACCGACTGGAGATCCTCGGAGAGGACCATATCGTCAAGCAGCAGGATTGACCCCGGTGAGAGTTCCTGGTTGTAATAGAGGGCCTTATCAGAAAACCTTCCTTTCAGTGACTGATCGGGCGGAAGAAGCCTGAGCATCGTCCGCATCCCGTCAGACTTCCCCTTCCCGGATGCACCGGAGACGAGGACATGGATCCCTTTCGTATTCAGAACCAGCCGGGACGCCGCCGAGGCAAGGAGCGATCTGGCAAGGCCGTCATCCCCGACATGGCTCCGGCCAAAGACCGAGAGGATGAACCCGGCCGGATCGCTCTTCAGGATCGCCTCTGCCCTCGACCGTTCCGGGCTGATGACCGGCGTATTCACCGGATCCCCGGCCGGTCTCGCAGCCGGGGGATCCGGCTGTACCTCCCGTGAAGGCCTGAGCACCGGGATATCGGCGACTTCCTGCCACCGGTTCGTCCCGGCTCCGCATCGCTGGTGATGGCAGCCGAGATGGATCTTCCCGTCCGGGAACCGGATGGCATACGCCCCGTCGGTGTGGTCCTCGGAGAACGGACACCGGCCGAGCCGGTACAGGACACCTCCTTCCCAGGGCTTCTCTGACACGACCGGGATCCGGTGCCGGGAGAGCCAGGTATCGAGATCGGTCTTTGCCCGCCGGAACGTGATGAGCCGCTGTGGAGCCGGGGCTTCATCGGGGAGCAGCCCGGCAAGATGTTCGAGATCCGACGTCGGAACGGGCTGTATTTCTGCCGGAACCGAGAGGATCGCCGACCGCCGGTGTGGCCGTTCAGCGGTGTTGTCCCCTTTGCGGGAGAGGGTACCGTAGAGCTTCCAGATCCTCGCCGGATTGGCAACCGCCGTATCCACCTGGGCGGTCTCGTCTGAAAAGAGAGCGGAGAGCACCGAGAGGCACCGGTGGACAAGTTCGGTCGAGGCATTCGTATTCGGCAGATAGATCCGGTAGAGGAGATGGGTTCCGTTCCCCGAGTCGGCGACCACCGGGTCGGGAAATCCCCTCTCGGCAAGGAACGCGGTGATATTGGTTCCCTTGATCCGGGCAGCCTCCTTCTCTTCATCGGTCGCAGAGATCCCGGACGGCCTGACCGGATCGATATCCACCGGCAGCCATCGCCGGCAGAGGATATCCCCGTCTGCGGTCGTCTGATCGGACCGGGATAACCGCATCTTCAGCCGGTTGGCTCGCCGGGAGAGGAGGGCCGGATTGACCGGGTTTAAGGTGAGGTAGATCCCCGGAA
>CAZWTX010000017.1:3432-48658 GCA_964637135.1 uncultured Methanospirillum sp. | reverse complement strand
TTTTGAACCTGAACGGGAATCAGGAAAGATACCGTTCATATGTGGATCTTCTCGTTGCCGAGGCAGAATTTGCTATCAACGAACAGATGGTGACCTGCATGCCGCATGTCAGGGAAGAGGTGCTTTTGAACGGGGCAAAAGTCCATTATATTGACGTTGAGATTCATGCACACAAGTTCACCTTCCCGCCGCCAGGTAAGACCTGTGGCGAGGTGCATGACCGTCTCTGCCAGAAAAATGCCGGCAAACCGGTGGTTACCCTGGGATTCGGTCCTGATTTCGTGGTGCTCCGGTCCCGTGGTGTCATGATGAATATCCCCCAGATGGTTCGCGAACTTCGTGCAGAGATGCCGGGTGCGGGCGTGAACGGAGGCGGTCACCTCGTCGTCGGGAGTATCAAGTTTGTCGAGGGGATGCGGCAGGAAGTGCTTGACCGGCTTGCAGAAAAGATCGGCGCCTTCCCGATCGGCCCCTGAAAACTCATGATTAATCATGATAAATTGGGCAGATTTATATCTCTGAAGTAAGATGTTTAGAGTACGCTGATGGAGGTTCCATAATGCCATCAACAAACAAAATCAGAGAGAAGTATAACGATACGCAGACGCGTCTCGTAACTTATCTCAGAAAAGGCTTAGATTCGGGGAGACACTACTTCAAGTCCAAATACATTGCAAAGGACCTGGGGCTCTCCTCAAAGGAAGTGGGAACCAACATGGCTATTCTGGCTGAAATCTGTCAGGAACTCTCCATCGTCAGATGGAGTTACTCGAACAGTACCACCTGGATGGTCACCCCCACAACCCATTAATTCTCTTTTATCCAACGATACCTGAATGGAAACGATCGTCTCTTTTGAAGCGGAGCTTGAATTTGTCGGCAACATCAATGAACAGAAAGACTGCCTGATGTCGCAGGATAATACACAGGATGATCCCGGCACGCTCTGGTTTAATATCGATGTTCCAAAGGGACACGGGTTTGTCCCGGGCGATCGGGTCAGGATCACCGTTGAGAAGATCTGATCCGATAATACCCTGTATCGGTATCACAGATCAGTTCAGAATTATAATTATTCAGTATGTCCCTTCCTACCTGGATCCACTGATATAGCGGTGATAGGCAGGGACGGTGTAGGTATGGAGACAGGCTTCCCTGACCACCTCGCTGTACGAGGGATGGATATGCATGGATGCAAGAATGAGCCGTACTCCTCCCGGACCGGCATGCATCGCAATGATCAGTTCCTGGATAAGGAGGGATGCATCAGGGCCGCAGATATGAGCCCCGAGAACCCAGCCTGAGGTGATTTCAAGGATCACTTTAACAAACCCCCTGGTCACCCCGGTCGCAAATCCTGCCGGAGAGTCAGAGTACTGCCAGAACCCGATCCTGATATGCTCCTCTCCGTACTGGAGAAGTGCCTCAGCCTCTCCCAGTCCGACGGAGGCGATCTCAGGCATGATCCGGATGACATGGGGAACGATTCGGTAATCTGCCCTGACCGGATCACCGAGAATTGCATTCCGGCAGATAATATCGGTCTCGAAATCGGCAACATGCTTGTACGGGTACCTTCCCCCGCCATATCCTATGGCCCAGATGTTCTTCTGACTGGTCTCAAGGTATTCATTCACCTCTATCCATCCGCTCTCCGTGAGGCTGATCCCACCGGATTCGGGTTCGAGGAGCAGGCTTACCGGTGCCCGTCCGGTAGCGACGAGGATTGCATCTGCAAAAAGACTCTTTTCCCCGTCACCGGTTCTGATGTCAACCTGTTTTTCTCCGGCCGGTGCCCGGGATACCCTGATCACAACAGAACCGGGAATGAGGGACAGGGATCTTGAAAATGAATCCTGGGCAAGCGCTGAAATTTCCGGCTCTTCTGCAGGAATGATCCGATCTTCGATCCCGACAATAACCACACTGACCCCGGCAGCAGCGAAGAAGAACCCGTACTCAATAGCAGCCGGGCCGTCTCCCATGATAATGAGCCGCTTTGGGAACGATGTGAGAAGGAGGAGTGAATCGGTTGTCAGGTATCCGGCCTCTTTTAGGCCATCGATATCCGGAATGGCAGGAGTTGATCCGATGGCGAGAACAATGAACGGTGCCGATATGATCCTCTTTCCGACAGAAAGGGTGTAGGGAGCCGTGAAAACGGCTTCTTCCTGGATAAATTCCACTCCCTGGTGATCTGTCAGGCGCCTGCGGTATGCCTGCGTTTCCTGTTCGATGCCCGTTCTCATCCGGTGCATAACCAGTTCAGGGGAAAATCCCGGCCCCGGGTTCGTTTGAAGGTGATTGCCAATCGTCTCCATCTGCCTGACCAACCGGGCGTACTGCAGGAGCATCATTGATGGAACCGAGCCTCTCGTATGACAGATTCCACCTGGATCATCCTTGTCAATTACTGCGACCCGTGACCCCGGGGACCGGCTGAGAATGGTCTCGATGAGCGGGTAGGTTGATCCGGTCCCGATGATAATCAGATCATGAGAATACATATGATCTCCTGCATTCTGAATCGGGAAAAGAGATGATATGTATATCGGCAGTACGGGCCGGCTGATTAATCCTCGTCCCACCGGTGAGCCAGGTTCTGGCTCGCAGATATTACGTAGGGGGGGACATTGGAGACGATGACGACGAGGATTCTATGACTGCAGTACGGGCAGCGTCCCATCCGCATAGTCTTCATCTCTGCCATTTCATCGATACTCATCGCCCGGGTATCCACCTCTTCGCCAATGGTTGGAAGATTGATCAGGACAGCCGGGCTGAAGGCGTGGTGACATTTCTGGCAGAATCCCCACATGCCGTACTGGATGATGATACTCGTGATCCCTTCGCTTTTCAGGTCCCGGATGATCGGGTGATTTGTATAGAATATCGGGAACTTGCTGATAGCGACCGGGATGGCTGCCGTTACAACAAGGCTGGAAAGGTCGGTTTTTGTCCGGTATCCCCCTGGGATGTGGAGCATGTTCTGACAGTCAAGGCACATCACCTCGGTACCGAGAACGGGATCGATATCGGCAACCGGAACTGAATTAATGCTGTCACAGGACGGGCAGGGAAAGACTGCAGATCCAAGGACAATTTTTACCTGGTTGGTTGTTTTACAGAGCGGTATCCGGTACCGTCTCTCTGTCTTCTCTGCCGGTATGACGGGGGATTGATCAGTGACCGGTTCAACTGTGCCGCCTAACTCTGAACGGGAAAAAAGATCTCGCAGACCCATGAAACTCCTGGTTAATTAGGCATCTCAGATGTACAGGCAGATAATACTGCCGGTTTTTTAAAAAACTCACAATAAGGAATTTTCAATAAAACAGGCCGGGTGGAATGCCCTGATGGGATGCGGTCAGGGGATGTGAATGATGAATGTAACTCTCGTCAGCAGGGATATGCGAGGGCCGGGGGGTTTGTTTCAGGTCTACCTATGCTGTCTGGTGGGGTTGATGTGTCTGGTAGGTGATCCATGTATGCAGACCGGCAGGCACGTGGGGCCGTACCACGCCGATGCAACAGTTGTTATAATGCCGGCATAACCGGCAGAGGATCGTTGCCCTCAACATCCAGCACCGCATATCCCATCTCTCTGACAAGGGCTTCATAGCGGATGATTCCACCCAAAAGCCTGCGAGGCACTGATCCGGAGGGTCCATCACAGGTACCTCTGATCCAATGGGTCATCGGATACAGGGTTAAACCTTACTGCATGAAATCCTGAAATATTAATCCATAAATAAATTTAAGGCGTATATCTCCTCTCTTTTACGTCTTCACTGCGAGTCGGATCCGGCTGATACCTGATCTTTGATTGATCGGAATTTGGAAGATATACCCATACCCTGTAACGCTTTTACCCGCCATTCTGGTTCCATTTGGGTAATTAAACCGGTCTCCTCCCTGGTTATTTTCTTATTGACCGGGGATCCGATCATCGGGGAGGAAATCCGTGTTCACCGCATTTTAGCACCCTGCGCTTTTCCGGGAAATGGGTGAATTCAGTCCCTACCATATCCCGGAACTTTTCATGATTCCGGATGATTATGTGCTGTTACAGGGATTGACTCCGCCGGATCCGGTTATGATCCTGGTGCCCATCCGGAGGCTTTCGGGGAGGATCGGATGGAAGGGTGAACTTCCCCGCCAGCCCGGAGAATCGATTACCTCTGCGATCACCGGGAATCGCCCGTACCGCTCAGCCTGGTACTGGGTTTTTTCTGAAAAGAGCCATGAGAGGTATTCCCCGGCCTTTTCACGATGATTTGCAGTACTGCTGATGCCCATCACTGCTCCCCTGATGGCAATACCCCGGAGGGATGCCCCGGGAAGAGGCCAGAATACTCCTGTTGTATTCTTCTCCTTCAGGATCCCTTCAGCCGTGGAAAAAGATGAGAACCAGGTAATGGCAAGGGCACTCTCGCCTCCGGCGACACTTACCATGGCATCATCTGCTGACCAGTCAGGAGCTGTCGGTGATGCAAGACTGATATAGGCACCGGTGAGATTCTTCACGGCCGCAGGAATGTTGTCAGTGTCCCTGTCCCAGCCATGTGATACGAGCAGACTGCTCATGAATGCAGCATGATCCGGGTGACCGCAACCAGGAAGGGCGATCCCATATCTTCCACCTTCGGGATCATTCCAGAATGTTGCCATGTCCCTGAGTTCATCCCATGATGCCGGGGCTGTCAGTTCATACCCGTATTTCGTTCGGAAGGCGGCTTTATCAGTATCACTGAAGAGATCCCCCCGGGTTACCAGTCCGAGCGGGTCAGGTGCATACGGGAGGGCATAAATCTCTCCTGATCCGTCCGGGTACTCGCCGAAGAGGGTGAGTACCGGCCATTCGATGGTTTTCAGATCAAACCCGTCTGTATCAGCAAATACCTGTTTGAGCGGTACCAGTCTCTTCTCAGCTGCGAGTGGTGAAAACCGGCTCACGTCGGTGACCAGAACATCCGCTTCCCGGGCATCGGTGAGATTGGCGTTCGCGATCACCCGGCAGGTGATCCCGGTTTCTGCCGTGAAATTGAGACACTCCTCACGAATCTGGCTGACACGCCAGTCTTCATCAGACACAATGACGAGATCATCACTCCCATCCATGCATCCGGTAACAAGAATCCCGGCCGGGAGAAGGAGCATGAGGAGGATGAGGACGATGACGGGCATTTCCCGGATGGAGTTTTTCAACATGACAATCAATGACCGGCATAAAAATGCATGGAGAGGAGATTGATCCCGATCAGAACAAGGATGACCCCCCCGAGGATCTCAGCCCTCGTCCCTATCCAGGATCCGAACCGGTCACCGATCCAGAACCCGGCAAGAGACATGAGCACGGATCCCGTGCCAATAACAAGTGCCGGAAGGAAGACCGGGGTATCCAGAATTGCAAAGGAGAATCCCACGGCGAGGGCATCGATACTGGTGGCGATGGCGAGAATGAGAAGAACCGGCAATGAATGCAGTGATTTATCCGCCCCTACATGATCCCCCCTGATTCCTTCCTGGATCATCTTTCCCCCGATGATCCACAGGAGCAGAGCAGCAATCCAGTGATCATAGGATGAGATGAATGCAGCGATGGTGGTCCCGCCGCCCCATCCGGCCAGGGTCATACCAGCCTGAAAAAATCCGAAAAGAGCAGCGGTAAGGAGTATTATTTTCATCCGGCCGGTCCGCGTACGCGTTCCCGCGGCAATGCAGACTGCAAAACAGTCCATTCCGAGGGCAACTGATATTCCGATGACTGTGGGGAGATCCATCAGTCGAGGATCTCCCGCTTTGCGGTTGTGAGCCGCGAATCAAGCCTGGCAGCGGTGGAGAATGCAAGCTCTGCACGATCTGCAAGATCGCTGTCCCTGAGGATGATCCCGGCGTTAAACCAGATCTTGGGCATGGTAGGAAAGATGACAAGTGCCTTTTCGATCGCTCCGAGGGCACGGTCATACTCACGAGCCAGGTAATAAAGAACGGCCAGGTAATGCCACCTGATGGAGAAGTCATCATGATCCTCGGGAATGGATGCCATATCTTCAAGAGCCTCAGGATACCGGTGGAGTTTGTACAGGGCTACGCCGCGTCTGAATCGCCACTCCGGTTTCGAAGACTCCTTTCTGACCAGAACCTCGAAATCGATGAGTGCTGCTTCATAGTCGCCGTTGTCGAGGTGACACATCCCCCGATAATAGAGGATGTCAAAGTCGTCAATACCCCCTTCAATGGCTGATGTGAAATAGACGAGGGCGCTTTTCAGATCCCCCTCCTTGTACCGCTTTAGTCCTTCAATGTATGCTTTTTTGGCAGGAAGCATTCCCTGGTCAGAATCACCATGCATAGTTTAGACCTCATATTGTTACCCGTGTTCGTATTTAGCCGTCCTGTCCGGTATTCCCGGGAGTTTATCTTTCAGGGTATTTATTGTATCCTCCGGAGAACGGTTCCAAGCCGTTCCATACCCGTTTTTATCTCTTCCTCACCCGGAGAGGAGAAATTCAGCCTTATCGTCCCGGCTCCCCTTCCTTTGAGGTAGAAGGGTGTTCCAGGCATTACCGCAACACCCTTCTGAATGCCTTCCCTGAAGACCGTCTCCGGATCCGTCCCGGGAGGGAGAGTGAGCATCAGGAACATCCCGCCTTCCGGTGAGGAATGGATAACCGCCCCGGGGAGGAGATCTGCTGCCAGGTCGGTCATCAGCCGGCACCGCTCCCCGTACCTGGCCGAAACATCCCGGGTATGCCTTCCGATGTCTGTTTTTTCCAGGTACCTGGTCAGTATCATCTGTGATAGAAGATTTGAATGGAGATCTGCTGCCTGTTTCGCCCGGTTGAAAACACCGAGAATCTCCTCCGGTGCCCATATCCAGCCAATCCGGAGCCCGGGTGCAATGATCTTCGAGAAGGATCCACTCATCACCGTCTGGTGGGAAAGCCACCGCTTGACCGGTTCCCTGGCTTTTCCGTCGAAGAAGAGTTCGCCGAAGGCGTCATCCTCGTACAGGATTGTGCCTGATCCTTCAAGCAGTCCTGCCACCTCACGGCGCATATCAAGGCTCCAGGTTGTTCCTGACGGGTTCTGCGAGTTCGGGATGGCATACATCATTGCCGGGTTCTTTTCTAGAGAAGAGGCAAGGACCTGGCTGTCAGGGCCGTCTGCAGAGAGGGGAACCGGGTACCATGACGGTTCGTAAAACGAGAATGCATCGATAGCCCCGAGGTACCCGGGTTCCTCGATGATGACTCCGGAACCCGGATCAAGGAGTATCTTTCCCATCAGGTCCAGGCACTGCTGGGAACCGTTGACAATCTGTATCTCTCCGGGATCAGCCTTCAGGCCGAGCCGGTCATGGTACCGGTCAGCAATGATCTTGCGGAGGGGCAGGTATCCGTCGGTAGTGGTGTACTGGAGGGCCGCCCTGCCTTCCTCTTCCATGACTTCCCTGGCTGCGCATGCTATTCCCTGCGTATCAAAAAAGGTCGCATCAGGAAGTCCGCCGGCAAAGGAGATGACTCCCGGCCGGGAGGATACCCGGAACAGTTCATCGAGGTACGCTGGAGGCAGGCCAGATATCCTGCGTGCAAAGGTACATGGGGCGCTCCGGGAGCGGGCATTCATGAATAAGGAGTATATTCGTCATCATTGAAACGGTTCCCGTCATGCCGGGGGAGAACCACGACCTGCCCGCCATAAATCTTTTACAATCAGGGTCCATACTCACTGATATGATTCGATATCTGGCAGCCGCCATGGTGCTTGTGGTGCTTGCGGGGGGAGCACTCGTCTTCGGTGCTGACGGGACGGCCGGGGTGGAGACGGCAATAGTTACGTCACCGGATCCTGTTGTTTCCAGTCAGCCGGCCCCTTCCTCAGGCATTCTCGTCAAGTTTAACGCAACGGGCTTTAACAGTTCGGATGCGTTTAACAGTTCACTCGCAGAAGTGAATACAGCCATCGGGGCAACGATAGAGACTGATTACTCTTCCCTCGGCCTTCCCGGGTGGTACCTTGTCACCCTTCCTGAAGGGATGAATACAACGGCAGGGATTGCCTATTACCTGGCGATTCCGTTCGTTGACGAGGCAGAAGAGAACGCGATGTATTCGATCGCGTCTGAACCGTCTACGTCAGGCCCGGTCGAACTGGATGTCTGGTTCAATGCCTCTGCGTTCCCCTCAGGCGATCAGCTCCGTGTCTACGCGAATGCTACCCATGTCGCAATTCAGGCAACCCTCGTGCAGGATTACGCGTCTGCCGGCCTTGCAGGCCTTGACCGTGTCAGTCTGCCGGCAAACACCACACCCGAGGCCGCACTCAGGTACTATGCCGATAACCCGATGGTAAGGTTTGCAGGCAGACACCTGGGCTACGGTTCATTCTGAACTGGATTCAACGGATATCATCCCGTTCATCTCTTTTTACCGGAAAGGAACGCCGTACCTCTTCTACCTGATCAGGCTGGATATCACAGAAGAGGAGTTCTTCATCAGAGCCGGCCTGGTTCAGGACTGTGCCGTCCGGGCCGATGATCCTGCTCCCGCCTGAGTACGTATCGACCGGGGTTGTTCCCACGGTATTTATGCCGGCAAGGTAGTACTGGTATTCCACGGCACGGGCTGTTGTGAAGAGTTCGAAAAATCTCATCCGGGAAGCCGGCCAGGCACTTGGAACAAGCATCAGGTCTGCTCCGGCATCCCGGTATACCCTGAAGAGGGATGAGAACCGGAGATCGTAACATATTGCGATCCCGCACCGGCAGCCTTCTAACTGGAAGAGAGCCGGCCGATCTCCCGGTATATATCGCTCCTGCTCTCCACCTGGTGAAAAGAGATGCATTTTTGCATAGGTTGCCAGGATATTACCTGAAGGCCCGATGACAATTGCGGTATTCCGCGGGCCGGCACCGGTATGTTCCCTGAGCGAACCAAGGATCCCGATCGAGAGATCCCTGGCCGTTTCCCGGAACCGTGAGACGATATCGCCATCCAACGCCTGGACCCATGAATCACCGTCATGCGGGTCCCAGCCGGTTACAACCTGTTCCGGAAAGGCGATCAGGGCAGCGTCACATTCCACTGCCCGGGCTGCGTTCTCATGAATCCGGGTGAAGGCCGTATCCGGGTCACCCCAGGAAGGTGTCATCTGGGCTGCACAGAGGATCATCCCTCGGTAGGTAGGCGTGGCGATTTAAATAAACCGCAGATACTTCTCCTATTTCATCCAATGATTTATACAACGGCAGTATCCGCGAGCAGGGAGACCTGGCCGGATCTGATCTATTGCCGGTCTTAGAGGGACCATATGAAGAAAGAGACGCAGACGGTTGACCTGAATGTATCTGATATGCATTGTGCGACCTGTGCTGTGACGATTGAGAAAGGACTCCGGGCATCACCCGGGGTGAGCGATGCAACCGTGAACCTCGCTTCAGGGAAGGTTTCCGTCACCTTTGATCCTGACGCAACCGATCTCACATCAGTTGCAGGGGCCATCGGAAGGAGCGGGTTTACCGTCGAAACAGAACGTGCGGTCCTTCGTATCGGCGGAATGCATTGTGCATCGTGCGTGGCATCGGTTGAAAAGGCGCTCTCCTCGGTCAGGGGAGTGATATCGGCACATGTCAACCTTGGGAACGAACAGGCATATGTACTCTATTACCCGTCAGTTGTATCGCTGCAGGATATGCGTGATGCGGTGGCTGGAGCCGGGTTCCGTTTCCTTGGTACAGACACGGATGGATCAGATACCCGGGACGATGCGGTCAGGAAAGACCTCGCTGAGAAATTACGGAGAATTGTGGTCGGTTTTCTCATATCCGGCGTCCTGATGGGACTGATGTTCATTCCCCAGGCTGACATGCACCTGATGGCCTATATCCAGTTCCTTATCGCCACCTCTGTGCTATTCTGGCTTGCGAGACCGATAATATCCGTTGCTTTCGTATCACTCCGGAACCATGTCCTGAACATGGACGTGATGTATGCGATGGGTATCTCGGTTGCATACCTCGCGAGCGTACTTGCGACGTTCCATGTCGTCCTTGACATGAACTCGCTCTTTTTTGATACGGCCGTCATGCTGACGTCTTTCCTCGTCCTCGGCAGATACCTCGAGGCACGGGCAAAGGGAAGAACCGGCGATGCCATCCGAAGCCTCATCAGCCTCCGGGCAGAGACGGCATCGGTATTGCGGGATGAAAAAGAGGTTGTAATACCGGTTGAAGAGGTCGCAATCGGAGATCGTATTCTCGTGCGGCCGGGCGACCGGATCCCGGTGGATGGCAGGCTGCTGAACGGTTCGAGTTTCGTTGACGAATCAATGGTGACCGGAGAACCCCTCCCGGTTGAGAAAGGCCCGGGTGACGGGGTGATCGGGGGAACCATCGTTACCACCGGTTCTTTTGAATTCTCAGCAGAACGGGTCGGCGCCGATACGATGCTCGCACGGATCATCAGGCTGGTGGATGAGGCCCAGGGAACGAAACCTCCGGTTCAGCGGATCGCAGACGTTGCCGTCGCCTGGTTTATCCCGGTGGTGCTTGGCATTGCTGTCCTCAGTTTTCTGATCTGGATGTATCTCGGTGCCGGGGCATCCTTTGCCCTTCAGACGTTCATTGCCGTTCTTGTTGTTGCCTGTCCCTGTGCACTTGGGCTTGCCACCCCGACAGCCCTGACGGTAGGAATCGGCAAGGGGGCAGAGTTGGGTATTCTCATCCGGAACGGGGCGGCCCTGGAAGCGTCAAATTCGCTCACCAGCATTCTTTTTGACAAGACCGGGACCCTGACCGCAGGTCAGCCGCAGGTGACTGATGTGGATGTGTTCCATGGCACGGAACCGGTTCTTCTCTCCCTCGCTGCCGGTCTTGAGGCTCTCTCCACGCACCCGCTTGCCGGTGCGATTCTTGACCGTACAAGGCTGGCCGGAGCGGTTCCATCTGAGGCCGGGGATTTCGTCTACCTTCCAGGTAAGGGTCTCTCCGGTACGATTGCCGGCGGGAGGATCCTGGTTGGGAGTCGTTCGTTCCTTGAGATGAGCGGAGTCCTGATATCTGTTACCGACGAGGAGAAGATCGTCCGGCGTCAGGCGGAAGGAAAGACCACGGTCCTGGTCAGCCGTGATGATCAGCTTCTTGGCCAGATTGCAATCGCGGACACCATCAAGCCGGAAGCCCCGGCAGTGGTCCGGATGCTCGCAGATATGGGAATCGGGAGCATTATGGTCACTGGTGATAACCAGCGGACAGCAGACGCGGTCGCTGGTATGGTCGGGATTGAACGGGTCATTGCCGGTGTTTTACCCGATGAGAAGGAACGGGAGGTCGGCAGGCTCCAGTCAGGGGGAGAGAAGGTCGGCTTTGTGGGTGATGGCATAAACGATGCCCCTGCACTTGCCCGGGCAGAAACCGGGATTGCTATCGGATCAGGCACCGATGTTGCTATTGAAAGTGCTGATATCGTTCTCGTTCGCAGCGATCTCCGTGATGTCGTCTCTTCACTCCAGCTTTCGCGTAAGGTCATGGGACGGATTCGTATGAACCTCTTCTGGGCTTTTGCGTACAATGCAATTCTCATTCCCCTTGCTGCCGGTTTTTTTTATCCCCGTTTCCTCTTCCAGCCCGAGTACGGGGCATGTGCCATGGCCCTCTCCTCGGTAACGGTTGTTTCTCTCTCCCTCCTCCTGAAGTATTACACTCCTCCGGCACGAATCCATACGGATCCTGCTCCTTTTCCTGAAGAGACCGTACTGCCTGCCAGGACGGAGACCGATCCGGTCTGCGGGATGAGCGTTGATGTCAGATCTGCCCGTTTCGTGAGTATGCACGGGGGCACCCGGTATTACTTCTGTAATGCCGGTTGCATGGCGGCTTTCGAAGCAAACCCTGAGCGGTACCTCGACAACCCGATTCCGGTGCATGCCGTAGATCCGGTCTGCGGGATGAGTGTTGATGTCAGATCTGCCCGCTTCATGAGTATGTATGAGGGTACCCGGTATTACTTCTGTAATGCCAGCTGCAAGGCGGCTTTTGAGGCAAACCCTGAGCGGTATATCCCTGATACTGCTCTTTAAAAAAAACGGAAGTCGTCAGACTGCCCGGACAGACCGGGATTCCTGACCTCTGTTTGTATGACCGATCTTATGAAGACGAGGCCTTGATATGGAGGGTCTTACTGTGTGCAGGACTGTACTGGTCATCCCCGCTGAACATCATCCTGATATCAACCCATCCCTGAACGGCAACCGGAAGGGAGAAATCAAACTCCCCTTTCTTATCTGTTGATACTTCTCCGAAGGGTTCCCATTCATTCATATCCTCAAGGCCGCACCCCCCGAGGCACCCGCCCGGTACCACCGAGACTTCGTAAATCAGTTCGCGGTGCGGGATCCCTTTTCCGGTTGCATCGGTTAGCCTTCCCCTGAATGAAACCGATTCCCCTACCTTCGGGTACAGCGGCCATCCTGACAGGGTCAGGCTGGTCCGTGTCGGTGTTGCGGAGGGAACCGCGACGACCTCGATCTTGTCACTGTAAAGGCCGTTGTACAATGATTCAAATCCCCAATCCCCCCCGACATCGGCGACATGAACCGACTTGAACCGCCCTTTTGAATCCGGGGTTTCAAGAACGAATGTCTCTGCCCGGCTTCCTTCCGGAGCAGTGATCAGTATCACCACGCTTGACGGGGAGTTGCTGATCATCATCGGATCGATCTGTCCGGTAAGGACGATCTCCTCTCCTATCTCGATCGACTCCGATTCAGGGATAATGATTATCGGATCTGAATCTTCAGCCTGTTTCAGGTCTGCTCCCATGCAGGTTACGCAACATGCAAGGAGGAGTCCGGTAGTAAACAGGTTCACTACTATTGTTCGAATCTCCATACCATCAGCCATGCCAGGCAGTATCTGTTGTGTATGTATCCCTCCTCATGATATCAGGTTTGAGGCAATATGGACCTCTCCGGATCCCGTTTCCTGCTGTGATGGTGGTTCTTCCGGTACCCCCTCTGTCCGCGCAGAACTGTCCGTGATCTTCGGGTATGTGAACCCGGCGACCTGGCCGTTACTGTTGGAGAAAGCGGTGCCATGTTTCGTGTCTGGCAGAAAAAGTGGTTTTCCCGGGGATCTCGTTCAGGACTGTCCGGCAGGAGGATGATCCGTTCATCCTGCGAAGAGCGCAGGGAATATCTACCAGTTGATCCATTTATCGTATCATGTCCATGCGCCACGGGGAGGATACCTGCATTGCGGGTTTTCCGGGCAGAACAGTGCGGATTTTCCGGTTCCGGCCTCCCGGTCTAACAGCGTATGGTGCCGGTCCTGCAGGGTGGTTATTATGAAGCGAATCGGCGTATTGACATCCGGGGGGGATGCACCGGGAATGAATGCATGCATCAGGGCAATACACCGGGCGTCTGCCTCCCTTGGCCTTGATCTGATCGGGGTCAGAAAAGGTTATGCAGGTCTCATTGCCGGAGAGGTACAACCGATCAGCCGGTCTGATGTTGTCAATATCATTCACCTCGGAGGCACAATCCTTGAGACCAGCCGGTCAGAACGATTCAAGGTTCCTGAAGGACGGGCAGAAGCAGCTGATATCGTTCAGAAAGCCGGACTCGAAGGGCTGATCCTGATCGGCGGGGATGGCACGTTCCGTGGAGGAACGCTCTTCTACCAGGAGACCGGTATTCCCGTGATCGGCATTCCCGGAACCATCGATAACGATATTTACGGGACTGATTTTTCTATTGGATTTGATACTGCCGTCAATGTGGCACTTGAATCCATTGACCGGATCCGCGATACTGCCATATCACACGGGAGGCTCTTCTTCGTGGAGGTGATGGGCCACGCATCGGCATTCATTGCAACCGAGAGCGGGATAGCCGGCGGTGCCGAGTCGATTCTGCTGCCTGAGGAGGATGACCCGGCCTCCCTGATCCGGTTCCTCGGAACGGCATTCAGGGAAGGAAAACACCATGCAATTGTGGTTGTGGCAGAAGGTGCCCGGCCGGGTCGTAGTTTCAGGATTGCCGAGGAAGTATCGTCTGAACTTGATATTGAAGCGAAGGTATGCGTTCTTGGGCATACCCAGCGGGGAGGAAGTCCGACGGCCCGCGATCGGATCCTTGCTGCCAAACTCGGGGTGTCTGCGGTTCATGCCCTGTATAACGGGGTATCAGGGATGATGGCCGGTGAGATACGAAATGAGGTGGTCTTCACCCCGCTCTATGAGATCATCGGGCGGAAAAACCGGGTGAATGATGGCATAACCTCGCTGATGCGGCTGTTATCCGGGTGATACACGCCCGGTTTTTCGTCACTACATCAGGTTATGCCGATCTCCCGGTGATATCTGCAGCTTTCTTCCAGTTTGTCATATCCTTGAAGGTCTGGATCACCCCGATGGTTCTGCCTGACCGGTCTTTCACCGGTGATGCCTTTGCCCAGATCAGGGCACCGGTCCCGTTGTGCAGGGACGGGATGAAAGCTTCCGCAAACAGGCCATCACCGATACGGGATATCTCCGGATATCCCCTGATGAGATCCTTGACCGGTAGCGCGATAAGATCTGCCAGAAGCGGTATTTCGTCCTTGAGATCCTGAAATGCAGCCCGGTAATCACGGGTCCCGATCATCTCGTCACCTCCCCGGCCGGTAAGGGTTGCCATGGCTGCATTCCAGGCTACGATCCTCCCGTCCTTCCCAAGGATGAAGGTGGGATCACCCATATGCTCTATCGCCTCCTCCAGGTGGCGGTAGGTGAGGGCCAGCGATTCCTCCATGATACGCTGTTCGGTGATATCTATCGCGCTGATGATGGTGCACGGATCACCGGTGTTCTGGCCGGGAACTGATGACATATGAAGCTGGATGATCTCAGCCCTTCCGGCCTCTGAGGTATCGGTGATGATGCCAGTCCAGTTCCCTCGTTCAGCGATCTCACGCTCTATGATGGAGTACTGGTCTTCAAGCAGGGGATACTTTTCAAACAACCGGACAGCGGGTGATCCAACCCTGATATCATCCTTCACACGATTGAAAACCCGGTAAAATGCCGGATTTGCATACCTGAACCGGGAATTCCTGTCGATGAGGGCAATCCCCTCATGAGAACCGGTGATCGCGGTATCCCGGATCCTGACCTCCTGGAGCATCCTGTTCTTTTCCGTGATGTCGTTGTAGTACCCGATGAGACAGAGGGGTGTTTTTGCCTCATTCCTGACGACTGACACCGTCAGAAGAACGGCAACATCGGTTCCATCCCGGCGGGTACTGCGGATCTCCCCTGAATACCCCTCTTCTCCCGTGATAACCGCCGTTTTTACCTTGTAAAACTCGGCAAGCGCGTCCAGGTTACCATGCGCAAAATGTTCAAGGGGAAGTCCGATCACCTCGTGGGGATCGTCATAGCCCCACATCCGGAGAAAGGCCGGATTGACATAGGTGATGATGCCTTCAAGTGATGTCATTCCAATCGGCATCAGTGAGGAGTCAATCGCGCAACTTTTTATAAAGAGTTCAAGCTCCGCCTTCTTCCGATCGGTGATGTCATGGCCGACGCCCTGGAATTCGACTGCTTTCCCGTCTTCACCGAATATCCCCCGGTAAATCCAGTGATGCCAGGAGGTATCACCGGATGGAATCGGAATCTCGTGTTCCATGTCCCATACCTCTGATCCGTGAGATATCCCTGCCATGCTTTTCTTCAACAATTCTGCCGACTGCTCTGAAAGGAAATCGAAGATAAAGGCGGTACCAATCTGAATTTTTGAGAGGGAGACTGTCCTGCAGAAGGCATCATTGGCAAACGTGATCCGTCCGTTCGGGGTGAACCGGCAGATCAGTTCAGACTGGTCCTCAACGATCCCCCTGTACCGTGCCTCGTTGAGATGGAGCTGCTCCTCCATCTCCTTCTCAAGGGTGATATCTTCGATGATGATCGTTCTCCCGGTCTCCCCGGTATCAAAGATCGTGTTCAGGATGCGGATCTTGAAGAACTGGGTCCAGTCATACTGTTCGATTCTGAAGATCCGGGTTTGTTCTGACCGATCACCATTCGTTTCGGCATGGTGACCGTGATTGAGGATCCGGCTGAAAAAAGGAGGGAGATCCAGGAGCGTTCCGGAGAGTATATCGTTCTGGTTCAGGTTGAACATGGCGCAGAATCGTTCGTTCACCTGGATGATCCGTCCTTCTGCATTGAGCACCAGGATCCCCTCCTTGGTAAACCCGAGAATGGTTGCAAGCGGGATGCGTTGTGAGAGATAATAGACTTTCGCAGCCCCGAGTGCCCGCATCTCTACAGATCCTGATACCTGGAGGATCTCGAGGTATTTTGAGACTGAGTTACGGTTTATCTTCAATCGCTGGGAAATATCTGATATCGTCAGGCCCCGTGGATGAAATTTCAGAAGGGAGCGGATCCGGTCGGACTGATCCTTCTCCGTGCTCATACTACCCCATCCCGCTCTGCACCATTAAAGATTTGCTCGGCAAAACAACTGTTTCGTAAGGTTTTTACCGTCATGGGAGAATCGGGTGTCTCCCATCCGGCCGGCGGGATCTGCAGACGATCACAAATCCACGGGATTTTTTTTCATCCTGACCCGGTCATAGAGTTCGAGAGCGACGGACGGGACATCCTCCCCTGCACCGGACTGTCCGGCAATCCCGGTGATGTAGGGCTGGAGGAGGGTAATAACTGCACGGTTTCCCTGGTTCTGAGACTCAGTGGTGTCTGTTGATATGGTTGTCATCGGCATCATTTCCGAGGGTAACGGGAATCCTTCACTGGTGACATCATAAGCATTCTCTCTTCAGTTCTGCCATGCACTGACGCATGGCAGTTTATGCAGGATACTGATCCCGCCGAGAGGTGTGAATCTGGTGGTTCATTCAAATGTCAGTCCGTTTTTTCAACCGCTTAATATCCGGCTGTACTTTCAATCCCATACAGGTGCCGTGGACGGAGATACATTTGATAAGTTTCATGTAGTATACTACTTGATGCTCTGGCAGTTGTCACGAGGGGGATGAGGGCCCCTCTTTCAATAGTTCAGTGAACCGGTCAAATAATTCGGATATCATCCGGCTCACAGGGAGGTCAGAGCACCTGAACGGGGGTCTCAATGCGAAAGAAGAAACAGGGACTC
Organism: uncultured Methanospirillum sp.; assembly: GCA_964637135.1. GTDB lineage: Archaea > Halobacteriota > Methanomicrobia > Methanomicrobiales > Methanospirillaceae > Methanospirillum. The sequence goes on along the minus strand of CAZWTX010000017.1, from coordinate 31,492 downwards.
GAACTGGTCCTAATCGAAGATAACCAGAATGACATTGAACTCTTTCTCAATGTTGTTGACTGGATTGACATGGGTGACACCGTCCGTGTTTTTCCGGATGGCCGGGAAGCACTAGAGTATCTGCTTGCGATGGGTGATTACCAGGATCACCCTCCCACCCTCCCGGTTGTCGTGTTTCTTGACCTCAAGATGCCATTTCTTGACGGAAGTGAGGTACTCAGGAAGATCAGGTCTGATGAGCGTACCCTTCGAATCCCGGTGGTGATCTTCACTTCGTCAAGCCAGGACTGTGATGTTATTCAGAGCTATGAACTGGGCGCAAACAGTTACGTGGTAAAACCGGTCCAGTTTGAGAAATTTGCCGAGACGATCCGCGATCTCATCAATTACTGGAGAAATACGAATCAGCCTCCCCTGCCATCAGAAAAATAACCGGCCGGCACCTGGCGGACCGGCCTTTAACTAGTACATCATACAAGGGAGATCCCCGGGTACGGGGGGCTGAACTGCCGGTAGTCAATACCGAACAGGTCAAGGATGGTTGGAGCGATATCTTTCTGGTCTCCAGAAGTTGCAGATAACGGCTCGCTGCATGCCAGCCATACCCTGCCCTGATCATCCTTCGTTCGCCGGTCAAGGGAGAACCCGTTTACTGAAGTAACGAGTATCAGAGTGCTTCCAGAGAGATCCAGGGTATCAAGTGTATCAAGAAGGGAGAGTAATGCTGCATCATCCCCCCTGATAGCGTCCCTGAACGTGGAGCGGTTCGCACCGTCCTGGATTCCGGAGAATCCGGCATCCCTGAACTGAAGGAAAAAGAAGAACCGTTCATTGTCTGCGATCTGGAAGAGTGCCTCTGCCGCTGCTGAGGCCATCATGTCGGCGTCATCATCCCGTGCAAGGTAGTAATCAGCAGCCCTGGCGGCATTATACAGTGGCAGCCCGGGCAGAGTTCCAAGACTTCGCTCCCTCCCGGCAAAAATAGCGGTATCGATAGAACTGTTCCCGAGTGCATCTTTCACCCGCTCCTGGACGGAGTATCCGGCAGGAATCAGATTGTGCCTGAAGCTTGTATACACCCCGGTTGTCTCCGGGGCATACCCGGTAACCATCTCCGAATGTCCGGAAAGGGGATCAGTCTGGTGATCGGTGACCGAGATGGTGACGAGGGATCCGGTGGACAATACCCGTGAGAGTGCCGGGAGTTCTCCGTCTGAAAGGAGATCTGTGAGATCAGAATACCCGGTTCCTTCCCAGCTGACAAGGATCATGCCGGACGGTTTCGTGGAGGAATCGGCCTGCACGACAGGAATAAGCAGGATAAGGAGAATCACTACCAGAAACCCGGCCGGGATGATCTCCGTTCCGTCAGTCATAACAGGATTTTCCGCCATACCGATGTCCCATTTTCATGAAGTACGACTGATGATAGTCCTCTGCCGGCCAGAATGTCCCGGCTGGTTCGACCCGCGTTGCGATCGGCCGGTGGCATCTTCCTGACGAGGTGAGTCCGGCGATATGGTCCCGTGCAGTCTCCATCTGTTCAGATGTATGATAAAAAATGACCGAGCGATACTGGCTGCCGACATCAGGGCCCTGCCGATCGATCTCGGTTGGATCGTGGATGGAGAAGAACGTGGTGAGCAGATCCCCGTACGTGATCAGGGCAGGATCATACTCTATCTCCACGGCCTCGGCATGGCCGGTGGTACCGGAACAGACCTGCTGGTAGGTTGGTTCAGTGGTATTGCCACCGGTGTATCCCGCACGGGTCTGCAGGACACCGTGCAGGTGCTGAAATACAGCCTCAACACCCCAGAAACAGCCAGCCGCAAAGGTAGCCTGAGCCATATCAACTCATGTGAGGAACGGGTATATCATACCTGCTTTTTCGTCAGGGAATCCTTATCTTCCCGGTGAACGTAGTGACGGTATGAACAGATCATTCACGCTCCTTCTCCTCTTCCTTCTCCTCCCGTGGGTTTCTGCTGCAGCCCTGAACGAGATTGCCCCGGGGGGCACGGTCTTCATCGGTGAAGAAGGACTTGACATCACCCGTTCAGGGCTGGCATCCGGTGACCAGATTGCCTGGTGGGCTCCGGGGAGTGCCAGATCCTCTGCTCCGGCGGATATCATCACCGTGCCGGATCCCTCCTCGTTCTACGTTGCCCCGTCCACGTTTTCGGGAAAAGAAGGACCATGGTACCGGTACCCGGAGGGAGGATCGGCGATACAGGTCAAGGAGCCCCGGCTGAGGATTACCATCTATGATGAGACTGCCGGGTTTGATGCAACCGGTAAATGGATTCCCCGGGGAGACGTGGTATCGTTCAAGATAGAGTCAAATCTCTACGAGGCCGGAAGACGGGGTGACGGGGCCGGCGGACCGGTGGATATCATCATAAAAAACCCGGGAGGAGCAGAGTACTCTTCCGTCCAGGGGCCGTCAGGTTCATTCTCTCTTGAAGGGGTACGGACTGTGTCATCGCTGTATTCCACTGGCCCGGTCTGGAGTACCGGTGACGAAGAAGCAGGAACGTATCGTATCCATGCAAAAGGGGCACTGAACCGGCTGGGTGACAACAATCCGGTGGTCGGTGCCGGCGTGTCTGAGGAGATATCTGTCCTCATCCAGGGGAGTAATCCCCTGATCAAATCCGGTAAGGATACTGCCATAACAGCCGGGGAGGCAGAATCCTTATTCGCCGCAGGAAGCGAAGAGTTGTCTTCCGTCACCCCGGTAAGGACTATCCCGGTGATAGAGAGAACCAGCCCGGTAACACCAATGCCGACCACGTCGTCTCCCGCGGCCACCACCGTCGTTGAAACCCCGGCTGTCCGGGAGACGGGTACCCCGGCGACACCGGTCACGACTGCTCCCATCTCACCGGTTACCCCGGTACAGACCCGGGAAACTCCCCTGTATGCCTTCATTCCAATTGCAGCCCTCGTGGTGCTCCTTGGTATCAGGCGGGGATAATCAATCCCGTACCTTTTTTTCTGCAGGATCCTAATACATTGCATGAATCTTGGAGCGACCATCATGAAATCCCGCAGAAGTGTACGTTCGTATACCGATGCCGGAATATCAGACGAGATCATTCGTGATGTCTTCGAGTGTGCCAGACTTGCTCCAACTGCAATGAACCTGCAGCCCTGGCTCTTCGGAGTGGTTACGAACCCTGCCCGGCTGAAAGAACTCGCCGATCTCACCGACCACGGAACCTTTATCAGAGATGCAAAGGCATGTTTTGCCGTTTTCACAGAAAAAAATGCGAAATACTACCTTGAAGACGGTTGTGCTGCCACCGAAAACATGATCCTCTGTCTCCAGGCGTATGGTGTGGGAAGCTGCTGGGTTGCCGGAGATAAAAAAGAGTATGCAGATGCGGTCCGCAGGCTGCTTAAGGTTCCTGATCAATATACCCTCGTTTCCCTGATTGCGGCCGGGTATCCGAAGGAGATCCAGATGCCGGCAAAAAAGGCTGCAAAAGAGATCGTCTTCTTCGAAGAATGGTCGGAAAAAAAGGATGAGTAGGCTTCAGGAGATCGATTTAAACAAGGTTACCACATCGGTGAAGTCGATTCGTCCGTTTCCTGAGAAGTCAAAGGCTTCGACCGGTTCATGTGAACTGATCCAGTCCATATTTTTAAAGTAGAGAACAACATCCGAGAAGTCTCCCCTGCCGTTCCCGTTGATATCCTCGTATCTTCCGTCACCGTTCAGATCGCGGGGGACTCCTGACTGGAGAGGGAGGGCAACAACCGCTGAGCCACCTCCCGATACTGCCTGTAATGCTTTCTGCACGTTTATCCTGCCCCCGCTGACAGTTTTTCCTGAAAAAGCCGGAAGGGAATCAACAGAACTGATGATCTTCTCCTTCAGCTGGCCCGGTGTCAGGGTTGGATCCATCGCCAGCATGAGGGCAGCGAGGCCTGCTACATGCGGAGTGGCCATGGATGTTCCTTTCATCTTGACGAACGAATACCCGAGGGCGGTCGGATAGGTCGAGAGAATGGCATCCCCCGGTGCTGCCACGTCAACAGTTGTTGCTCCGTAATTTGAGAATGAGGGTTTTCCATCCTTTGCATCAGAGGCGGCCACGGCGATGATCTGGTCGAGTTCAAAGTTTGAGGGATAGTGTGCCCCGCCGTCATTGTTCACACCCGTGTTCCCTGCTGCGCAGGGGAAGAGGGCATTTGTGGCTGAAATGGCATCTGAAAGGGCCTGGCTGCGTGCAGATCCACCCCAGGAACAGCTGACGACATCAGCCCCCATCTTCCTCGCATACGCAACAGCATTCAGGGATGCTGCCGTATCTCCGTTTCCATCGGCTTTGAGGAACTTGAGGGGCATGATCCTGACATTCCATGCAATTCCAGCAATACCTGCCCCGTTGTTTCCGACAGCACCGACAACCCCGGCACAATGTGTTCCATGGCCGTTGTCATCCATCGGATCGTTGTCATTGTTGATGAAGTCCCATCCATGGACATCGTCGATGTATCCGTTTCCGTCGTCATCGATCCCGTTTCCGGCAATCTCCCCCGGGTTTGTCCAGATATTCGCCGCAAGGTCAGGATGGGTATAGTCGACACCGGTATCGATCACCGCAACGATGATATCCGCAGACCCGGTGGTCCTGCTCCAGCCGTCCGCTGCACTGATATCCGCCCCGGCCGTCCCTCCGGTCTGGCCGGTATTCGAGAGGCCCCACTGTTCGCTGTACTTCGGATCATTCGGGTATGAAAGAGCCGAGAGTGCAGAAGCAGCATCGTCTGTCGGTACCGGTTCCGGTTCCTCGGGAAGGGAGAGCGATATCACGTAGTTTGGTTCCGCATACGCAACGTACGGTGACTGCTCGAGTTCGGTGATCGCATCTTTCACCGAGACATCCTCGCTGATACTGAGCGCCTGCAGGCCGCTGATGCCATCCTGTGAGAAGTCTTCCGCAACCTCCGCACCAAGCGGTTCAAGTTCCGCCGGTCCCTGTCCTGCAGCGGCGAGGGCTGCCACGGTCCCGTCTTCGTATTTTACGATGATCTCTCCGGGAACATACGCCGCACCGGTTTCATCCACGGCATATGTTTCGTTCCCGATCACGGTAGTCATATTCTCATCTGCAAGGACCGGCCAGCAGATGGCGCATCCCCCGGTACAAAGGATAACCACGCAGAGCATGATCATCCTGAATGAAAGTTCCCCAGTCATCAGTCAACCCCTATCCGGATGATCCCAATCCGGATGCCATATGGATCTATGGTTCGCGGTTGCATAAGAGATTCCTCCTTCCTGTCTTCTCCCGGGGAGGGGCCATATCCTTAAGGTGAGTCACGGAGAGCTGGTACAATATGAAGAGAGCCCTTCTGCAGGTGGCGCTTGATCTTGTCGAACTTGACCGTGCGGTCCGGATCGGAGAGGAGGCGAAAGCCGGTGGAGCGGACTGGCTCGAAGTAGGTACTCCCCTGATCAAGAGTGAGGGCATGACTGCTGTAAGCCGGCTGAAAACGGTGTTTCCCGGGATGGTGATCGTCGCCGACATGAAAACGGCTGATACCGGAGCACTGGAAGTTGAAATGGCTGCAAAAGCGGGAGCTGACGTGGTGTGTGTGCTGGCGTCTTCCGATGACGCAGTCATTCGGGAATCGGTCAGGGCGGCACGAAAATACGGGGTGAAGATCATGGGGGATCTCCTTTCTGTTCCGGATCCGGTCAGCAGGGGCGTCGAACTCGAAGCTGCCGGGGTCGATGTGCTCAGTCTCCATGTGGGGATCGATCAGCAGATGACCGGCAGGGAGGTCTCCGAGCACCTTCGTGAACTTGCCGGCCGGGTATCCATCCCGGTCGCCGCTGCCGGCGGGCTCGATGCAACACGGGCCGCCGCCGCCGTTGCCGATGGTGCCTCGGTAGTGATCGTCGGGGGAGCGGTGATCCGTGCTGATGATGTGACCGCTGCCGCCCGGGAAGTCAGGGAAGCCATCGATACCGGTCTTTCGTCCCAACCAACGCGGCCTGACCCGGAGAGCGAGATATTCGCCATTCTCTCCCGGGTATCATCCCCGAATGTGAGCGATGCGATGCATCGCAAAGGGGCCATGGCAGGGATCGTCCCGATATGCCCGGGGACAAAGGCAGTCGGGAAGGCACTGACCGTCTGGACGATCGGTGGTGACTGGGCAAAACCGGTGGAAGCGATTGATCAGGCCGGACCGGGTGACGTGCTCGTAATCAGTAATGATCAGTGCACCCGTGTTGCCCCCTGGGGAGAACTGGCAACACACAGCTGCCTGAACCGGAAGATCGAGGGCGTTATCATCGACGGGGCGGTTCGCGACCTTGACGATATCCGGGCCCTCCACTACCCCGTCTGGGCAACGGCAACGGTCCCCAATGCCGGTGAACCAAAAGGATTCGGGGAGATCGGGGCAGAGATCACCTGTTGCGGGCAGGTGGTCAGAACCGGTGACTGGATTGTTGCTGATGAAAGCGGCGTCGTGGTGATTCCGAAAGAACACGCCTATGAGATTGCCCGGCGTTCCCTTCTCGTGAAAGAGACGGAAGAGCGGATCCGTGCCGAGATCAGGGCGGGAAAAACCCTCTCACAGGTGATGAACCTGCTCCGGTGGGAAAAACACTAACACCTCATTTTCATATCCTCCGGTATCCGGAGAGATCGCCTCTGGCAAACGGGTGGGTTGTCACGAGGAGTAATCAGGATCACCGGCGAACAGAAGTGTATGCTTTCGTACCGGAGATGGCTCATTCTTTTCGGAGCGAGTCTTCTTGCTCTTTCAGTGATCCTGTTTGAGATTCATCTGTTTATCTTCCATGATCTCCATCACATCCTCATCTACACGATCCACGACATAGCATTCCTCCCGGTTGAAGTCCTCCTCGTGAGCCTGGTTATTCACCATATGCTTGAGCAGCGGTCACTGGCAGAGAAACTGGAGAAGCTGAACATGGTGATCGGAACGTTCCATTCTGAAGTCGGCATCAGCCTGCTCAGGTTCCTGTATGAACATGATACCGACCGTGAACTGATCCATTCTTGTCTTGGTCTGCCCTCGTCATGGGAGAGCAGCCGGGTGGAGGATGTCAGGAAAAAAGCAGAAGGTCTTGCGTTCACTACCTCCGTTTCCGACGATGATCTCCGGGACCTTCGCAGTCTTCTTGTCGCAAAGGAGGACTTTCTGATCCGGATTCTGGAAAACCCGGTGATGCTTGAGCACGAGTCTTTCTCCGAGGTGCTCCGTGCGGTCTTCCACCTGACCGAGGAACTCAAGTACCGCAAAGACTGCCGTGATCTCCCCCGGACAGACCTGGCACACCTGACCGGTGATATCAGGCGGGTGTACAAGAATACCACCCTCTCCTGGATTACGTACCTCGGGCACCTGAAGGTACATTACCCGTACCTCTACTCATTATCTGCCCGGATGAACCCGTTCGGGGATCAGGATATCATCGTCAGGGAATGATCCCGGGATCCCTGACCAGCCGGACCTTCACCCCTGTTTTCCGCAGACGGGACAATCCGGCCGGTTTTTGAAGGGAAGGAGATCGGTCCGGCCACAGAGCCCGTCCCAGATGAAGAGTTCACCGGCGAACGGCTTTCCGATCCCGGTTATCAGTTTGATCGCTTCCATCGCCTGTATCGATCCGATCACCCCTGCAGCCGCCCCGATCACCGGAACGGTTCTAACTGGGGGGGCATCCGGGATGAGACAGGCAATACAGGGTGTCTGACCAGGGATGATGGTGGTTACCTGACCGCCAAATCCTTCTATAGCCCCATGTACAAGGGGTATGCCATGACTATGTGCGATCCTGTTCAGGAGGAACCGTGTCTTATACGAATCGACTGCATCAATGATGATATCGGCATCTTTTACGATCTCTCCTGCGTTTTTCTCATCAATGAATTCGGGAATGGCAACAAGCGATATCTCTGGGTTCAGAAGGTTCAGGGTGGATATGGCAGAGTATGCCTTTTGTTTTCCCTGATCCCGCGTCGAATGGAGAAACTGCCGGTTAAAATTGGACTCTTCAACCCGGTCACCGTCGGCAATGATGATTTCACCCACACCGGCAAGGGCAAGGTACGTGGCCACTGGCGATGCAAGGCCTCCTGCTCCGGCTATGAAGACAGTTGCCCGGGAGAGACGTTCCTGTCCTTCTCTGTTGATCAGAGGGATCTGTCTGATGTACCGATCGCTTCCCTGAACCTGGAATACCTTCCTGCCGGTGTTCATGTCATCAACTCCGCTCCATACCTGAGTGCCTCTCCTGCATCCTTCCTTTTCTGGTCTATTTTGTGTTTTGACACCCATTCGGCGAGTATGGTAGCCCTATCCCGGGATATTGGTGCATTTTTCAGGATCCGCTTCCAGGTCCGGTCAGGGTAATAGAGATCACGTGCCGTCTTTCCGATCACTTCTGCCTCCTCTTTCGAGAGAATGCCACTGGAGACGGCTGATTCCATCGTAATCGTGATGTTCACAAGTGCGTCGGAGAGGGCTGTATGTGTCACCGGGTCGCAGATCAGGGCGACATCATCATCAGACTCGATGATCCCGTCGCGGTACCGCCGGAACACTTCCCCGATCCCGATCATTCCGAAGGGCTCGAGTTCTGCAGCCCTGAGCGCTCCCATGCTTGATGACCCGATCACCGGGATCCCTGCCCTGAGCAGGCCGAGGATCTCCTTGTGACCGACAGCTGCCTGTTCGAGAAACAGCCCGTCGATGATGATGACGAGATCCGGCTTTCTCGTGGTAAATCCGTCCAGGTCACCCCGTTTGATGGGAGGACGGTAATCACCCGGGAGAATGCCCGCGGCTTCATCCGGTTCGAGGCTCGGACCCAGGAATATAACGACGTCTGGCATTCCTGCACCGCTCTCCTGTACGTTCATTGTCCATGGCATAGTGTTCAAGGCCGGGAACGATCACCCGTACCACCGGAATCCCGATCCCGGGAAGGGTCAGGTCTGCCACAATAACCCGGTCAATCCCGATCGCCCTGAGGTGATCCAGAATGACATGAATGTCATCGAGGAAATCATCTGTTCTGACCGAGGAGATCGCTCCATACGGAATACTGCTTTCGACGGCAAACCATTTCCGGTTGAGTCGTTTTGCCCGGTCATACCCGATCTGCCGCTTGAAATGGCCTTCCCGGGTGTCCTCCCGTGCTCCATGGATCTGGGTGGCCCTGCTCTGTGCAACCTCGGTCAGGGCACGAAGGATAGCTATCTCGGCACAGGGATGGGTGCCCATCCCGATACAGAGGAGCGTTGGATCTTTCAGTTCCACATCGTCGCCGATGGCAACGATGGTCGGGATACCAACATCACTCGTGATATCACGAATCATTACGTCAACCCCGGCGGCAGAAAACCGGTTTATCAGGGAAAGGGCGACCGGGTGCGAGATATTGGTGACAACCGGACCGCCCTTTCCTGCTGCTTCGGATAGTGACCAGGCATCGCGTTCGATCACCTCGCACAGGCCGTGTAGCACCGCTTCTTCAAGGGTGTTCCCTGATGCGATCCCGTTTGTGCTCGTCCGAAAGAGCCGGCCCATCAGGGGTGGAACCGGGTGGAAGACAGCATGGGCCGGAACCCACACCAGCTCGTTCTGCATGATGTCATAGCCCGGGTACCAGGGAAGGGGAAATCCGGTCTCGGCATATTCAGGGAGAATAAGGAGGTCAGGAAGGAGGGTCCGTCTCTCTCCTGCCATTGCCTCGTATGGTGCGGTGATGATCTCGCGGTCATGGATCTCGGCCGAGTACCGTTCCAGCCCTTCCATGATTGCAGATACCCGGGCAGCCATTTCAGTTACCCCCTTTCCGTTGTACACGGATATTGCCCCTTCCGCGGCATCCGGTCTGATACAGGAGAAGACCGGGATTCCCAGGCGATCTAGTCCGGTAATATCGGCGACCCTGGTGATGCCGGCGTTCACGGTCAGGTGACTGACTGCCTGGTATGTCTCTTCCGGAGACCTGGTCCGGTGGGTCTCCTCCTGGTATTTTTTCGGGCAGGATGAGAGGTTCATCGATAGGTACCTGTTGGAAGGCAGACCTCAAAAGACTCTGGTTCCCGGTTTTTTTTACCGTGATACCCGATCCTGATTATAACTGCGGGAACTGCGATCGCATCCGGAGTTCTTCCAGATGAAGCGGGAGATCACGACATGCTTCCTGGATGACCTGATGGACATCATCCCACATTCCCCTGACCGTTTCACCGGCGATCGGCTTCAGTCCGTGGGCAAGAATTGAATCATTCCTGAGTTCGAGATAGTTCTGCAGCTGCGAATACCACCGGTTTGCCCCGTGCATCCCGAGATCCTCAAGGAGCATGAACTTGTACCGGAGTCCGATCCTGATAATGCCGCTCCGGTCAGCTTTTCTTGCATATGTCGAGAGATCTTTTCTGTCCCGGATCATCTTTCTCAGGTCGGAGAACTGTATCTTCTCCTCGTTGTCATCGATACCATAGTTGAGCAGGAGTACCTGTGAGAGCAGTTCAACAACCCTGTACAGTCTGGCAAGGGCATCATCGTACCGTTCACCGTCGATCCGCCGCCCGGCATTGTTCAGGAGATCGACGAGAATGTATGTGTATTTTTCCTGCCTGACAGCCATTCGCTGTTTCCTCGGGTAGATCCTCTCATCTTTTTCGTCAAGGTCCAGGAGAACGCGGAGAAATTCACGGTTTGCGGGGATCAGATCGTGAAGATCAGGAGCACTGCTGAGGTATTCATACGCTTTTTTATAATCCAGGGTATCCCAGTACCAGTATCCTGAAAAAATACCATAATATATGCTCTGTTCCTCAAGTGTCGATGATATCCCGCTGAGCTGACGAAGGGCACTTCCGAAATGGGTATTATTGAACAACCCGATTGCCTGCCTGAGCTGGAGCCGGTCATACGCGGAATACAGGGTCATCTCCCGCATCTGTTCTGTTCCGGGGATAACAAGCCCTGCCTCCTTTTCACCGGTGACATAGGTGAGACTGGTCCGGGTCATGAACGATACGATGGATGCCGCCATGGTCATCGCCCGGGTTCCTGAACTGGCATTGATGACGACTTCATTATCTGAGAAGAGGGACACCATCCCGTATATCACCTCAAAACACCGGGTAAAATCTGTCGGGTTATCGATCAGGCAGATTTCCGCCGGAGGAGGAGGAGTCTGGTGCATATTCCTGCATGCCTCTTCTATCTGCGGGATAACATTCCTGCTCTCTTCAGAACAGAGATAAATCACCCGTTCCGGTTTGAACTGGCAGACCACATACGTGCTTATCCTGATGAGCCTTTCGGTTGCATCCGTAGGATCGGTTCCGATCCCTGTCCCTATCGTCATCAGGAGGTACATATGAAGGAATCTCCTGCAGGAAATATCTCTGTTGTGTATCAGACCGGCCGGAAGCAGCTGACGGGAACGATGGCGGGCATCTGTACCGGTTACCGGTCTTCCTTCTGGCCGGCTATCTCTGTCAGGACGATCACACTTGAGCAGATGGTCAGGACCATTGCACCCAGACTGATAAACTGCCATAATGCGGTGTGGACCGGTCTGTGACTGGAAAAGGTCATCCAGAATCCGCCGATCCAGGTGAGAATGCAGAGGATGAAGAGAAGCAGAACCCGGGGCCGCGGCCTCCCGGTGAGTAGGAATCCTGCTATGGAGGCAACCAGCATGATAATAGCAACGGTAATGAACGCACCGTCGATCAGAACTCCGAAGATCGTGTCTCCCTCCTGAGGAAGTGTGTGGAGTTCTTCATTTTCAGGCGGTTTTATATGTATGCCCACCCGCCCCGGGACTAGTGCCCGGTCAGATTGACAGCAACCTGCTGCCCCGGTCCCTGAAAAAAAGGGATCAGAGGGGCCCTGGCTGGTTCCTGAGGACCTGGAAGGTTGCGAAGCTGACTGCCCCGAAACCGAAGATGATGGTCACCACCAGTATCACCAGCCCGATCATGAACGGGATACAGAAGAGGATGTGAAGGAGGATGAACCCGAGGAGGAAGGGGATTATCGGGGAGGTGGTTTTTCCGGCTTTCTCAAGGATCCATCCGCCCACGGCGTATCCGGCCACGATCGGGGAGAGAATGATCCCGATCCCGGCAAACAGGAGGATGAAAACGGCTATCGGGAACCCGATCACCGTGATCATGAGGATAATCCCGAGGAGTCCTGCCCCGACGAGTGACATCAGTCCGGTAATGAGGCAGAGCGGGGCCTCACTGCGGGCGGTCATGGCAAGACCGGCCATTGCATCAGGCAGAAGAATTATGAGGATAATCCCGAGGATACACAGGCCGATGATGCAGAGGATCTTCATGACGAAGAGCAGACCTGCGATTATCTCCCCGGCCTGAGAGAGATCGAAGTCGCCCATCTGTACATCGTTATCATGGATGGTCAGGTCCCCGCCAATCGTGCCTTCTGTCCGGTACCCGGAAGAACTGATTTCTGCATCCTTCCTGATGACCGCATTCTCCCCGATGATGACCATGCCTCCGGTAGCTGCCAGGTTCTCGGCACTCCCGTTCATGGTGATCGATCCGCCGGCTGCCATCACCTTCCCACCGATGTCTCCTCCGATATCGACCGTTCCGCCGGCCGCGATGAGATCAATACCGACCGGTGCATTGATCTCGATTACCCCGCCGGCCGCGATGATATTGGTCTCTACCGGTGCATTGACGGTCAGCCGCCCGCCAACCCAGGTGATACTCTTTACCGGTGCATTGACAGTCAGGCTGTCCCCGGATGCGATGAGATCATCTGAAACCGGTGAATCAATGACCAGTGCTCCACCGGTCCGGGTTTCAAATGCCGATACCGGTGAAGCGGCAAACAGGATCAGACAGAGCAGTCCTGCTGCAAGGAACAAGTGGGAGAGATGGTTCATAATCCCAATTGATAGTCTTCCATCCCATTAAGGATGTATCTTTTACCTGTGTTTTTCGGATAATCTCAGTCACCCGGTAGCCTGGTATACATATGGGAGGATGAAGAGGGCAAGCATCATCACGAGCATGAGCGAGGAGACCATTCCGACACACTGGCCCGCATATTTCTCAAGTCCACGGCGTGACAGAAGTCGTTCGAGCCCTTCTCTGAATATAAGACCGCCATCGAGGGGGAGCATCGGCAGGGCATTGAAGAGACCGGCTGCGAAATTGATGAATCCTCCCCAGAAGAGGAGGTGGATTACCTCCCAGTACCCGGGGAACGGGGCGGTATAGTACCCGGTATCAGGGATGTCAAACCCGAGTATGCGGAGGTACTGGCCCTCCATTGTCGGGTTGAACGGGACGGAGAGGAGATAAAAGAGCCCTATCGGGGAGAAAAGCCGCTGGATCCCGGAGATGATCCCGGCCCCGTTGTAATAGTAGACGCCCATGAATCCTGAGGCCTTTCCGTCCAGTTCTTCCGGCCAGGGTGCAAGCACCAGGTTATACTCACTGACCCTCCCCTCGTGTTCGAACCCGATAGTGACCGTATCGCCGGGTGCGGTTTGGTTCAGGGTATCGGAGACCTCAGCGGTGGTTGATACCGGTGTATTGTCGATTGTCCTGATGATCGACGGGGTAGGGATTTCAGCATTTGCTGCCGGAAAATCCTTGTACAGGGCAACCACTACCGGCTCTTCGGTCGGGACAGCCCACCCGATCATGAGGATCATGAGCCCGAAACAGAGAATCCCGGCAACCATGTTGTTCATGATCCCTGCCCCGTACATACGCATTCGTGGCCATGATGCCGCCTTGTTCACCTCCTCCTCGTCAGGTTCGACGAACGCACCGAGCGGGATGACAAGGAGCAGGATACCCATGCTCTTAACGGCTATCCGCTCCACCCGGCAGAGTATCGCATGCCCGAACTCGTGGATCACCAGGGTGAGAATGAAGGCGAGCCAGACCGCCACCGTCGAGGGAACAAATTCGTTCACCCCGGGTATGAGGAGAATGTTCTGCGGCTTGTGGATTGCAGTCGGTTCGGGCTTCAGTTCAAGGGTCATGTTGAACGAGATCGTCAGCATGAGAACCATCAGAACCGATACGATGATCACCATGAACACCCCCGCCGTGCCGTACAGCCTGAACAGGCCGGCGTACTTCCTGAACCAGTCAAAGAAGGCCACATTATCCGTCTTGATACCGAGGATCGGACCGTAGAAGGTGATATTATCCGGGAAGATATGGTATGTTTTGAGGTAGGCAGCGATGACTGCGTATCCGGCAGCTCCCGCCAGGAGTATGAGCAACCAGTCCATGTGTTGGGTACAGGTAAGTTCCCGGGAAGATAAAAGGTGGCCTGCGATCAAAAATCAGCAAGGCTTCGCTGGTTCAGCCGGGAGATGATCTGTTTCACCGTCTCCCAGCTCGCCCGTGCAACCGAAGGGGGGGATTCATGCCGGGTTATCCACCCGGTAAGAAAAGAGATAGTACGGGGATCGGACGGGTAACCGCTTCCGAAATCACCCCATGTTTCATGAAGTTCTTCTATTGCCCGATCCCGGGTAACCTTCGCAACGATCGAAGCCGCAGAGACAACCGGGAAGAGGGCATCTGCCTTGTGCCGTGCGATGATCCGGGTACTGTTGCCGGTCAGGTTGAGGAGGTGTGCTTCGTACCGCTCGGCATTCACGTCACAGGCATCAAGATATGCTGTTTCGGCGTGGATCGTAAGAACCGCTTCGGCATGGGCACGGGCTACGATCTCGTTCATGGTCATCTCCATGCGGAGCTGATCAATCTCTTCAGCAGTCCGGATGACCGTTACATGGGGGTACGATCCGGTGATGAGATCGTACAGGTTTGCCCGTTTTCCCGGGGTGAGGGTTTTCGAGTCGGCTATTCCGGGAATGGCGATCTCTTCCATGCTGGTGCATTTTACCGCTGCTATCACCATCGGTCCGAGCACCGACCCTTTTCCTGCTTCGTCCACGCCGCAGATCATGGTTCCATGGTTATCCTAAAGGGTACCCGGATTATCCAAAAAAAGATCAGAATGAGTCAAGCAGGTTTTTCAGACCTGCTGATCCGAGTTTTAAGGCAACCCGTGGGTTTGAGGTGACAATATTTTTGATCAGGTTGAAGGTGTTGAATTCTGAAAGATTCATGTTGGATACCGAGTGAATGATGGCGTTCAGATCCTCATCAGTCAGTTTTACAAAGACCTCCTTGATCTGGTAGTTCCGTTCGAGTGCCTTGCCGAGATACGAAGCCCGCCAGGTTGAATCATATGGCATAAGATCCTGTTTCTTCGTATCTCCCTTGCCAAGGGCATCTGTAGCAACTTCTGCAGCGAGTTTACCGGTGTAGAGAGCAGCATATATCCCGCCGCCGGTCAGGGGGTCAGATACCCGGGCAGCATCACCCGCGATGAGCAGGTTGTCTGCAACTGTGCATTCAAGCGGGCGGCATATAGAAACACCACCAACGATGAGTTCTATCGCCTTTCCGTTCGGGAAGGTCTTTTTCACGAACCGGTCAAGGTAGTCCTTCGGCCGTGCACCGGGTTTGCACCGGTCACCGCCCATCCCGATCCCGACATTTGCGGTCTTATTTCCCTTTGGGAATATCCAGACATATCCTGCCGGTGCAACCTCGTTCCCGGTGTAAAACTCGGTTGCATTCGGATCAATGTCTATTCCGGTCATGAGATACTGGGCACAGGTCTCCATCTCGCGGAGCGGCACGGTGGTATCGATACCGCACCACCGGGGGAACTTTGACTCTACCCCGTCGGCCGCGACGGTAACGCCAGCCCTGACTTCAGTGATCTGCCCGTTATACTCAAGGAGTGCTCCCTTCACCGCACCGTTCTCCATGATCGGTGAAAACGCTCTCGTCTTCACCATGACGTCAGCCCCGGCTCCGGCTGCCTGCCATACCAGTTCCCGGTCGAAGACCTTCCGGTCAAGGACGTACCCGACCTCCGCTCCTGCCTTCTCCGGGTTTAAGGCCATGCTGAACCCGTCAGGTGCGATGATATGTGCCTTGTCTATCTCCGCGGCAACCCATTTCGGGTCAGGCGGCATGAATTCATGGAGGAGTGCCTTTCCGACTCCCTCTGCACATCTTACCGGAGCACCGATTGCCGGCCGTTTCTCCACCATCAGGACGGAGAGTCCTTTCTCCGCGGCAGTCTTGGCGGCATATGCTCCCGCCGGTCCTCCGCCGACGACGAGCATATCATATTCCTGCTTCATTTCTTTGCCTCCAGGGCTCCCAGGGGACAGACGCGAACACATATGCCGCAGTTTATACAGGAGTCCTTATCCACATCCAGATAAGCATCTATCAACTCAAGGGCGCCCTCTGGACAGACCGAGACGCAACAGCCACAATAGGCACAGATATCCCGACGGACCTCAATCATCCGTATATGGTCGGTGTTCAAATTCCTTTAAGGGTTCTGTAACCAGTGTCATTCGGCGCGGTTTGACGGGAGTTCGAAGGTTCCGTACCTGCCGCCGCCACCCGGGTGGAGGATGATCTTCCCCTCCCGGAACGCGGTGATCGCATCTGCAAGACCGGGAGATATGTTCCTGATCCGCTCATCCGGAACGGTCGTAAGGATGGTGATCTCATCCCCGAGATCCCTGATGCACCGGTCATACAGCGTTCTGCACCGCTGTGTTGTCGCTGAGGAAGTACCAAGAACACGCTGGATGATCTCTGCGAGCGGAATGATGTGAAGGTAGGGGGGCCGCTCTGTTTCTGATCCGCTGGAGAGTTCCTCGGCCCGATCCCTGACCCCCCGCTTGATCCGTCCCTGGTCATCGGGGCATCGCCATCTGAGGGCAGCTGCCTCACCGGGGGAGAACTGCCGGTAACACCGCGTACAACCGGTCCTGTTGTATTTTCCCTCTTCTGGAAAGAATCCGGCATTCATCGTAACCTTCCCGTTCCTGATGGCATCAATGACTCCCGCTGCGTTCGCGGACGGGATGTCAAGCATTGTGAATTCACGCCCGAGTTTCGCAGGTTCCGGGCTATGCGCATCTGAGTTCGTGAGAAACGGTATGTGTGCAAGTTCCGGTATCCGGGACCCGTAACTGCTGTCAGCCGAGAGGCCGAGTTCGAGGAGATCGACGGGTTCGTCTCCGTAACAGTCTGCAAGTGCATCATGGGCACCGTAGAGGGATGTGTACGGGGTGAAGGCATGGGCAGGCCCGCCGATTCCCCCGACCTCATGGACCTGCCTGAGTATCTCCCCGCCGGTGAGGTTGACCCGCGGTCTCCCGTTTGATCCGAGGTTTTTACTGTGCGGAGCGAACCGGGCACCAAGGTCGCGTGCCGCATTGAAGTCGGGGAGAATGATGACGTGATGAACCCGTTTCAGTCCTTCGACCTCGGTGGTCGGAACGCTGATGATGTCATCCGGGATCCTGGTCTCTTCCCACATCTTCAGCCATTCAGGATGGAGAATGTCACCGGTCCCGATGATCGAGATACCTTTTGTCCGGCACCCGGTTATAATCCCGTCAGGCAGCATTCGTCCGGATGATGCCATGGAAAAACAGGAATGGATATGCAGATCGGCTGCACGGATCATTTCAACCGATGTAGGACAGTTCTTCGTCGCTTTTCTTCTCCTGTTCCATCAGCCGCTGGATGGCGATCTCCATCTCTCCCGCACGTTCGGTGAGTTTTGTATCGTCAACGGTGATGTGAAGGAGGGCAGAGAGAACGGAGAGCACTTTCATGGCACTCTTCGGGTCCACGAGGTAACCTGATGTTTCTCCCATAAGACAGATCCCCTCAAGGCCCAGCGGGGCTGATAACCCGAGCATCAGGCCGGCGGCTCCGATAATGCCGCCACCCGGCTCGCCGGGATCAAATACTGCCCCTGCTGCCTCGGTCTCTTCCCTGAGACCTGTCTGGTTGATGGCGGCGATCACCCGCGGACTTTCAAGGAAATGACCGACACCGTATCCGCCGATGGTGTATATTCTTCGTACGCCGAGTTCATTCGCGATATCCACGTACACCTGCGAGAGGAGGTAGTGCCCCTCCCCCGAGGTTGACTGGAAGTCACCGATGAGAAAGAGGTAACTTCCGTCATCACCGGCATACCGGAATATCTCGTTGTTGCAGAGGCGGACAACGCCGTCCTCTCCGATGAGGACCTGGGGAGGGAAGTATATCGAGGTGATCTCTCCGATCTTCACCGCCCCGAGTTCCTGGATCATATGTTCGGCGACGAGTTTTCCCACGTGTCCGATCCCTGGCAGGCCTTCAATGAGCACCGTTGCCTTCCGGTCTTCAGGTGCGATTGATTCGTCAAAACGTATGGTTATATCTTCCAACATCTGGCTAATCTCCGGTATTTCCCGTACCGATCCTGCGGTGAGTACCTGCCAGGATGGGGAGTCCGGGTTGCCTGTCCGCAAACGGGACAGGTATCAGAAAGAGTATAGGTATGATCAGCCGGACAACGCCTGATGCGTCCTTTCATACGGCCTTACCAGACTTTGCCTTCCTGGTAAATTTGCCTTCGCCGCCGGCCCGTTTCAGAACACCGATCGCTGCCCCTGCTGCCTTTTCAAGAGCCCTCTCTGCATCCTTGTAGTTAGAGGCGGTGACTTTGAGGCGATAGTTCGGGGCACCAAGGTACGTGATATCAATCTCGGCACCGTCGACTTTTGGTTCGGCACTCCGTAGTGCCCGCCTGATGATATTGACCCCGTCTGACTTGGTGATACGGAGGTACAGATCCCCCTGGATCATCACGGTCGGGAGCTTGACATTCTCGGTTGCAATCGTGTACAGGGAATCGGCCAGTGCTTTGTCGAAACCGGCCTTGTCCACCGATTTCCGGCCTTCTCGAGCAAATTCCTCAAACGCGGGGTACAGTTCCCCATATTCCCGGTATATCGTGTCGGTGATCTTCGGGATCTCGTCTTCCCTGCCTACTGCCTTGGCAGCAAACCCGATCCATTTCCTGGCCTTGGATTCATTCTTCCAGATCCGGATAGTCTCCCGGCGCTGGTGTTCATTGACATCCTTCAGGGAGAGATCGATGTGGCCTTTCTGGGTCTCGACGTTCAGTACCTTACAGACGACCTTCTGCCCTTCCCTGATATGATCCCGTATATATTTGATCCAGCCCCGGGCAATCTCGGATATTGGAATGAGGCCTTCCCGATCGTTGTATTCATCAAGGGTAACAAAGGCTACGAAATCCTTTACCGTCTTGACTGAACAGACGACCAGTTCTCCTACTTCAGGCCAGTCTCTCTCATCCATCAGGTGATCACTCAAATGCAGTTATAATCTCTGCCTTGATTTGTGCCTTTCCACCGGTCGGGGTTGAAAGGTTGGTACCGCAGACGATGCAGTCGACGGTGGTTGATGCCCTGTCAAAGATGAGCTGCTCGTTCTCACAGTCCGGACATTTTACTTTTACAAATTTGCTTTTGGTTTCACGCTTTGACTGTACCATGATATTACTCCGTTAATTCGAACTTCCCCGTCCTGAATCCTTCTCTCAGGTGTGCCTTCTTGCAGCTGGTGCAGCGGTAGCGGACGTTGATCTTCTTGGTCGGCTTGTCACCACCAGGAACCTTTGAGAACTTGCCCATGTTCCCGACTCTCCCTCTGCGGGCTTTCTGCCGGTCAATCCAGTGCAGGCCGGTGGTCTTCCCTTTCTTGACCTTCTCTACTTCATGCTCCTGGTGACTGCGGCAGAAGGGGCAGTATGTCTTGAATTTTTGTGGCATCTTCATGAAATGAGCCTCGACAGGATTATGGAAATACCTATTTAATTACCCTCGATTGATATTTAAGACTATGTCGCGTTCGATCAGAACCTCGGCATTCCGTTTTGGAAGGGTAACGATATCTCCGGTTGCCAGTTCATAGGTATTCCCGTCAACCCCCATGAACGGTTCCATCTCCATCTTTACCCTGACGAGGGTATACGGAAAAGCGTCCCGGTTTGTCTCCGGTACAGGATATGACTCGTCACCGGAGTCATCTGCGCGCCCGATGACCCCGTCAGGTGCCATCATTCCTTCAGACGATGTATCGGATAAAACCGGGATGACCGGGGTGGTGGACGGGAAGGTGGTACGGGGTATCGCCCCCGGGGATGTACGCCATTCAACAAGAGATGTACGGCTGAGCCGTATTGCATCGACAACACGGTTGAACATCTCAAGTTCTGCGGGAATGAGTGTCCGGATCTCCTCCCGGTCGATGTAGGACCCGTCTGACTGGCTCTGGGCAAGGGAGATGATCTTCTCGGACCGGATCCTGAATATCTCCTCGATGGTCTCCCTGATGCTGGCAACCTTTTCGATGAGGATTCGTGCCTCATCTGAGAAGGGATCATCCATTGCATACACTTCCTGCTGGAGATTTCTCATCTCTGCATTCGTCCGGAGGTACAAATCCACCGGAACAGGGGTGAGCACACCTGAATCCCGCTCCTCAAGGAGCACCCTGCGCAAATCCTCAAGATGCACGGGGTTCACCCCCGATCTCTGCCATGCCCCGGCAACAGAGGAAGAGGGCGACCGCTTCGGGAACCTGCTGGGATCCTTTTGTGATCTGCCAGGTGTTCCCGAGGAGGGGAACGGTGTACTCTCCAGCTGCTTCAATTCGTACCTGCCGGTCACCGAACGCGACGCCATCGATGAGCGGTTCGAACCTGTCCAGTTCCTTCAGGGCAATCGGGGTGACCCTGAATCCGGATTTTGCATGGAGTGATCCGGGAAGCCGGATCAGGCGCCTGATATCGGTTGTCACCGGTTCATCTGCCTGTATCCCGGCTTCCCTGATGATGCTGGCAAGCGGACTCTCTTTCTCGGTAAGGAGGGTATCGAGAACCGCCCCGGTTGTCTGGTCTTTCAGGTTGATCCGGTCAGGCCTCGTATTCAGGTCTGCGATGAGACCATCAGTCATGTCCATGAACCGGGTTGCCCTGGTCTCGCCGATGCCCCTGAATGTGGTCAGTTCCCGGGTTGCTTCCTTCACCGGTTTTTCTGAGAGCCCGGTAAGATACGTGAGGAGTGCTCCCCTGAACCGTTCATGCCATCCCGGCCGCCCGGCCTTCCAGTCAGCGAGGATACCCGGATCAATCCCCGTGCCACAGATGTAATCCACCAGTTCCCGACGTTCCTGAGAGGTATAGGATCTGAAGGCGATCTCGTGGACATGGATATGGTATCCCCTCCCGCCTGAGAAAACCAGTTTCATCTGGCGTGGATCGATACCGAGTTCACCGGTCAGTACCCCGGCCAGTTTAACCGCCTCCTCCTTGATCCGATCGAGCATTGCCTGGTAGGAACCCCGCATCAGATGATCAGCATCCAGGTCAAAGATGAGATCCGCCCCCAGCCATCCTTTCTCCCCCATGGTCGGTGCATTCGGTGTTCCATAGTACGCAACAGAGTAGTATGCATGGGCAGGGATAAGAGTGCGGACATACTCCTGCATCTCATCCTGGCTGGCAAATCCGATATGCCGTCTCATCCTCATATCTTCCGGGTAATTCCCGTCAAAGAAGATAAATCCGAATTCCCGTTGCCCGACCGATGAAGGCGGAGAAAGGCGGTTTTTCTCGTAATATTCCGTGAAGCGTTGTCTGATGAAGGTAAGCGTCGCTGCCTTCATAACGTCTTTACCATATATGGTCCGCTTCGTTCATAACCCAGCCGGCGGTAATATGGCCTGACCCCGATTCCGGCCATGATTGCAACCCGTTCAAACCCGTTTTCATCTGCCTGCCGTTCGGCCTCAGCGAGGAGCCGGCTGCCATGACTCTGGTGCTGCTTTTTCTCTCCACTCCCCTGCTTTCCGATCGGGACCACGAGTCCGTACACATGGAGTTCCCTCAGAAATGCACACCCCCCAGTCTCCGGCCGCCAGGTCGATCCCGGGAACCTCAGCCGGGCAAACCCGATGAGCGAGTCATCACAGACGGCTGATATGAACCGCTCCTCCCCGTCGCAACTCCCGTAACGGAGGGTTCTGATCTCCCCCTGACCCTCTGCCTGTCTCCGCCCGATCTCCCGGCACCTGATACAGCGGCATCTCCCCCCCCTGGCCTGGAGCCGCTCTTTTGCCAGTTCCCGGAAGTTTGAGTGTTTCGATCCGGCTACTATCATATCAGCAGGGATGTCCCGCTGGATCCGCTGAAGCCGGCAGTACTCGGGGATCTGTTCTTTTGCATCTGCTACGAGGTCGATGAGATCATCCTCGCTGTACGGGGAGTAATCACCCCGGTTCAGGAGCGCTTCTATTTCCGTTCCCGGGGTCACCAGGGTCGGGTAGATCTTGAGAAAGTCAGGCCTGAACCGCTCGTCTGAAAAGAGTGTGGTAAACATCTCCCGATCGGTCTGAAGATCGCTTCCCGGAAGGTTGGGCATCATGTGAAAACCGACTTTGATCCCGGCATCCCGCAGGAGGGTATTTGCCTCTACCGTGTCGGCAACGGTGCAGCCCCGCCGGTTCAGTTCGAGGATCCGGTCGTCGAGGTGCTGGACCCCGAGTTCGACTTTGGTGACCCCGAGAGAGAGCATCCGGTCGATATGCTCTTTCCTGCACCAGTCCGGCCTGGTTTCGAAGGTTATCGCGACACACCTGACCCGTGACGTCTCGTTGCGAAGAAAGATCTCTTCCGGGGTCAGTATCTCCGGTTCCGGCCCGGTTCCGTACTCGTTCATTGCCCTGATGCACCCGGTCACAAACCCGGTCTGGTAGACCGGATCGCGTGCCGTGATCGTTCCGCCCATGACGATGAGTTCGGCTTTGTCAACGTGGTGGCCGAGTTCTTCGAATTGGCTGAGACGTGCACTGACCTGCCGGTAGGGATCAAATTCATGGAGAATTGCTCTCCGGGCCGCTGGTTCCCCCCCGGTATAACTCTGGGGAGACTGAAAGGGATGGTCCGGGCCGCCAGGGCAGGGAAGACAGATCCCGTGCGGGCAGGGAGAAGGAGAGGTCATTGCCGCCACAGGGGCAACACCGGAGAGGGTACGTGACGGCTTTACCATGAGGAGCGGGCGAAGCAGCTCACGCTCCTCGGTATCAGCTGCAGCAAGGATATCTGAGTAGCGTGGAACGTATGAGAGATGGTACTTCTTGCAGGTTCCGGCAACAATCCGCCTGATATTCCGCTCCCCGGGTACAGTACTGAGAATAAGGGAGATAATCTCCCGCAGAGCGGTGTTGTTATCCATCCGGTCAGTTTTCGACGGCAATCTCGGTAGCAGTCAGATCTACCTGGGACATATCAGACAACGGATGACGATGCTGTTTCATATGGTCCACGATCTCCTGCCCAAGAACGAGAATAGCTTCCTTGTGGGATTTTTTGTTCTTGTGGATATGAACCGGAGAGATGTGCAGAGTGTTGTATCGATCAGTCTGAACCTCTTCACTGGTGATATTCTCGTAGTACTTTTTGACGTGGATAAATAGCATGTGTAAATGTAACAGCTCCTCTTTCTGCACTCTATCACCTAAGAACACTCAACATCTATTCAGATCGACCCAAGGATATAACTTATCCCGATGTTTTTATTTACCGGAGAGATCTGCGCGGTCGGTACCTGAAATATTCCCGAATTATCCGTCTTTTTCATGCGCAGTCTGATCCTCATGATGCATGAATGGTTCAGAAAAAGAGTTGCCTAATGTGCATATCTGGGGAGACCCTCGGGGAGAGGGACGATTCTAACCATCACCGGATTCGGGCCCTGCCTGCAGGATACTGGATCTGCGTCGCGGAGTTCGGTTATAATGAACTTCTGCCCGTTTTTCACCCCGGCAGGGTGACAGTCTGCGAAGGCCGGACATACTTCGTCGCATTCAGGCAGGTGGATCGTGATGGTTGTATTTTTCCTGGCAAGTTCGGGAGGGATCCTGATATCCACCGGGGCATCAGTCACATCAACGGTTACGGCCCCCTCGTGGTGCACCGGGCAGTGATGGGACGCTGCCCGGATGGCAGTCACCTCGTACCGCTTTCCCGGTTCAAGATTGTGACAAACCCGTGCAATCGAACAGGATTCGCATGCAGCGGTCCTGCCCTCGTACACGAACTGGCATCCCGGTTTTGCGTACGAACTGCCGACGATCGTAACCCTGGTCTTCTTCGGTTCCATTCACTCCTCGTAGAGCAGGTGGACAAGATGTTCGGCTGACTCGCGGGTGATCCCCATGTCGAGGATCGTGAACCGTTCCGGTCTTATCTCTTTTGCTTTGATGAGCGCTTCGACGATCACATCATCCGGAATCTTCAGTTCTGCCGGTGTCGTCGGAGCCCCGATCCGGGAGAGTGAACTCCTGATTGACCGCCAGTCTCCCCCGTGCAGATACATTGTCATGATCGCCCCGATACCGCAGGTCTCGCCGTGAAGGGCAGCACCTGGGATCAGGCGTTCAAGGGCGTGGCTGAACTTGTGTTCCCCCCCGGAGGCCGGCCGGGATGATCCGGCGATACTCATCGAGACACCTGATGAGAAGAGGGCCTTGACGACAATCCAGGCTGCCTGTTCCTGTCCCGGTCTGATAAGATGGGCATTCTGAACGAGGATCTCGGCGGTCATCTTCGAGAGGGCGACAGCGTATTCGCTGATCTCCTCTCCCCTCAGCCGGTGTGCCAGTTCCCAGTCAAGAATGGCCGTATAGTTCGAGATCACGTCGGCACACCCGGCAGCCAGTAACCGGTGGGGAGCCCGGGCGATGATCGCCGTGTCGGCAACGACTGCGATCGGGGGATGGGCGTCGACTGAAACACTTCCTGATTCGCTTGGGATGGAGGCCCGGCTTGAGATGATCCCGTCATGCGAGGCGGCGGTCGGGACACTGATGAACGGCTTGTCAAGATTGTACGAGACGATCTTTGCATAGTCGATCACCCGGCCGCCCCCGACTCCGATCAGGACATCGGCATCTGCTCCTATCTGCTCTCCCTCCTCGATGGAGGTGAGATTAAGGGCATCGACGGTATGTTGCCTGACATCGTACCCGGCGAGGAGTGATGCGACCGAAGCTCCGGCAATAGTATGAGTGGTCCTGCCACTGACAACAAGCACCGATCGCCCGGGTTTGAGGTCAGCCAGAATATCTGGGAGCTGCTGGATGGCATTGTGACCGACGATGACATCCCTGGGGAGCTGGGTCCATCGCGATTTGTTGAATTCTTTCCGCTTCAGCACCTTTATTGGCTCCGCGCTCATGTAGCTCTCAGCACATGATTAGGGAATTCATCTACAAATACTACATAGATCCCATCAGGTATGGTCAGCCCTATACGCTCGTTGATACGCTGACGTATGCCCTTATCCTTATTCTCTGTGTCTGGCTGATCTACCGCTGGCTATCGGCCAGGAATATCCCGATAGACCGTGGGTTCGTCTATGCCCTCATCCCATGGGTGGTATTCGGCGGATTTCTCCGGGTTATCGAGGATACCGGGATGATTACGTCTGACTGGCATATCCTCCTTATCACCCCGATCATCTTCTTTGTCATCTTTGCCATCGCGATTGTCAGCCTTCTTGCAAGCTGGTATGCATGTCAGCACGGGCTGATCCGGGACTATACGTATGTGTTCGGTCTCATTGGGACGGCCTGCTCCCTTGGTGCCCTCGCCGCCCTGATCTGGTTTGGCCTTACCGTAACGCGGGTTGATGCTGGTGTCGCGGTCATCATCCTCGGGTGTGCGGTCCTCTCAACCGCGGTCATTTACGGTGCCCTCCGCTATCTTGCCGGGTGGCACTATGTATCAGACCGGCTCTACCAGCTCCTCATCTTCGGTCACATGCTTGATGCGAGTGCCACGAGTTACGGGATCGATCTCCATGCGGTCCCTTATGTAGAGCAGCATGTTGTCGGCTCGGCCCTGATTGCCCTGACCGGGACAGCATTCGTGATGTTCCCGCTTAAGCTGATCGTCGTGATCCCCGGGATATACATCCTTGAACTCTACCGGAGGGAAGGGGCATCGGGTATCTGGTACCTGATCCTTCTG
Organism: uncultured Methanospirillum sp.; assembly: GCA_964637135.1. Classification (GTDB taxonomy): domain Archaea; phylum Halobacteriota; class Methanomicrobia; order Methanomicrobiales; family Methanospirillaceae; genus Methanospirillum. The sequence goes on along the minus strand of CAZWTX010000017.1, from coordinate 5,461 downwards.
GCGATGACCATGGTCGGGATGGCTCCCGGTATCAGGGATATGATGCGGATGGTGCTCTATGTCTGATCTCATGCCCATGAACAGGTCGATCCTCATTTCAGCCCTCCTTCTCGGGCTCGGTGGTTTCATTGGCTACCTAGCCGTGCTGGCCGACCCGGCGAGCGGCCAGCTCCTCCTCCAGGTCTTCAGGGACATGGTAGCAGATGAGATCATGTCCCACGATCCTCCGCTGGTGGCTTTCGAGCTCTTCCTGAACAATCTCCAGGCATGCCTGCTGCTCTTTCTCGGGGGGGCAACCCTCGGACTACTGACCACCTTCATCCTCCTCTTCAATGGTCTGATCATCGGTGCGATCCTCCAGGTGGTCAGGACCGAGTCAGGGAACGCGATGATCCTCGCTGCCATTATTCCACATGGGATCTTTGAGATCCCTGCCGTCATCGTCTCAGGGGCGTTCGGGCTTCTGGTGGGACGGGCGCTGCGGGATGAACTCACCGGCACGCGGGATGCGTCTGCTGAGGCATACCGGCTTGGCGGGCTGTTTCTCCGGTATGTGGTCCCGTTCGTGGCGTTTGCGGCATGTATCGAGGCATTTATCACGCCGGCCGTCTTACAGATGGTAGCTTAGGAGCTGTGGAATGGACGAACAGGAGGCAGGACTCCCCCCAAAGGCTGATTTTTCTGAATGGTACAATGACATTCTCTGGCGTGCGGGGATCATGGATGTCAGATACCCGGTGAAGGGACTGTATGTCTGGTACCCGTTCGGGTTCGGGATCCGCAAGAGGGTTTACGGGATCCTGCGTGACCTGCTTGACCGTGATCACGAGGAGACGCTATTTCCGCTCCTCATCCCCGAGCATGAGTTCATGAAAGAGGCCGAACACATCAAGGGATTTGAAGAGGAGGTCTACTGGGTGACCCACGGGGGGACCAGTCCCCTGGATGTGAAACTTGCCCTCCGGCCGACAAGCGAGACGGCAATATATCCGATGTATGCCCTCTGGGTACGATCCCATGCCGATCTCCCCCTCAAGCTCTACCAGATTGTGAACACGTTCCGGTATGAGACAAAGCATACCCGTCCCCTGATCCGGCTCCGGGAGATCACTTCGTTCAAGGAAGCCCATACCGTCCATGCGACCTGGGAGGATGCCGAGGCGACGGTCGAGGACGCAATAGCCTTGTACCGGGAGTTCTACGATCGGCTTGATATCCCGGTGCTGATCTCGAAGCGGCCTGACTGGGACAAGTTCCCGGGTGCCGACTATACGATCGCGGTCGATACGATCATGCCCGATGGCAGAACCCTCCAGATCGGAACGGTTCACCACCTCGGCGATCATTTCTCGAAGACGTTCGGTATCACGTACGAGAACGTGCAGGGGCAGCAGGAATACTGTTACCAGACCTGTTACGGGATCTCTGAGCGGTCCATCGCCGCCCTGATCAGCATGCACGGGGATGACAGCGGCCTCATTCTGCCACCTGATGTCGCCCCGGTTCAGGTAGTCATCGTGCCGGTGATCATGAAGCAGCGGGAGGCCGAGGTCAGGGAGGCTGCTGCTGCCATCCGGGCAGAACTGACGGCTGCCGGGTACCGGGTCGAGATCGATGACCGGGACATGCGGCCGGGTGCGAAATACTACTACTGGGAGATGCGGGGGGTTCCCCTCCGGCTCGAGATCGGGCCCCGGGATATCGATAACGGGGTCGTGATGTCCGTGATCCGGACCGGCGGAAAAGCACCCGTCGGACGGAAGGACCTCATCGACGGGGTGAAAGCACGACTTGCCGAGGCTTCCCGGATGATGCTCTCCCGTGCCGAGGATCATATCAAAAGCCACCTCTTCGTGGTCAGAGATGAGAAAGAGATCGCCGGCTCCATCGCGAATGGTGTCATCGCGGTCCACTGGTGCGGATGCCGGGAATGTGCCGACCGGCTTGAGGAGATCGCCGATGCCAGTGTGCTCGGGACCGAGGTCAGGACGACGCTCATCGATAACGCCCCCGGAAACTGCATCATCTG
>CAZWTX010000017.1:0-3332 GCA_964637135.1 uncultured Methanospirillum sp. | reverse complement strand
TGTCCCTTTGCCCTCACGATTGCCGGTTCCGATCCCTCGGGGGGAGCCGGGATCCAGGTCGACCTGAAGACGTTCTCTGCCACCGGGGTGTACGGGATGGCAGTGATCGCTGCCCTGACCGCCCAGAACAGCGGGAGGGTCACCGGAACCTGGGCGGTTGACCCGGAGACGGTCAGGGCACAGATCGTGACGCTTCTTGAGGATATCACCCCCCGGGCGGTAAAGACCGGAATGCTTGCCGATGCCAGGGTCATCGCATCGGTTGTCTCCGCTCTTCCTGCTGGTGTTCCGCTTGTGGTCGATCCGGTCATGGTCTCTACCTCCGGGCACCGGCTGCTTGAGGAGGATGCCGTTGAGGTGCTCATCGGCAGGCTGATTCCCCGGGCAACGGTGGTGACCCCGAACCTCCCCGAGGCCGGGGTACTGACCGGGCGGGATACCATCGCTCCCCGGGAGATGGCTGCCGTCGGGGAAGAGATCCTCCGGATGGGTCCGGAATGGGTGGTCATCAAGGGAGGTCATGCCGGGGGGACCGAGTCGATCGATCTCCTCATCTCGGCTGACCGGGAGATACCCCTCTCCGGACCGCGGTATCCGTACGAGGTTCACGGATCAGGATGCTGTTTCTCCGCTGCGATTACCGGGTTTCTCTCCCGGGGAGAAGACGTTCCTGCAGCCTGTGATCATGCGAAGATCCTCACCGGCAGGGCAATCGCCCGGGCCGTGCCGGGACGGTCGGGGATTCGGATGATGAATCCTACTTGTATTGAGGGCATTTTTCCCCAAACCCCTATATAATTGCCCCTATTTACGTGGCCTAAAAGAAGTTAAGCAACTTTCATAAGGGTGAGCAGCAAAGGATTGATACGCACTGAGGAGGTGTGAAATGTACAAGCGTGATGATGCAGTATCACCGGTCATTGGTGTTATTCTTATGGTCGCAATCACGGTCATCCTGGCCGCAGTGATTGCAGCGTTCGTATTCGGGATGACGGGGAATGTCGACAAAACGAAGAATATCGCGTTAGTGGCTTCTCAAAACACGACGGTTCCAACAAATGTTGATATTGTCAACCATGGCGGGAAAGACATTCAGGATGTTGCCGCTTTCAATGTATCAGTTGGCGGTGCCATACGAACTGGAACCCCAGAATTAGGTGTAGTCACCGGTTCAGTTGGTGTCTATCCTGGTGCATCAACCGGAAAGGATAGGATTGTAGTCACTGCCCGGTTTATCGACGGATCAAATCAGGTCGTTCTTGATACGACCGTATAATCTTTTTTTTATAGTGGTTCTCCTGATTAATTCGATCTTTGGGATTAAACTGAAAAAGGATAATCGGCTATACCCGTGTAGCCAGTCATCTGAATCAGGGTACAGCTATTGTTCTATTCCGCGGAATTCTTTAGTCCGGATGGAACCTCTCATCTGGTATGCCTGATCTCTCTTCGCTGAACCAGGCGCTCAGTTCCTTGAGAGTAGTCATTGGATATGTAACCGGCATGGATACCATCCCTGCTCCCTCTGGTATCAGGGAGGTCATCGAAGCCGGGGTGTCCAGCATTCTGAGTGCGTATGAACGTTTATGAACGGTTACCACGCTGGATTGCGGCACATCTCCTCTCTGAAGATGCCTCCCCATGGATCCGGAACGATTTCTTCAGAACAGTTGTACGATACGGACTGATCGGGATCCTATACCGGTTTCGCTCTGCAGAAGCCCGGAACCTGACCTCACCTGCGTATGTCAGAGGGAACGCAGAAGCGGTTCTTTCGGTAATACCCGGTTTTTATCAGGATGCGAGGTACCGTAATCAGCTGGAGGAGATGAATGATTGATCTCTCTCCTGCTGACCGTGATCAGATCATTCACATCCTGAAAGACCATCTGCAGCATTATTCGGTCTATATTTTTGGTTCACGGGTATCCGGGCACTCCGAACCGCTTTCAGATGTAGATCTGCTCATATCAGGAGACCTATCAGCCCCGGCCGATCAGATAGAAGCCCTGAAAGATGCATTCTCTGCATTTGATCTCCCGGTATCGGTGGACATTGTTGATATTAACGCAGTATCAGATGAATTCAGAAAAACTCTTGGAAGAGCGAAGAAAGAGTTGTTTGTGGAAATTCCGTGATCCCCCCTATGCCTGGTACCGGTGCTGGGAGATCAGGCCGTACCCCGGGAACGGGCCACCGTTCTTCTCCTCAAGATACCGGTTCATGTATGCCTGATCCGTGATACTCCACCCGTTTATCGGAAGGAGCGTGTCTGTAACCCCTTTCTGATACACCCTGAGTTCAACCAGATCGCCCGGGCGGATAAGCCCGTTCTTCAGGTTAACTTTCAGCATCTCGTTTCTGGCAAACAGGGCGTCTTTGCATCCTTCACCCCCGATATACTGCACCCCGTAGTGGTGGGTCTTGATGAACTCGTGCCCGTTCAGGGTGAATATTCCGGTCAGAACGGGTTCCCGGTTCCGGAAAAACCGTGCCACGAGGTCCCGGTTCGGATAGTCACCGGGTCCCGCATTCCGGATAACGATAAAACTCTCAAGTTTTCCACCCCCATGCTTCACGGATGTGATCTTGAAATGCGGGGGGGCAATCGTATCATCGCCACCAAAGGTGAAAAATCCCAACAGGAAGGAAAGAATAAGAGCGACGAGAATCACGGCAAGGACAACCATGAGGAAGACACCGATATGGTGTGAGACTGCCGGTTCCCGTGTCATCAGTGATCAGAATCACTCCACACCGTATTTACCCATTTACAATTGCATCTGATCACTATTGTGGTGGTCAGGTGAACTGAGCGATACATCTTCTGCGGTAAATCAGATCTCTAATGGAATCCGGATTTTCTGCCGTGGACGGCCGGAACAGGAAAAAAGATGCAGATTATTCTGCGTCACCAAATGTCATGGATGCGACCTTCGGTGATGCGGTATTGGCGGTATTAGTAGTCTCTTCTTCCCCGTTGTCGTCGATACCTGACTCCTCAAGCCATGGCTTTTTCGCCATCATGATATCAGAGCGTGCCTGCAGGTCAGGATCGATCCCCGGTCCGGTGTACTCGTCACAGGTATCGCAGCAGCTCGGACAGTATGCCTCGGTCTCGACAGACTTAACCGAATCTGAAGAGAGTTCGTCGGCTATCTCGGATGCACTCTCCGTGGATACACCCTTCTTTTCATACTTGTTGTACCACCGCTCCCACCAGCAGCAGTACAGCCCGGCCGATATTCGGGGAGAGTTCTCGTCGTACTGGAAGTTCCAGTATCCCTGCTTCTCGGCCCAGGCGATCAGATCAGCATTGGCCGGATCGTTCG
>CAZWTX010000016.1:0-53496 GCA_964637135.1 uncultured Methanospirillum sp. | reverse complement strand
GATGGGCCCGCTGAGATTCGAACTCAGGATCTCCGCCGTGTGAAGGCGACGTCATGACCAGCTAGACCACGAGCCCGTGAAAAATGCACCGATCGGGATTCGAACCCGAGCTATTGGCTTGGAAGGCCAAAGTCATACCTCTAGACCATCGATGCGATGCTCTATTACGTCGTTCTGATTATTATTTAATAATTCCTAAACCCACACTCCATCTGGACACTGCTTCCTTCATAATGACAATCAAAGGCATTCTCCTGGATATTGACGGAACCCTGATGACCGGGCCGGATCCCATCCCCGGGGCAGACACCACTCTCTCCTCCCTCATTCATGCAGGGATCCCGTTCCGGCTGATATCGAACGGTACCCGCCGTTCGAAACAGAACATTCTGGCAAAAATCAGCGCTATCGGCATTCCCATTCACCCGGACCAGATATTCACTCCTGCGTCGGCGGTCATCGGACATCTCCGGACGAGGGGGATCACAAGGTGTAATCTCCTTGTAACCGGGGATCTGGCGACCGATTTTCTCAGCTCAGGAATCATTCATGATCCGACATCACCAGTCGTGGTCGTCGGTGATGCAGGGGACGGGTTCACCTACCGAGCTATGAATCAGGCGTTTCGCTCCCTCAAAAGCGGCGGAGAACTGCTCGCTCTCGAGAAAGACCGGTTCTGGATGGATAGCGACGGCCTTTCGCTCGGAGCCGGTTGCTTTGTTGCAGGCCTCTCCTTTGCATCGGGAACTGAACCCACCGTTTTTGGAAAGCCTTCCCGGGTCTTCTTCTCCATGGCCCTGTCAGGATGGACCTTCAGAGCCGGAGAGGTGCTGATGATTGGCGACGATCCGGAGAGCGATATCGGCGGGGCGAAAACTGCAGGTATCAACGGGGCACTGGTCAGAACCGGTAAGAGCAGGGATTATATCCCTGATCCCGGCTCTATACACCCGGATGCGGTCATTGATTCGATCGCAGATCTTCCCGCACTCCTGGCAGTCTGGAATGAGAATCACCTCCCCGGACCCGGAGAGAAGGAGCGATAAAGAGGTTGAAAGATATACTGATCAGGAGGATCGGAACCACATATGCACAATACCATCCAGATGACCGAACTCTCCCCTGAAGACCAGAAACGTCTTGCTCTGACCGGACTGGAAGTGGATATGAAAAACCGGTCCGGAAGTTTCTTCCAGAAGGATCAGGATATCTGCCATGTCACGTCAGACTGCAACGGGATTGAATTTCTCACCCTGGAGAATGCCCTGATCCGGTACCCGTGGGTGAAGGATTATCTCTGGAAGGCCGTTCCGGAAGATAAGGACAAGTATACCCGGTACGTGGCATCCCAGCCGGTTCAGAAGGGCTTTGTTATCATTGCAAAGAAAGGGACGAAGAGCATCTATCCCCTGCAGGCATGTCTTCTCATGTCAGACTCCCCGGTTCAGTACGTCCACAATCTTGTCATTGCCGAGGAAGGATCAGAACTCCATATCATATCCGGGTGCACCAGTGCCACAGCGAGATCCAGCGGTTCCCATCTCGGTATCACGGAAATTTATGTCGGGAAGAACGCCAAGGTCACCTCGACAATGATCCATAATTGGGGAAAGAATATCGCTGTTTATCCACGCAGCGCGTCCATCGTGGAGGAAGGAGGGGTCTTCCTCTCCAACTATGTCTGTATGGAACCGGTCAGGAAGATCCAGATGTCACCACTCTGCCGGCTCGTCGGGGAGAACGCAGTCGGCCGGTTCTCAAGCGTCGTGGTTGGAACACCAGGCTCCGTCCTCGATCTCGGATCCGTTGCCCGCCTTGAAGCACCGGGAACAAGTGCAGAACTTCTTACACGGGCCATCACCACGGGAGGAACCATCATCTCCCGGGGGCGCGTGGACGGGATGGTTACGGGAACGAAGGCACATATTGAATGCAAGGGACTCATCCTCAGGGACGGCACGATCCACGCGATCCCTGAGATCAAGGGCGATGTAGTCGACACAGAACTCTCCCACGAGGCTGCGGTCGGAAAAATCGCCCGGGATGAGATCGAGTATCTCATGGCACGCGGTCTTGATGAAGAGACTGCCACCGCCACGATCATCCGTGGTTTCCTGGACGTGAAACTGGAGGGACTGCCGGATGTCCTCCAGGAACAGATTGATGCAGCCATCGACGCTGCAGAGAAGTCAGGATTTTAACAGTCATGGCAGATCTCCCTGAACTGGAGCGGGACCGGATGGTTCGCATACAGATCCAGGGCAGGGGGATTCAAAACCACCGGGTTATTTCCGCGATGCAGCGGGTTCCCCGGCACTTCTTCGTTCCTTCCGGTCTGCAGGTACAGGCGTATGGGGATTTTCCGCTTCCCATCGGCGACGACCAGACAATATCACAGCCATATATCGTGGCGTTCATGACCGAACTCCTGGATCCGCTTCCCGGAGAGAAGATCCTGGAGATCGGAACCGGTTCCGGGTACCAGGCTGCTGTTCTTGCCGCCATGGATGCACAGGTAATATCCCTGGAGCGTATCCCGGAACTGGTAAGGCATGCGGAAGAAAACCTGAAACGTGTCGGAATCGGGGGGATCAGGATCATCTGCACTGACGGGACGGAGGGATATTCCGGTGAAGCACCCTATGACGGGATCCTGATCACTGCCGCAGCACCGCATATTCCAGAGGTCCTCTTCGGACAGATCAGGGACGGAGGGAGGATCGTTGCTCCGGTTGGCTCCCGGGATATTCAGGAACTGATTCGTATCACCCGGGTATCCGGAATACATAAGACTGAACGGTTTTTCCCGGTCAGGTTTGTTCCGTTGATCGGTGCGGATGGATGGGAGGAGGAACCGGTATAACCCCCCTCCCGGTATCCCCTTTTTCCACCTCAAGCAATGAACATATCTTCTTTTACGAGATACCTGTGGATCACCATCCGAAGGGCATGCCGGCTCAATACCGAGATCTGCTGATTCCTTTTGATGAGAGGTGATCTATGCCCCTGATTAAAAAAGCCATACATGCAGTTGAGGAGATGACAAAGGACTGCGGGATCTCTGAAAGCCCGGTGATCCTTGAACCCGGCCCGGATATCACTCCATGCCCGTATGAATCAGGAACGATGATGCGAGTGACCTTTGGTGGCAGATCAGCCGGGATCAGCACGAATGAACCATTATCCGCAACAACTAAGGCATCATTCATGTTCACGGCTCCACTCAGGAAACGGACACAGATCATGGCTGCGGCCGGAATTGTGAATGCAATCATGGCATTTCTCTGCCGGATCAGGAAACCATATCCCTGTATGACTGATGATCATCCGGCCTGCCTTCGGGATCTGAAACAGGAGATTGCAGGAAAGAAGATCTGGTATACCGGGGAAAGCAACCTCATCAGGGAGATTTGTGCCGGGAACCTCGTATCCGATCCCTCGGATGCCACCCTGATCCTCGTAACCGGTGATCTTCTGGGAGCAGAAAACGGGAACATTCAGGAAGGTATGATGGAACGGGTAATCTTTCTTGGTCCGTCAGTTTCAGGAACCGCTGCAGCCCTGAATGGCTGTCATTTCTGTCCGTACGGTAGGGCTAACCTCTAATGGCATAACAGAGAAACAAATACTATGCTTTTTGGCTCTTCCGGAATCAGGCAACTCTACTCCCATGACCTCCTTGTCATCGCCCAAAAGGTCGGTGCGGTACTCGGGGGCGGGGAGAAAGAGATCATTCTCGGAAGGGATACCAGGACAACAGGAGAGGCACTTTTTACCAGTTGTGCTTCAGGCATTACCGGTGCCGGTGGGACGATCTCGAAAGCCGGTATCTGTCCGACACCGACGGTGGCATATGCTGCACGATACGGGAATGCAGGATGCATGATCACCGCATCACACAATCCTGAACCATACAACGGTCTCAAACTATTCAACCGGGACGGATCCTCATTCAGCCAGGAACAACAGGAAGAAGTTGAACAGGCACTCTCAACCACGGCATGGACTGACTGGGAAACACAGGGGGCCGTGAAGGATATCCCCGCCCTGGAACTCCATACCCGGGCCATACTGGAAAAGAGATCAATCCGTGAAGGTCTTGAAGTAATTCTGGACTGTGGAAACGGGGCAGGAAGCACCATGACCCCGTACCTCCTGGGAACAGCGGGAGTCAGAACAATAAGTCTGAATGCAAATCCTTCAGGAATATTCACCCGTCCCTCAGAACCGCTACCGGAAAACCTCACCTATCTCCCTGACATGATTCGGAAAACGGGGGTGTCCTGTGCGATTGTTCATGACGGGGATGCAGACCGGATGATGGCGTTTGACGGCCGGGGGCGGTTTATATCTGGAGATACCCTCCTTATCCTCTTCGCGAAATACCGAGGTGCAAAACGGGTGGTCACCACGTACGACGCTTCCATGCGTATCGAAGAGATCGCAGACGTGAAGCGAACCCCTGTCGGTGATGCCTATGTCTCAGAACAACTGGTCAGATGGGGAGATTTTGGCGGGGAACCATCTGGGGCATGTATCTTCCCAGAAATATCCTACTGCCCGGATGGACCATATGCTGCTGCTCTCCTCTGCGAGATGGCCGGGGAATGGGATCTTGCAGCAGAGATCGATGCCATCCCGACATACCCGGTGCTCCGGAGTTCAGTAGAATGTGCTGATGCACGCCAGGTTATGTATGCCCTCGGTGCAACAAGTCCGACAGACGGAATTCGTATCGATGAGGAGAATGGCTGGTGTCTGGTCCGTGCAAGCGGAACAGAACCAAAGATCAGGCTCACTGCTGAAGGCAGGAGCCTTGAAACCGCGAAACAGATGCTTGAAAAGGCCGGAGAACTGCTCCGGCTTGCCCGCACGGAGATGAAATAATGGTTATCTGTGTAATTCTTGCCGCCGGAGAAGGGAAACGCATGCGTCCCCTGACCGGTTCACGGCCGAAGGTAATGCTCCCGGTCGCCGGAAAACCGATGCTTGAACATCTCATTGATGCCGTCTCCGGTTCAGGGATCACCGAACTCATCCTCGTTGTCGGGTTCGAGGAAGGAGCAGTGAGGGAATATTTCGGAGACGGATCATCACGGGGGATCCGAATCCGGTATGTCTCACAGAAACGGCAGGCAGGAACCGGCGATGCCGTGATGACGGTACAGTCCTTCATAACCGGACCGTTTCTGCTCATGAACGGGGATATGATCCTGAAAAGAAATGATATCGTCTCATTTCTATCCCAAAAAGCCCCGGCAATGGGCATATACCCTTCTGATCATCCACAGGATTTCGGGGTGGTCACGGTTGAGGGATCCTTCATAAACGGGCTTGAAGAGAAGTCTGATCATCCGCGAAGCAACCTCATTAATGCAGGCATGTACCTCTTCACCCCGGATATCTTCACGCACCTCTCACAGATTACCCCTTCTCCGCGGGGGGAACTCGAATTGACCGATGCCCTGAACGGCTACATCAGGGATGGATGTCTCCGGGCATTTCCCCTTACCGCATGGTCAGATATGGGTGCCCCCTGGGATCTTCTCGAAGTGCATGAACAGGTGATGCAGGATTGTTCACCTGATATCAGGGGCACCATAGAAGAGGGGGTTGTCATTCGTGGAGACGTGGTTATCGGACCGGGAACCGTTGTAAAGGCAGGTTCCTATATCGAGGGACCCTGTATCATCGGTTCAGACTGCATCATCGGTCCTCATGCTTACCTGAGACCGGGAACATGTATCGGCAGCCATTGTCATATCGGTCATGCCTCCGAGGTAAAAAACTCAATCATCATGGATCGGACAAATATCCCACATTTTAATTATGTGGGCGATAGCATCATCGCCAGCGGATGTAACTTTGGTGCAGGAACAAAGATTGCAAACCTGAGGCATGACAAGAAAGAGATTACTGCCAGCGGCCTTCCGACGCGGAGGAGAAAATTCGGAGCGGTGATCGGTGACGATGTGCTGTTCGGGATCAACTGCTCGATCAATGTCGGGGCAGTGATTGGTAACCATTCCCGTTTTGCTCCCGGCACGGTCATAGAGGGAACAATCGCTGACGGAACGGTGATCCGGCGATGACTCTTCAGGCGGTTATCCTTGCTGCGGGGGAAGGAACCAGGCTCAGGCCCCTGACCCAGAACCGTCCAAAGTCGCTCATCCCGGTTGCAAACCGGCCGATCCTTGAACACCTGATAGATTCGGTCGTCAAAGCCGGTATACGGGACATCGTGGTTGTTGTCGGATACCGGAAGGAACAGGTGATGCGTCACCTCTCCCATCTCCCGGTCTCCGTTGAGGTAGTTGAACAGAAGACCCAGCTCGGAACGGCCCATGCCCTCATCTCTGCCATGGATCATATCAGGGATGCTGCCCTTGTTCTTCCCGGCGATAATTACCTGGATCCTGATTCCATTCGTGATATCACCCGCCAGCCGGATTCTATGCTGATCACGACCCATAAACACCCATCTAATTTCGGGGTGGTCACGGTTGAGGACAACCAGGTGCTCTCCATCGAGGAAAAACCTGCCCATGCAACCCGTATGACGGTCAGTTGCGGGGTGTATCATCTTTCTGCATCCCTTCTCGCAAAGATCACCGCACGGACGATGACGGAGGCCATATCCGGACTGATCGATGACGGACACCGGATCACCGCGATTGAAGCCCATGACTGGCAGGACGCAATATATCCCTGGGATATTCTTTCCATGAATTCCCGCCTGATCCAGAAGATACAACCAGTACGCTCCGGGGTTAGTAGCACCCAGGCAGTATTTTCCGGTCTGGTTTCCATCGGTGCAGGTACCATTGTCGGTCCATTTGTCTCGGTTCAGGGACCGGTTATCATCGGCGAGAACTGTAAAATCGGGCCTCACGTCCATATCGGACCGGGTTGCAGTATCGGCTCCCGGGTGATCATCGAACCGTTTACAACAATCACCTCCTCCATCCTCATGGATGACGTCTTTCTGGCTTCGCATTCGGCACTATCTCAAGCGGTCATCGGCGAAGGGTGTACCCTTGGTGAGCATACCGTGGTCATCGGGGGGAGCGGCCCCCTTGAGATCGGTAACGAGATCATCCGTGGTTCCTGCGGAGTTATCATGGGAAACGGGGTCTTTTCATCCCCGCATATCACCTGTGAAAACAGTATCATCGGGAATGACGTCGTGATAGAGGCACGGAACACCCTTCGCCTCCGTTCGAAGGTCATCCCGGATGGAACCAGGGTGATGTGAGGTGTGTGGGATTGTGGGTTACGTCGGGTATCGTGAGGCAGCAGCCGTTCTCACCGGAGGCCTGCGTCAGCTCGAGTACCGGGGCTACGATTCATATGGGATAGCCACGATATCAGACGGAATCAGGATCGTCAAGAAAAAAGGTAAGGTTTCTGAAATATCTGACGGAATAGAACTGCTACCGGGTCATATCGGAATTGGCCATACGCGATGGGCAACCCATGGGATCCCGTCTGACATCAATGCCCATCCCCATCATGATTGCCGAAAAGGGATCGCGGTTGTTCATAACGGGATCATCGAAAACTACTCAAGGCTCCGCCGTGAGCTGATCGAAAGAGGTCACCGTTTTGTTTCTGAAACCGATACCGAGGTTATTCCCCATCTCATCGAGGAGGTCTATAACGGCGATATACTCGCAGCGGTGAGAGAGATCATCCCGGTTCTTGAGGGGTCGTATGCCATCCTGGTCATTGCGGGGAATGAACACCGGCTGGTTGCTGCACGACACCAGAGCCCCCTTGTTCTCGGGATAGGAGACGGGGAATTTTTTGCTTCTTCTGATATCACTCCGCTCCTGGAATACACCTCCCGGGTGATATATCTCGAGGATGGGGATGTGGCCGAATTACATCCGGACGGCTACTCCATATTCTCCGGAAAAAACCAGGTTACACGGAGTACCTGCGAAATCGACTGGACACCGGATACCATCCAGAAAGGTGGTTTCAGCCATTTCATGCTGAAGGAGATATATGAACAGCCGGAAGTGCTATACCGGTCAATCCATTCACTCACCGATGAAACCCTTCCGTCGGTAATCAGAAAAGCCCGTTCCCTGACCGTTGTGGCCTGTGGGAGTTCATACCATGCAGGCCTCATATTCCGATACCTGATCGAACCTGCCTGCCAGATCCCAGTGCGTGTTGAGATAGGATCTGAGTACAAATACACCCCGGTTCAGAACGGTGAGGTGATCATCGGCATATCCCAGAGCGGGGAGACCGCCGATACCCTTGCAGCCATCAGGAAAGGAAGATGTTCCAGTATCCCGACGGTGGCGATCACAAATGTGCTGAACAGTACCATCACCCGCGAGGCAGATCACACCATCCTCATGCATGCCGGACCTGAAATCAGCGTCGCAGCAACGAAATCATTCATCGCCCAGCTTGGGGTGCTGATCCAGATAACAAACCTCCTCTCCGGCAGGGCCGGTGATACCATTCTAACCCAGGCCAGCCATGCCATCGAACGGGTCCTCCTGCTGGAGATGGATGAGGCAGTCTCCCTGATTGCCGATGCGAAACATCTCTTCTATGTCGGGAGAGGGCCTTTTTACCCGGTTATGATGGAAGGTGCCCTGAAGATGAAGGAGATCTCGTATATCCATGCGGAGGCGTATGCTGCAGGGGAGATTAAACATGGACCTTTTGCCCTTCTATCCGGTGATACCCCGGTTATTGCCATCTGTACCGACGGGCCGGCATATGCGGTGATGCTTGCAAACCTGAAGGAGATGAAGGCACGGGGCACGCCCATTCTTGCAATCGGTGACGGCGATGATCAGGAACTGGCAGAGATTGCCGATGGTCTCATACCTCTTCCCAAAGGGGATCTGCACCTTCGGATACTGATGGCTACGGTCATCCTCCAGCTTCTCGCCTACCATGTGGCGGTCAGACTGGAGAGGGAGATCGATAAGCCGAGAAACCTCGCAAAAAGCGTGACGGTTGAATGAAAACGATTATATTGACAGATGGCGGTAATGCGTGAAGATAGCAATTATCGGTCCCTCGCCACGGTTTCTTTCTGGGATCAGTTATTATACGACCCGTCTCTCAAATGCCCTCTCCGAATCGGGCGTGGAGGTAGAGTCCCTCCTTTTCAGGCATATGCTCCCAAAGCGCCTTTTTCCCGGGTGGAAACGAGTCGGATCAGCATTATCAGCATTGCATTATGCCTCCCGGGTTCAGGTACATGAGTTTCTTGACTGGTATAATCCCTTATCCTGGGCTGGAGGGTATCAGAAGATCCGGAATGCAGACATCATTATCCTGGAATGGTGGACATCCAGTGTTGCCCACATGTACCTCGCCCTTCTTGTACTGAACCGCGGAAACATCCCGGTGATCATCGAGTTTCACGAGGTTGTCGATCCCTTTGAGCATTCGATCCTACCAATCAGGCTCTATTCAAAGATCATGGCTCTGATAATCAGGAAAAAAGCAGACCGTTACCTGGTTCACTCAGAACATGACCGGGGATTGATTGCATCTCAGTACCGGATAGATCCCGCAAAGATCCTGGTGGTTGCCCATGGACTGTATGACCAGTATCCTGTTTTTCCGGCACAGGAATCGAGAGAAAAACTAGGAATCAGAGCAGGGAAGGTCATCCTCTTTTTCGGATTAATCCGCCCGTACAAGGGAGTGGCCGTTTTGATACGTGCATTTGAAGCTCTGGGCCCTGCAGCGAGGGATATGACCCTTGTCATTGCCGGAGAAACCTGGGAAGATCAGGAGTCACTTGCCCTGATCAACCGGTCAGCGGTCAGGGACCGGATCCTTCTCGTAAACCGGTATATCTCTGACGAAGAAATTCCCCTCTTTTTCAGTGCTGCAGACATGCTCGTCCTCCCGTACCTTCGCGCCTCACAGAGCGGGGTTGCGCATATCGGAATTGCATACGGCCTGCCCATCATCGCCTCCCGCGTCGGCGGTCTGGTGGAGAGTCTGGGTTCCTATGAAGGAACAACCTTCGTCGACCCGGGGATGGAACAGGATCTCTCCCAAAGTATCCTGAATCTTGGAGGAACAATGAAAATTACCTACCCGGTACCTGAACTGATGCAATGGCATCATATTGCGGAGAGGATCATCGACTGGGCCCAGGTCACGGAGAAGATCTGATGCGGACAGCGATTCTTGCCTGCCATGAATATTCTGTACCGGGAGGGGCAGAACGACTGGAAATTGATATGGCAGAAGCACTTGATGCGACGATTGTCTGCCTGAGACTCGATCCCTCCTTTGTTACAGTATATCCAAGAGCGAAAGGAATCAGATTTCATTCTCTTGATGTAACACTCCCGTCTGAACCATTGCGGCAGATACTCGGAATGCTCCTTTTCAGACGGTTAAAACTTGATTATGATTTTTTTATTGTCATGGATGATATGGCCATGCGGTATCTTCGAAAGGATGTTCCTCACCTCTATTACATGCATACCCCAAGACGTGCATTTTATGACATGTATTACCCTACTCTAGCAGGAAAACCTCTTTTCACCAGACAGATCTGGAAAGTTTTGATCGGCATATTCCGATCCCTCGATCAACGGTTTGTCAAAAAGCATGTTCGCCATATCGCCTGCAACGCCCATAATACACGGAACAGGATATGGAAAGCATACCAGCGTGAAGCGGTGGTCATCTATCCACCTACCCATACCGACCTGTATACCCAGAAGGGGTATGGAGACTACTGGCTCTCGGTCACCAGGGTTGACAAATGGAAGCGGATTGAGTTGCAGATAGAGACATTCAGGAAACTCCCCGATAAACGACTAAAAATTGCCGGAAGGATCTACCCGGAATTCCAGAAAGTTGTATCGACTGCACCGCCGAATGTTGAGTTTCTTGGATCAGTTCCCGATGAGGAGTTGTTATCCCTCTATTCCCAGTGCCGTGGATTTCTGACGACTGCTATTGATGAAGACTTCGGGATCACTCCCGTCGAAGCAATGGCATGTGGAAAGCCTGTTATTGCGGTAAAGGAAGGAGGATACCTGGAGACCGTGATCGACGGGCATACCGGCCACCTGGTTGCTCCGGATCCGGAAGAAATCGCCCGGGCAATTATCATCGCCGATACCGACCCCGGCAGGTATGAATCAGCATCCCTTATACAGGCCTCTACGTTTGATTACCGCTGGTTCAGGGATCAGATGAGGAAATACCGTGATATTATTCAGGAACGAGAGGAATAATGCCCTGATCGGTCTGGTAGAATGATGACTATAGCATGAGGGGAGTGATGAGGAGAAGTTATGGAAAAAACTCCTCATTTCACGGCCCCATCCCACGGTTCCAGACCATAAAGCAGATAAAATTGTCACATCCTGATGAATGATATCAGAATCCCTTTTTTTCGAAGATGGCGATAATGGTCATTTACGAAGCGGTTATACCGGTTGATCGCGAGTACTCTTCCGCTATCGCCATTCTCCTTTCACGGTTCTTTCAGTATATCTCCAGTGAAGAATGATCCTTTTGTGTGAGTGTCACAAATACATAGTAGATACCCGTACCCGCCGAGTTCACATCAGACACAGTGATTGTATGATCAACCTATCAAACCGAACTGTCCCCGGAGTCATCCTCCTCTGGGTCGTGATTGCTCTTTTTGCAGTCTTTTCTTTCATCATCAGGACACTCCCTGCGTTCTCCGGAAATCCTGATGTTCTCTCGAATGTCGGAATGGATGATCCAACCTATCATCTCCGGCAGATCGAGCAGATGCTCCAGAACTTTCCGAACTATGCCTGGTTTGACCCGATGACCTATTTCCCTGCCGGCCAGCCGATGCACTGGGGCCCCCTGTTCACCCTGATATGTACCGCTGCCTGCATCCTGACCGGTGTATCATCGCGGCCTGATATTATCTACATCACCCTCTTCATTCCCCCGCTCATGGCAGCCCTGCTGGTTCCGGTTGTATACCTCCTTGTCAGGGAGGTTGCAGACTGGAAGGCGGGAATTTTTGCCGCATTCTTCATTGCAATTGCCCCCGGACAGATCTTCTTCCGTTCGTACTACGGATACCTGGACCATCATATCGGCGAGGTGCTCTTTGGCACGATATTCTGCCTTTGTTACCTCGCTGCACTCGTGTACTGCCGTAAGTATCCGGTGCGGATCGATGATTGGGAGACCTGGAAGAAACCAGCCCTCCTTGGACTGCTCTGTGGAATCACCTACGTGATCGGTCTCGCCCTGATGCCGACGATGATTCTCTTCGCGTTGCTTGTCGGGCTTTTCACCCCGTTCTGGTTCATGATACAGCGGTATACGGGCCATCTCGGGGCGTCAGCGCTCGTGCTGAATTCGGTGACATTCCTCGTTGCTATCCTCGGTTTTTTCCTCATCGGGGTAAAAACCGAAGGAGGACTGAATTACTACACCATCGGACATCCGATCGCCTATGGAATGCTGATCATCGGGACGATCATTCTCTTTGGATTTTCATGGTACCTCCGATCCAGGCCGTTTCTTGCATATGTGGGATCCCTGGTCCTCGTCTCCCTGTTGGGAATTGCAGTAGTTGCCATAGTTTTACCTGATCTCTACCAGTACCTCCTTGGTAATGCCATCAGTTTCTTCGGAGCAGATGATATCCACTGGAAGACCATCCAGGAGGCACGGCAATGGTCATTTGCCGATGCCTGGAATACCTTCCAGTACGGCCTCCTCCTCTTCTTTGCAGGAATTGCGGTTCTGGTGTACCGGCTCAGGAAAGAACTCTGCCCGTCACAGGTATTCATTCTCATCTGGTCGGTGATGATCCTGTATGCCACTTGGCAGCATATCCGCTATGAGTATTATCTCGCAGTCCCGATCTCCATACTCGGGGGTATCACCATCAGCTTTGCGATCGATGCTGCCTGGGACCTGAAGGCAGGAGCACGTCTCCACGACCGGATCCGGAAAAAAGGGAAGGATACAAAGAAACCATTAACTGACCATTCGCCAGTTCATGACCTCGTACCGGTTAAAAAGAGTGCTGCCGGGCTCTTTCTGATAGCCGTCATCATATGCGGATTACTCTTTGCCTGGATTGCAATCGACCGCGATCTCTCGCTCGGAGCGTTTACCCTCAATCCCGACTGGCGTGAAGCAACGGCATGGATGGAGAAGAATACCCCTGATACCGGGGTAGATTATTACGCGGTATATGACAAAAACACCTGGACGCTCCCTGATGAGGCATACGGAATCATGTCCTGGTGGGATTACGGGCATATCATCCTCTACCTCGCCAAGCGGATGCCGAACGCCAATCCGTTCCAGTATGGCGTTGCCGGGGACTATGGTGCTGCCCGGTTCTTTGTTACCCAGAATGAATCGGTTGCAACCGGTATCCTTGACACCCTGAAGACCCGGTATGTGATCACCGACTACGAGATGGATACCGGCAAGTTCTGGGCCATGGCAACCTGGGATGATCCGGATACCGGAGTTACCCCGTACCAGCAGACCTATGCCATTCCAAACGCGGATAATCCGAACAGTGTTACGAATTACCCGCTCTTCACTGATGCCTACTATAAGACCATCGTCTCGCGGTTACACAACTTTGACGGCTCAATGACAACACCAGGACTGGTCCATTACATTCAGTATGTCAAACCACAGTATTCGGGAATTGGGGTACCCCTTGTCGTAAACGGGGCACAGGTAAACAGTTCTGAAGCGATGGCCATGATGAATGCGTTTAATCCTGAAACCCAGCCGGAATACGCCCAGGCACTCGTCAACACGATGTACACAGACCCGGTCTTGGTTGTTCCTGCGCTTCATCATTTCCGCCTGATTCACGAATCACCGTCACGGGTTTCACCTCCCGATGTCCCGGATATCAGGTACGTGAAGATCTTTGAGTACGTCCCGGGAGTTGTTATTCCCGGGGAGGGCATCCTTGAACTCCCGGTCACGACCAATACCGGCCGTGAATTTGTTTACCGGCAGGAAAGCGTCAACGGGTCATTCACCGTGCCATACCCGACTGGTTCAACGGTTGGTGACGTGAAAACCGGTGAGTACCGGAATACCGCCACAGGAAAGACCTGGACGGTTACGGAAGAGCAGATAGAGCAGGGAAGAACCATCTCATAACAACCTTTTTCACCCAACAGACACAGGTGAGATCATGGGAGAAACCATTGAAATCGGAATGTATGTCAGGTACCCCCGTACCGGTACCACCGGGGCGGTAACCCGGATCGAAGAGCAGCATGGCATGCTCTTTGCAGAAATCGAAGGAACGGGATTACTGTACCGGGCAGATCAACTCATGGCTGCCGCCAGGGAGGATCATCACCATCAGGATCGCTCCCGTGATGAAGACCTCAGGCAGATCGAGTATGAACGCACCCGTATCGGCGATGAGAGTTTCAAGGAAGCGGTCAACTCACAGGATGGAGCCTGTCACGGCGGGGGATAACCCCGCATGGCAGTTTTTTTACAGATTTATTCGGGTCGCTTTTATGCTCATGATTAAGTAGCAATCTGAGCAAATACGTAAGGAGGTTCGATTGCTGGTGCCTGAAGAATTTATACCAAATACCAATATCGGGGTTGTCGGTCATGTCGATCATGGAAAGACAACCCTTGTCAATGCTCTGACCGGCGTGTGGACTGACCGGCATAGCGAGGAGATGAAACGGGGTATCTCCATCCGGCTTGGATATGCTGATGCGACGTTTTACCGTTGTTCCTGCATGAAAGGTCCGGAGGGCTATACAAGCCTTGAAACCTGTCCGCGGTGCAGTTGTGAAACTGAACCGTTCCGGTCAGTCTCCTTTGTTGATGCACCCGGGCACGAGACCCTCATGGCGACGATGCTCTCCGGGTCGGCGCTCATGGACGGGGCCATGCTGGTCATATCTGCGTCAGAGCGATGCCCGCAACCACAGACCAAGGAACATCTGATGGCTCTGGAACTGGTCGGGATCAAAAAGATCGTGATCGTCCAGAACAAGATCGATGTCGTTTCCCATAAGGATGCCCTGCGAAATTACGAAGAGATTAAGAAGTTCATAACAGGAACAATCGCTGAAAACGCCCCGATCATTCCGGTCTCCGCCCAGAAGAACATCAATCTCTGGGCACTCATTCAGGCACTTGATGAGATAATTCCAGAACCAACCCGTGAGCCGGATGCAGATCCCCTCATGCTCATCGCCCGTTCATTTGATGTGAATAAACCGGGATGCAGCTGGAAGGATGTGAAAGGCGGTGTTGTCGGCGGTTCCCTCATCAGAGGACTCATCAATGACGGGGATGATATTGAGATTCGCCCGGGTATCCAGACGCAGTCAGAAAATAAGACCAGATGGGAACCGATTGTCACCAAGGTAACCGAGATCCATAAAGGAAACCGGAAAGTGCATATTGCCACACCGGGAGGGCTCCTTGCCATCGGAACAAAACTTGATCCGTCCATCACCAAGAGTGACATGCTCTCAGGGCAGGTTCTGGGTCATGTCGGAAAATTACCGCCGGTATGGGAGAAGATGTGGTTCTCAGTCAGGCTGATGGAACGTGTCGTCGGTTCAAACAGCGAAGTCGACATCGAACCACTAAAGCAGCGTGAACCGCTCATGCTCTCTGTTGGTACATCGGTTACCGTCGGGGTAGTTTCGTCTACCCGCAAGGATGCAGTAGAGGTGATTCTGAAACGTCCGGTTTGTGCAGATATCGGGGCACCAATCGCAATCAGCAGACAGGTAGGAGGGAGATGGCGCCTGATCGGGATGGGAACCCTGGTCGAGTGATCATCCTCATTGACACAAACGCATTCCTTATGGCAGCCCAGTTTACTCTCAATCTCTACGACGAACTCCGGTGGCTCTGCGGCGCATACCAGGCAGTTGTACCAGACGTGGTTATGAAGGAACTGACCGGCTTGTCGACACGGACCGGGAAAAATGGTTCTGCCGCCCGGTTCGGACTCAGACTCGCAACACAATGTGAACAGGTGGAGACGTCCGGTGAGCCGTCGTCGGCAGACGATCGGATATTCTCCTGTGCGAAAAAACTCGGTGCTGTCGTGGTCACCAATGACCGTGATCTCCGCACCCGGTTATTAGCAGAAGGGCTCAGTGTCATCTCCCTGAGAGGACGACACAAACTTGAGATGATCAGCAGATAAGACCGGATACAGGGATATCATGTATTACAGACTGAAAATGGTTGATAAGGTCAGGGTTCCTCCCCACCGACTCGGTGAGGATCTGATTACAGTAATTCTCGACGTACTTCAGGAACAACTTGAAGGGAGTATCGACAAAGAGATTGGCATCTTCATCGCCGTTACTAAGGTTATCAGAGTCGGTGAAGGAGAAATGGTGCCCGGGGATGGGGCAGTCTATTATGATGTCGATTTCGAAGGGCTCGTTTTAAGGCTCACGCTTCAGGAGGTCATGGAAGGGGTTGTTGTTGAGACGACCAGTTTCGGTGCATTCATAAGCCTCGGCCCCATTGATGCGATGCTTCACGTGAGTCAGATCTCTGACGAGTATATCAGTTACGATGAGAAGAATTCACAACTTGTCTGCCAGGAATCAGGGAGGCATATCGGGGTTGGAGATGTTGTCAGGGCCCGCGTTGTGACCCTCAGCCTGAACGAGCGCGAACCAAGGGAGAGTAAGATCGGGCTTACCATGCGGCAGGCAGGGCTTGGAAGTGCACCGTGGCTGGAGGAAGAGATGCGGGCAGAGAAGAAGGAGAAAGGGGCTGAGTAATCATGGCGGCGACCAAGAAGAAACAACTGATGGTCTGCCGCGACTGCCACCGGGTTGTTGAGGGAACTGCCTGTTCCATATGCGGAACAATGAACCTTACCCAGGACTGGACCGGATACCTGATCATTATCGATCCTGAACAGAGCGCCGTGGCAAAACGGATGAATATCACCCTTCCGGGAAGATATGCCCTGAAGGTTCGTTGATGCTGTATCTCCCGGAGGAGTACCGTCATCATTTCAGGGAACCCTTTGGTACCCTGTACTCTTCCCTTACCCCGGTATACCCTCTGCTGGATGGCCGTGTTTTTTTCAGTGTCGGTGACGTGGTTACCGGGAATCTCCTTGAGGCAGGCTTTCCGCCGGACATTGCCATCATTGACGGCCAGACGATGAGACGTCCATATGGAAGCGTTTCTATCCCTGATTACCGTCAGGTGACGGTACCAAATCCCCCCGGCTGTATCAGTGATGAACTGATTATCGCTATTACCGATGCCGTTTCATCTCCACGGACGGTTATCCAGGTGAAAGGAGAAGAGGATCTTGCCGTTGTCCCGCTCGCGATGCACGCCCCGGATCAGTCCATGATCCTGTACGGACAACCCGGAGAAGGCGTTGTTCTCCTGATAATGGAGGAAGAGGTGAGAGAGAAAGCCAAATCGCTTCTTGCCCTGTTTACCCGTGAATCTCCAATACTGCGCGCATGATATATACCTATACAACCAATCAGATCCGGGATCTCTATGGAGATTACAATTACTTCTGACAAACAGAATGCTCTTTTGAACCGGAAAGAACTCGGGTTCAAAGTAGCCTTCTCGGGTGCCACCCCGTCACGGAAGATGATACATGCCAAGATTGCGGCGATGGTCAACGCTTCCAAGGAACTCGTGGTTCTCGATTCATTACAGAACCGGTTTGGCATTATGCAGATCACCGGTGAGGCGCGGGTATACGAGTCCAAGAAAGAACTGGACACTATCGAACTCGATTACCTGATTAAACGCGGCATGTCCGCAGAAGAAGAGTCTGAAGCAGATGCTCAGGATGCACCGTCAGATGACGCTGCGGAGGCATCTTAAGGAGGTATCCTGATCATGGCAGCAAAAAAAGGTGCAAAGGAAAAAGCCGCAGTCAAGCGATCAGCGTACTTCAAAATTGAAGGAAATACTGCAGTTCCCGCACGGAGATACTGTCCCCGTTGTGGTCCGGGTGTCTTCATGGGTGAGCACAAGGACCGGGTAGCCTGCGGAAAGTGCGGCTACAC
This sequence comes from uncultured Methanospirillum sp., assembly GCA_964637135.1. Classification (GTDB taxonomy): domain Archaea; phylum Halobacteriota; class Methanomicrobia; order Methanomicrobiales; family Methanospirillaceae; genus Methanospirillum. The sequence continues at coordinate 35,446 of CAZWTX010000016.1, read as the reverse complement.
TGAATTTAAAAAGTAATCCTGATGACCAGATCAGGACCGGTACTGGGAATCGAGGGAACTGCCTGGAATCTCAGTGCCGCTGTTTTTGACGACGATCTTATCACCCTCAAATCAGACCCCTATCGTCCGGTGCAGGGAGGTATCCATCCGCGTGAGGCGGCACAGCATCATGCGGCATGCATAGCCGGGTTGATCCAGGATGTTCTCTCCAAAGCTCCACCGGTATCTGCGGTCGCGTTCTCACGGGGGCCTGGTCTTGGTCCCTGCCTTCGTATTGTTGCAACAGCCGCCCGGTCTCTTGCCGCATCGCTCAATGTCCCATTGATCGGGGTGAATCACTGCGTCGCCCATGTCGAGATCGGCAGATTTGCTTCAGGATTTGACGATCCGGTGGTTCTCTATGCAAGCGGGGCAAACACCCAGGTACTGGGATACATGCAACAGCGGTACCGGATCTTCGGAGAAACCCTTGATATCGGTATCGGCAATGCAATAGACAAATTTGCCCGGAGCAAGGGACTGGCTCATCCTGGCGGACCGGAGATAGAAGCCCGTGCAACGGGAGGTTCGTATATCCCCCTGCCATACACGGTAAAAGGAATGGATCTTGCTTTTTCAGGCCTCGTAAGTGCAGCCAGGGAGTCTACGGCGCCCATTCAGGATGTTTGCTTTAGTTTCCAGGAGACCGCTTTTGCCATGTGTGTCGAAGTAACCGAACGGGCTCTTTCGCAGACCGGGAAAGACGAGATGATCCTGGTTGGTGGTGTCGGGGCAAACAAACGTCTTCAGGAGATGCTCCGGCTCATGTGTCATGAACGCGGAGCGGCATTTGCGGTACCGGAACTGCAGTACCTCGGTGACAACGGTGCGATGATCGCATATACCGGCCGGCTGATGCTGGAGGCCGGACAGACGATCCCGATTGCAGAATCAACGGTGAATCCCTCATACCGGGCTGATCAGGTAGAAGTAGGATGGCGCAGTGAACCCCGTAAAAGAAAGGGTGAGCCGTCGACCTCTGCCCGTGGTGCAGAAGCAGTAGTGACCCTTACAGACACCCTGGCTACCAAGACCCGGATTGGCAAGCGATACCGCCATCCGTCACTTGACTCCCGGTTAATCGGGGAGAGAACCCGTGCTGAAGCAAGGCTCATCTCGGATGCACGACGTGTGGGGGTACCGACCCCGGTGATCAGCATGGTTGATGACGGAATCCTCGAAATGGAGCGGATTGACGGAAAAATGGTTCGCGATGAGCCAACCATAGAGAATCTGGAAAAAGCAGGCGAAATCGTTGGCAGGCTTCACGAAGCAGGCATTATTCACGGTGACCTGACCACCTGTAACATGATCCGGCGGGATGGTCTGATCTGGCTGATTGATTTCGGGCTGGGATTTACGTCATATGAACTTGAATCCAGGGGGGTTGATATCCATGTCCTCTTCCAGGTCCTGGAAAGTACGTCATCACACTCTGATGCCCTGAAGGAGGCCTTCATAAAGGGATACAGGACAACCTGTGCTGAGGCTGATGAGGTGATTGCACGGGAACATGAGATCGAACTCAGGGGGAGATACCTGTGAACCTTACCTTTGTTACCAGCAACCGGCATAAAGCCCGGGAAGCAGCAGGAATCCTGGAGGGCCTGGCAGAAGTTGAGCATGTTTCCCTCGAATGCCCGGAGATACGTTCCCTCTCGGTTGCCGAGGTGGCGAAAGGGAAAGCCTCATATGCTTATTCGGTCCTGAACCGCCCGGTTATCACCGATGATACCGGCTTTTTTATCAGGTCCCTGAACGGGTTTCCCGGAACCTGTGCGGCATTTGTTCATGACACCATCGGCTGCGAGGGAGTTCTCAGACTGATGGACGGTGTGGAAGATCGGTTTGCCTGGTTTGAAGCCGGCATTGCCTATGCTGACCAGCGTCAGGTCAGGGCGTTTGTCGGTCGTATTGACGGGGAAGTCGTCTGCCCGCGGGGGGACAGGGGGTTTGGATACGATCCCATCTTTGCCGTGAACGGCAGAACTCTTGCTGAGATGGATGCGTCTGAAAAGAATGCGATATCACACCGGAGCCGCGGATTGCGTGCCCTTCGGGACTGGCTTGCATCAGGGATGAACCGTGATGGTTTTCCATAACTCTTATGTGGGAAAAACACCCTGTATATAGGACAGATATCAAGCTGGAGTATATATCATGGGACGTTTTCCAGAAGCAGAAGCTCATCTTCTCAACGTAAAGGTATGTATGCATTGTAACGCACGAAATCCGGTTCGTGCACTAACCTGCAGAAAATGCGGATATAAAAATCTCCGTCCAAAGAACAAGGAACGTAAGGCCTGATAATCAGACTGAATAATACGTTACTTTTTTCCCTTTGGCGCTATATTCGCCTGCAAATGTTTCAAGGTTCCGTTTATACCCGATCCGGTCAGTGATCCCGATCCTTCGCAGCTCTTCCCTGACCTGCATAACGTCTGCCTCGTCTTCCCAGTCCCGGGTATAGACAAAGATGACCCACCGGTTGTCGCGTGCATCAGGATCCCGTTTTGCCGTTGATACCTTCGAGGAGATCCCCAGTTTTCCCTCCCAGGTCAGATCACGGATGCAGCTCCAGATCCCGTCAAGTTCTTCGGGTGGTGCGAATATCATCCATTTTCCGGCACGCTCGTCCTCGGTGGCATGAGGATCGGTATCAGGCGCGTCCTGTATGATCCATCGTGACCGTTCGGTCCGGCTGGGAATAACCCCTTCTCCTTCGGTTATCAACACGTACATAGAGTGCGGATCAGGAAATTCCTGCTTCAGGCAGTCACCTATTTCTGGAAACTGATCGCAGAACCGGGAGTATATTTCCTCAAATATATCCTTAAACGGAGTCTTTTCCTCGACAAGTCTGAACAGGGGTGTCTTTTTCTCATGGACTTTTCTATGGAGCAGATGTATATAATCATGCTCAGAAAATGTTCAAAAAGAGCATATGCGATCTCATCGAGAGCTTCCTGCCCGCCAGGTTCCATGTATATGGGTTGCCTGATTTTTCAAAAAAAGATATGGATTGGATATTCACAGGCGCTGTATCAGGTCCTGTGCTGCCTTTTCACCGGAGAGAAGCATGCCCCCGAATACCGGCCCCATCCGGTGGCCTGCGGATACCGCAGCACCGGCCATCCCGCAGACAAACAGACCGGGATAGATCTCCCGGGTATGACTGACAACCGAAGATTCTGCCTGGTCCGCCCACATGGTTTTCTCTCCCTGGATCGTCAGTCCGGGGCACTTTTTCGCAACAAACCCGGCCACAACGGCATCATGACCGGTGGCATCCACGGTATATTTCGATGAGAGCGTGAGGGGATCAACATGGAGACCGGTTGCTTCAACGGGTTGCCAGTTAATAACGAGCCCGGAGACCCTGCCGTCTCCCTTTACCATTACGTCCTCAACCGTGGTGAGGTTGAAGAATTCAACTTCTCCCTCTGCGGCTGCAGATATGAGTTTTGCAACGGCTTCCACGGATCGAGCCACGTGGTAGCCGGGTTCATATTCCTGGTGCCTGATCCCGAACCGATCAAGCAGCCGTGTTGCCTCCTGCTGGACGACAATCCGGGGGAACATCATGCCACCTCCCCACATCCCTCCGCCGATGGAGAGTTTCTTCTCGATCAGACCGACCTTGTACCCGGCCTCGCCAAGGATGGCGGCACAGGTAAGGCCTGACGGCCCACCCCCGACGATGGCAACATCCATCTCCATGAAATCAAGAAGGGTCTCCATGTGCGTGGAGATGATCGCCCGGCTGATCGTTACTTCGTCCAGTGTCATCCTGAACTCATTTGTGACCAGAAAGGATAATGTCAGCGAAAAAAGAAAGCCCGGGGGATGTTCAGGTCCAGCAGTTGGTACATTCGCCGGCGAGCGAGAGCGTGCCCGGGTCGGCGAGATTGACAAGACCAGGCACCCGTTTTACTTTGCCTTCCGGTGAACCGCTGTGAACCGCAAACGGATCAATGATGAGGGTGAGTGGATATGAGCGGTACGAGAGATCCAGGGGGACCGTGTACCTGAGTGTTGCGGTTGTGGACATGCCCGGGGCAGGAGGAGTAAAGGTTCCGACAGCCGGAGGAACTTCCCTGGTACCAAGGTACCCGTTCACCTGGACAGGCGCATTGGTGGTATCTGCTGATCCGGTATTGGTTACTTCCATCCTGCAGATGAGGGAGTCACCCCGGTGAACCCTGGACGTGAGATCGATGAACGCGAGATTATCCACCCTGAATTCCGGTCCGGCGGTATCTCCCGGAATTGCCGTGAATGAGACATTCAGGTTTGGCTGAATCTCACCGGGAACAGTAAATGGTTCTGATATCACGGCAGGTTCAGCACAGGGTGCAGGAAGATTATCAATCTCGGCCACTGCCACCATGAAGAGTTCCTTTGCAACAATCCCTTCAGTAACCGGTGCCCGGACAACAATTTCCTTCCCAAAAAAAGATGGCGGGATCAATACCCAGGTGAAGAAGCGGGATAACCCGCAATCGGCAGAAGGCCGGGTATAGAGAGCAACATAGACCGGCTCTGTCACGTCATCGGGAGGAGCCAGGGTGATGCCGGTACTGACCAGGCCATCTTCAATGGAAATATCACCGATGGTAAGAATGCCGGTATCATCCGCAGATACAAACCCGGTTAGTCCACCGGTAAGACATATGAGGCATAATAACAGGCTGCCAGATCTCATAACCAGTAGTCATCTCCTGAGATTATCAGATCTCCGGATTCATATGAGAGATCTGTACGGAAAACCATCCGAAATTCCAGAATTTAGGACTGTTTTCGGGTCGAAGGCCGGAACATTCCTTCAGGAACGATAATCTCGAACCGTGCCCCTGATCCCGGGGTCCCGGTCTCACGGATGGTGATCCCGGTGATTGCCAGGATCTCGCGTACAAGAAAGAGACCATGCCCGCCACCGGTTGTTCGTCCTGGGGTGAAGATCTTCTCCCGCTTCTTCGCGGGTACACCTGCCCCGTCATCAGTATACGTGATCACGAGATTGTTCTCTATCCTGCTGTTGATAATGATCCTTGTTACCGTTTTTCCATGCCGTATCGAATTGTCAATAAGATTGTAGAAGATTTTCACCAGCATCGGGTCTGCATAGACCTCAATCGGACCGGTATCCCTCACGAGTTCGAGGGCATTGAGATCAAAACGTCCCATTGCCTCGGTGATTATCCATGGGATATCCTGCCATACCGGTGCATGGACGCCGACCAGTTGGTAATCACGGGAGAAGTCAATCTGCTGGTTTATCGATTTTGCTGCATTATCAACCTGTGAAAGGTACCCTTCAAGGGTACTGTCCCCGACATGACCCATCACAAGACCCAGATATCCGCGGAGTGCCTGGAGATTGTTCTTGATATCATGTCTCGTAATCGAAGAGAGAAGGTTCAGTTTCTGGACAGCCTGCTCGAGATCTCTCCGGGTTTTTACCTGCTGGGTAATGTCTTCCCCATACAACCTGAACGTGACAAAATCCGGAAGGTAGTGAATGGTCAGGGAGAAGACCTTCCCCCCCCGCCCGACTTCTCTCCTGAATAATACCGGAACAAGGAGGTTTTCACTGACCTCCGCCAGGATGTCGTCGATATCATCCGGGAAAAGAAGGATCGGATCAGGTGAAAGACCATTTTCTGCGAGGGTATCATACGATGCCTGGTTTGCATACAGAATCTCTTTTTCAAAAGAGAACTCAATCACCGGGTACGGGTTCAGACGCGGAATAGAGGCCAGATGATGGATCTCATCTTCCATCTGTTTATCACGGGTGATGTCTGAAACCAGCATGAGGATCTGCTGCTGGTCATCTGCCCTGATGGTCGTCATTCTGATCCGGGATGATACTACCCGGTTATCAGTGGTGAGGAAATCCAGTTCACGACTCACCGGTCTTCCGGGATCTCTCTCCTTTTTAAGGAGGGCAGCGAACCTCTTTCGTTCATGGTGTGCCGTCCGGCTGATTAGAGATGTTCCAGCCAGTGAATTCAGGTGAGTCCTGAAGAGATGTGCGGCATGATCGTTTGCTGCGAGGATGATCCCTTTTGCAGAGAGAATCAGTGCACTTTCCGGAAGAAGACCGATAAAATCTCTCATCTCCCGGCGAACCCCCACAATCCGGTCTTCGCGAATCTCTATCGGGGTAATAGAGATGAGTACCTGATATCCCGGTTTTCCATTGGAATACAGCCATGTGCAGAATATCTCTGCTTCACGCGACGAATCACGTATCCTGGCGGAAAAGGAGATGTCCCCGGTATCACCGGGCCGGCTCAGGAATGCATGCCATATGCGGGGATCGGAGAGATCAATCAGATCAGAAAAGAGCATCCCAGTCAGATCTTCGGGTCTTTTCTCCAGTATCTCGACTGATCGCTTAGATACCTCCAGAATCCGTCCGGACTGATCAGTAACCAGTGAACCGGCCGGCTCTCTCTTTCCCTGTATCATGGTAATATCCGGTGAAAACCACGTTTTCCGTGAACTCTCCAGATATTCCGTACCCCCACCAGAAGAATGCCGGAATACCAGAATATTCTGCATGTTCTCATGCAGCAATCATCTATATAAAATGAGATCTCTGCTCCCCCATCAATTCTCTGGTTATAAGATGGTCACCGGGTGGAGTGATCAACCCTGCTTCCTACAAGGAAGACCGGGGCCGCAAGAAGAACGATAGTGGCCGATAGATAAAAAACGTCAGCAATACCTGCAGAATCCATTATTGCACCACAAATGAGGGGAGATATGATCATCCCCCCACTCATGATCATATTAACCACCCCCATGGCAGCACCCGGACCTACTTCGCGTCCTGCTATCGTGATCAGGGCATACATCGCCGGAACAGATATACCTCCGCCAATACCCATGAGGAGTGAAAAGAACACATAGACATAAAAACCCTCGAATACCGGGACCATTGCGAGGGCTGTCCCGATCAAAATGCTTCCAAGACAGATCAGGGAATACTTGTTAAACCGGTCTGCAATACTTCCAAGACAGGTCTGAATCAATGCATTGAGAAGAATGGAGATAGAAATGATTATTCCCGTCTCACCGGGTGTTAACGAACCGACGTGGGCAGCGATCACCGGTAAAAAAACAAGAAAGGTACCATTTGCAAATGCATTGATCATCTGGTAAAAAAACGGTATCCGAAGGCCCGGATAAGAAAAAACCTGCCTGAATGATACCCTTCTCCGGTCAGAACCATTCACATCAGGGAGGAAGAAAAGACAGGTAAACAGGGCAGAAGTGGTCAGAAGGGTCATCGCCCCGAATGCGTAATCTATGCCGAAGAAATCGGTAAGTGTCCCGCCGATCAGCGGCCCGAGGCCCATTCCTAGAAACATGCAACTCGTGAAGGAACCCATGTATTTTCCCTCTGACCCTTTTGGCGCAATATCGCTGATATAGGCAAGGGCTATCGGAAATACCATTGCCGATGAGATGCCATGCACAAACCGTATTGCAATGAGGCTGAATACCGTATCGGCCCAGATATAGAGGAGTGAAAAGACGGCATAGAGTACCAGACCGGAGATAATCAGAATTTTCCGGCCGGATTCATCAGATCTCTTCCCGAAGAGTGGCATGAAGAGAACCCGTGCAAGGGCAAACGATGAAAAAATCAGGCCGATCCAGAACCCTGATGCTCCCAGGCTCTCCGCATATCCGGGAAGGAGGGGAATGACAATCCCTATCCCAAGCATTGTTGCAAAAACCGCACCGTAGAGAGAGAGAAAAATCTGCCGCCGGGTCTTTTCCGGCACCATTACCAGATTCGGTCCTTCCATCTGTGTATCCCCAATCTCTCCACGGTACTATCATCATCCGGGATTAATATCCAGGATAATCACCCTCAATCCTCTATGATGCTGTCCCAGTGTGTATCTTTCCCTTCATGACTGGCAGGGTATATGTGCCGGGCAGGCACTGAGTATAACTGATACTGGTGAATACTCCCTCATCTTCTGCTTTTCCGGCCCGCTTCCGCGGAGTCCTCGTGGACCTTGATAATACCCTGTATGATTTCGCCTCGGCACAGGAGGCCGGTTGCCAGGCAGCGGCAGCATACCTCAACCGTGATGACCTCCATGAGATGATATCAGATCTGTTTTTTGCAGCACATGGACCTGAAGAACGGGCATCATTTACAGAAGTGCTCGGCCGGCACGGGATTGATGATGAGGAGGTTATCGATGCTGTTTTTTCTGTCTACGAGGAGATAAAACACCGGTCCCTTATTCCATACCCGGGGGTTATCGAAAGCCTTGCACTGATCTCCCGGGCAGGAATTCCGGTCATCGCTGTAACAAATGCATCATACCGGCGTGCAATCGAGCGGGTATCCTGCATTGGTGCCGGCGATCTCCTCGCAAGTCTCATTACTCCTGACCGGTGCGGTTATGCGAAACCAGATCCGGCAATATTCAGGCATGCTGCAAGGGCACTCTCCCTTCCCCCCGGGGACGTATGTATGATCGGGGATAACCTGATCAATGACATAGAACCAGCACGAAAGACCGGGATTTTTGCCATCCATGCACGATACGGGGATCGGATACCATCAGAGTATACCTCGGGTATCACTGCCGATGTAACGATACAGACCTTCTCTTCAGTCATTCCCATTATATTCCCAAAACTTCAACCAGGTTTCGTACCTGAACAGAATAATTCGGATATTTTCAAATAATACGCAATCTGATGACGATCACCGGCATCTGGATTTATGGTGATCAGCGAATTCACGTACCCTCTTTTTCCAGTTGTATCAGACCCTGAATCCTGAAAAAAACCATTCTGAAGATCAGACTGTCATCCAGAGGTTATTCACCGGGAACTCGTTTTCCCGGGTGGGCAAGTGGTTTTATGCAAGGAGACTGATCTCCTATACTGACGGACCATATCCCCAAGGAGGCCTGTTGTGCGTATAAATCCAGGAGTTCTGCTGATTTTTCTGCTAATATCTGCCATACCCACCGGACTGTGTGATCAACCGTCAGTGATGATAACCGGGTACGAGATAACACCTGACGTCCTGATGCCCGGTGATATCGGATCGGTAACGGTAACCGTAACCAACACGGCACAACAGGCGACGATGACCCGGTCAGCGTCATCCGGTGATGAACCTGGCGGAGAGACACGCTCACTCACGGTTCCCGTAAATGCGTTCATCGAATCAGTGAGCATGAAGACCAAGGATTTTGAGGTTCTTTCCGGGTGGTATGAAGATGTCGGGGATATCGGGCCAGGCCAGTCGATCCCGCTCACCTTCCTGATCCGGGCTCCTCCGGCAGAAGGGATCTATTTCCCTGAGATCTGGATCAGAATCCGCGATTCCGGGAGTGTCAAGTATCCTCTCCCGGTGAACGTAAATACCGCATACAAATTGGCAAAAAGTCCTTCCCTTACCGTAACGCGGGATATCCCGGTTCATATCGCACCGGGTGAGTCATTCAATATATCCCTCAATCTTAAAAATGAAGGACGAACCCGGGCACACGAGGTCACCATCCAGGTTGAGACACCAAACCGATCATTCTCTTCGCTGACACCGGAGAGGATATTCCTTGGTGATATCAGTATGGACGATCATAAGCAGGTCACCCTCTCGTTCATGACCGACCGGGATATCCCGATCGGGATCCGGCAGATTCCGGTACGGATCCGGTATCTCTCTGCAGATGGTTCCCCGGTGAATGATGTGGCACATATTGGTGTGCTGGTCAGGGGGAAAGGCGAAGTAGGCATTGCAAAGTTCCAGACAGAGCCGGTGTTGATCCCGGCAGGAGATCAGGTCACCTTCCTGTTTCGTGTTGAGAATACCGGAACTGACGATGCGAAGTCTGTCCGTGTCACCCTGGATATCCCGTTCGAAGGAATGAAGGATGCGTTCATCGGGACCATTGAACCCCATACCGATGCACCCGCCGTTTTCTCCCTGAAGGCTGCAGGAGAGGGTGATATCCCCTTTGAGACGGTGATCACCTACCAGGATGAATATGGTACCCATTCGGTCACGGTTCCGCTCATGGTAACGGTTGGGGATGGGAACGGATCCTGGATTATGGTCCTGATGATTCTTATCATTGCCGCAGGTCTCGGTGTATACCTGGTGAAACGGAGACATTCTTCCTGATTCATGAATGTGCAACAGTACCGCGTGGCTCTCTTCCTTGCGACCCGTTCAGTCCAGAAAGGGAACCGGTTCACATTTCTGCTGACAATTGCCATCATCGGGCTGGTCTTCGTCAATCTCGTCTTTCTTCCCTCAATCATCTCTGGTGTCATTATGAATTTCAATGCCCAGTCGATTGATTACACGTATGGGAACCTCGTGATTGAACCAAGGGAGGGTGAATCCCTGATCACCGGGGTGAGTTCGCTCGTCCGTCAGCTGGATCAGATACCTGAAATACGGGGGATATCTCCACGGATATCGCAAGGAGCAACGTTCTCGTACCGGGGAAAAGAGATATCTGGGAGCATCATTGCCTTCAGTCCAAAAAAAGATCCTGAGGTGACGAAGATCCATGAACGGGTCGGTGATGGAGAATACCTGTCAGAAGGCGATGAGGATCTCATCCTGCTCGGGATACAACTTGCAGGGTATATGGATTCCAGGAAGGATAAGGTTGAATCCCTTGGCGGGGTGCTGGTCGGTGATATCGTGGAAGCGAGGTTCACAAACGGGGTATCAAAGAACCTGCAGGTGAAAGGAATTGTTGAGACCGGCTCATATTCAGCCGACCGGAGTGCATTCATCACACTCCATGAGATGGAACGAATAAGCGGCAGTGCTGACCAGGCAACCTCTATACTGATACGCATGAGGGAGAATGGCAGGGAAGAGGAGTACAAATACCGGCTGATGTCCTTTGGAGTCCAGGAAAAGATCAGAACCTACCAGGAGAAAGCCCAGGGATTCGTCAGTGATGCGATCCGGAGTTTTGAGATTATTAACGGAATATCCACAGCCGTGAGCCTGGTAATCGCAATCGTGGTGATATTTATCGTGATATTCATCAACACGGTGAATAAAAGGCGCCAGATTGGTATTCTCAAGGCGATCGGGATAGACAAACGGGTCATCATCTACTCGTACATCTTCCAGGTACTCCTGATTGCAGCGTGTGGATCGGTCCTTGGTCTTGCATTGAGTTCGGTTATCGTGACATATCTTACCTATTCGCCCCTTGTATTCCCGGGCGGACCGGTCTACCCGGTTGTGGAACCCTGGCCTATCATCCGGTCCGTTGTCAGTCTTATGGTGGTTTCGGTGATATCCGGATTTGTTCCCTCGTATAAAACGGCAAATGAACCAATTCTCGACGCAATCAGGGGATAGCATGATAGAGGTCTCCGATATCACCCGGGTGTATCAGATGGGGCTCGTAGAGGTTCACGCGCTCAGGGGGATTACCTGCACCATCTCCCAGGGAGAATTCGTCGGGATCATGGGTGCAAGCGGAAGCGGGAAATCGACCCTTCTTCATATCCTCGGCCTGCTTGATCACCCGACCGCCGGGATACTCAGGATACACGGAACAGATGTTCTCTCCCTCAGTGAGGAAGAGCGGACCGGATTCAGGCTTCGAAACCTCGGCTATGTCTTCCAGGATTATGCCCTTGTTCCTGAACTCTCCGTTCAGGAGAACGTGCTCCTCCCGGCGATGATGCTCGGGTTATCAGCCGATGAATGTCTCCGGCGAAGCCGGGAAATTCTCGGACAGGTCGGGCTCTCCCACCGGGTATCGCATCACCAGCACGAACTCTCCGGGGGAGAACAGCAACGGGTTGCAATTGCCCGGTCTCTCGTCAATCAGCCTGCCATCCTCTTTGCAGATGAACCCTGTGCAAATCTTGACTCAGTCACTTCACGAACGATTCTGAACCTTTTTAAAAAGTTAAACGAAGAACTCGCACTGACCATCATCATGGTCACCCACGAGGAATGGCATGAGGAGTTCATGTGTCGGATCCTCTACCTGAATGACGGGCTGATCGAAGATCAAAAAGCCTGTGTCAGGAATAATTCACCGTAATTTGCCAATTGAATCAAAAAAAGAAGAAACCGGCATTCATAACGCGTGAGGTGCCGGCCGGTTCAGCGGTGTGGAAAGGGCATCAAGGGCGCCTGCCGAAAATCCCATCTGGTATGAGATATATGAGGCAGCAATGAGAACAACCACGAATATTGCGAGAATGACATATGGTTTGTACCGAGGATCCATATGTGACGTGTCAGCAGCGGGGTATTAAATGTTCCCAGACTCTCTGCCTGAAGCCCGGGTCAGGAACCTGCGGGGACAATCGGTTTCTGCCAGATCATACTCTTCCGATCCCTGAAATCAACCCATAATGCCTTGTCCCCGGTGATGACCGGCCAGGTTCTGAATGCAGTATCGGCAGTCAGTGAGGAGTTCTGACCAGTGGTGAGGTTCATTACCCTGATGTTTCTGCCCGGCTCTTCTTCATCGATCCAGATAACAGTATCATTGGTTATCGAGGATGCCCACTGGCGTCCGGGTGCTGAGTACACTATCTCTTCGGTTCCGTTCGTGAGGCTGGCCATAGCAATATCAAATTGGAAGGGGGGATTAAACGTCTGCCAGACAACCGTTTTGTTATCGATGACCGGTGCCCAGTCTGAATGGTAGTTGACCCGGATCAGAAATTCAGTTTTGGATGAGAGATTATATCCCCAGATATCACCGCAGTTGATCACCCCTGCCCGCCAGTCCTCCCAGATAACAATATCACCGGCGATATCGGGATGCCATTGAATTTCGTCCCTGACACAGATTTCGACCTCCCGTTTCTCTTCACGGTCATATCCCCGGATATCCGGTTCACCATCCCGCTCGTCGGTCCAGACGACATACTTCCCCGAAACACGTGGCCGCGTCTGCCTTTCGGGATCAGTGCATACCGGAAACTCCTCCCCGGTGGTGATATTGTACCCGAATATGTCCCAGTTTCCATACCGTTTATCCTGCCATACCACCGTGCTGCCGGAAATATCCGGCGAGTACTGAAGTCCCGGTGCACTACAAACCGGAAAAACCTCGCCGGTTTTCAGATTCATTGCGATAATTGATGAGTCACGGGTATCATCACGCTCTTCCCAGACAACGATATCCCCGTCTGCCGAGGGATAATCCTGGACATGGGTTTCGTTTTGTATCAGCGGTCCCTCGTTTGCTGTAGCAGAAAGGGAGACTGACAGGAGAATAAGGAAGACCACTCCCGGGTGCAGATACCGGTGTTGCACCCTTGATGGTGCATTCTTCCGACGGAAAAAAATACCGGGATATCATACCGGTACTGAAATGCCCGGACCACCACCTGCAGAAGGAACTGAGAGCGGGAGGTTTTCCGGTCTGTTCCGGTTCACGGGTCCCGGTATTATCCTCGCGGCATCTTCAAGCGGCTGGGTAGGGCTGATGGCACTCCTCGGGATCGGGGCAGACATGGGATACAGCCTGCTCTGGGTCATTGCCCTGGTGATCATCTTCAAGCTCATGTTTACGAGCGGTATCGCCAGGTATACGGTTGCGACCGGCCATGACATCTTCTATGGACTGAACCAGATTCCCGGTCCGGCACACTGGGATCTCTGGTTTATCTGTATCATCTATATTCTCGAGATCTTCAACCATGGGGCCGGGGCCATGGCGCTCGCCTATCTCATCCAGGGGTTCTTCAACATCTCTGTCCCTCCCCTGTTGATGGCTTTTGGGTGCTTCCTCCTTATCGGACTCATTCTTTTCCAGAACTCCTACCCGCTCGTGAAGAAGATCCTCCTGTGTACATGTGCCATTCTCTGCCTCGGAATCATTTTTACCATCGGATCCCTTCCGTTCAGTGGAGAGGATCTCATCGGGGGGATCACCCCTGGCGTGATCAACAATGACGTCATTTACTTCTCAGGCATTCTCTTCTGGTCGCTGGGAACCGGACTCTCACTGCTCTGTTATTCATCCTGGTTACGTGCCCAGATAGGGGGTCGTCGCGGGAAAGAATTCTACCGGAATAATATGCGGGCAGTTCTCTTCGATATGATCCTCGGGTTTGCAATTCTGGCTGCAGCTTCAGTGTTGTATGTTGCTATCGGTGCGGTGGTGATGTATGAACATGGCCTGGCCGGGTTTGAATCTGACCTGATGGTGGAGATAATCGCTCATACACTGAATGGCATCCCGTACGGCCGTGAGATCTTCCTCGGGACCGGGATAGCCGCGTTGCTCGGATACCTTATCGGAGGCGTTGACGGACGTTCCCGCGCAGTGGCATCTATTATTCACCAGGCAACACCGGTTCGCTGGAGCGAAGGGAGAACATACCGGATAATCGTGGTTTTCTTTATCCTGATCCTCTCTCTTTCATTATTGTTCGGTGATGCCATGATCTATGCACAGACCCTTGTTTTCTCTATATTCTTCTTTGGAGTGGTTGGAATCATGCTCATCTGGCTGGACAGGCGTCTTCCTGCATATGCCAGGGGTTCTCCTCTCTGGTACATCCTGATCGGTCTCGGAAGCCTGGGGTACATCGGGGTTGCTATCCTGTACCTGACGATCTGATCATTCAGATCCCCTCCCTGCCGATTTCAGTAACCTCAGGTTAGGGACGTATTCCGATCATGTATTGAAATTTCCCGAAAATTTGGTTGAATTCGGTTTTAACCGAATATATCGGAAAGGGAGAAGTACTCCAAAGAAGGAATATTTTTATGGGCACACACGGAGAACATGATCCCTATGATATGGAAACGTGACTGGGGTCTCTCACTGAGGGTTTTCATCACCTGGGCACTCCTGCTCCTGGTATATCTCATATTCATCGGGGTTCTTCTCGCTCTCGGGCTGAACATCTGGCTCATCGTCCTGATATCGGCAGGTATGGGTCTCTTCCAGTACTTCTTCTCTGATAAACTGGTCCTGATGAGCACCGGATCCCAGATCGTCGAAGAGGACGAGGCTCCTGAACTGCATGCCATGATAGAGAAACTCTGCCGCGAGGCCGGCCTTCCAAAGCCGCGGATCGCGAGGATGCAGTCACCGATGCCGAACGCATTTGCAACCGGACGAAGTCCGAACCATGCCGTGGTGGCAGTCACGGATTCCATCATGCGGACACTCAGTACCCGGGAACTTGAAGCGGTTCTTGCGCACGAATTGTCCCATATCAAGAACCGGGATATTCTCACGATGACGATTGCTTCCTTTGTGGCGATGATCGCATCGATGATCATGAACAATTTTCTCTTTGCATCTATCTTTGATCGCCGGGAAGGAGGTGCCTGGATCATCGCAGGGATCGTTGCAGCGGTTGTCTGGGTGGTGGCTACCCTCCTCATGATGGCCCTCTCCCGGTACCGTGAATATGCAGCCGACCGGGGCAGTGCCTATATCACCCGTGATCCGGATGCCCTGATCTCGGCCCTCACCAAGATCAGCGGAAAGATGGAATATGTCCCTACGGAAGCCAAAGTGGCAGCCGAAGGAGCGAATGCATTCTATATCTTCCCGGCAATATCTGGAAAAACCCTTGCGAGCCTCTTCTCCACCCACCCCTCCCTTGAGAAGCGGATTGAAAACCTGCGACAGGTTCAGGAAGAGATCCGCGGATATTAATTTTTTTCCCAGTTCCTCCCGGATGTCACGATACCACGCCGGTTCCGGGAGGACAATCCCGGTTACATTGGTCATACGGCACTATCATTTTGCATAATCACCGCAACCGGTCCGCCGGTTTCCGCTCCCGGGGATGTACAAAATCTTGTGAAAATACCTGCGGTTTTTCCCGTCGTCCGGCCGGATTTCAGATAGATCCCATTGTACGGGAGTGGGGAATGACCTCTGTTTCCATGCAGCTGTATCCCCGAAGTCTGGATGAGGCGGAAGTGGAACGACGGCTATTGGACAGAAAGAACACAGGTATGAAATATTCCAATGATGCAACCCACCAGGCTGTTTTTGCCCATCCATCTTTATCAGAAATCATTTTCCCATCCGGACATGAGTATCTGCAGGGTCAGGAACCTGCCGGGGCAGGGGATACCTGATATGCTCCCCGGTCATACCTTTTCCCGTCTGCAAGGTCTGATATCATGCACGTATTCCGGTGTTCTCTCATATTATTCCTGGTTTTACCGGTAATAGCAGGTTCAATCGGGACAGGGGTGTCCCTTGATGTTCAGCACAATCTCACCGTGGTGAGTTATAGCCAGGATGGAAAAACCGTGACGGAGGAGCAGGAATTATCGCCCGGATGGATGAAAGCCCATCTCCGGGTGTATGGTGATGATCATACCGTATACTCATTCGGGGGGCCGGAAAATGAATCCGGATACGTATACGGGAATGAAACCGCAGTATCTGCCATTATTCAGGGAACACCCCTCGTGGACATTGCCGACCAGGTCGGCGGACTGGAGAAGAAGGGATCGATCCGACTTGTTTCCAAAGACGGGACCTTCGTTTCCCTCCCCTATGCCGCTCTGTATCATACTCCTCCCGGGATCGGAACAGCGGTTCTCGCCTGGAATATCACCCCGCTTCCGGGTATGTCCCCTGATAACGATTCGTACCGGCTCTTCTTCATCAGCCAGGATCATATCCTTTCGACCGGCGAGATGACCAGCCTGTTCCCGGAAGAATACTGGTCATATGAGAAGACTCCTTCCGGGATTCTCCCTTCTGCAGCAGCGCTCTCTTCTGGAGAGATTGTCCGTGTCGAGGTCCGCGATCCGGTGGTAAACGGGTGGAATCTCATTATGAAAGGGGAACTGGCCGTGGTTGTGAACGAAACTGAATATGATCAGGGAATACCCGGTCTTACTACGAGTACCTGGTCAGATCCTGACAATACGATGTGGAGCGGGTACCCGCTCTGGATGCTAATCAGCCTGATCGATGATGAACTCTCCCCTTCCGGGAATCTGACCGCTTCTGAAGCATTTAACAACTCCCTGGTGACGAGCGGATACACGATTACTATCTCAAATGCAGACGGTACCCCGGTTGACCTTGTATCAGACCGGGTTGCCAGAAATGATCGGATCATCCTTGCAAACCGGGTAAACGGGAATCTCATGATGCAGAAATACCCGGATTTTCCCCTGAAACTGACCGGGAGCGACCTTGCCCCTGCCGAACAGATTGGAAATGTCAGAAAAATAACCCTCACCCGACCCTGATTCAAGGATACTGACCCAACGAGTTATTTTTCCCGCCGGTATGTTCCTGATATTCCGCCATGAACCTCTTATAGGATCAGTACAGAAGGAGTGCATGCATGTCAGAACCTGCCTGCTTCTCCTGGTGATGCTGATCTCCGTGCTGGTTCCGGTTTATGGAGAGACCACCATCATCCCTCCGGGGGGAGAGGTATTCCTCGGAGAGGAGGGACTTGATATCAGCCAGGCAGTTCCTTATCCATACGATGCAATTGCCTTCTTCCCTCCCGGTTCATCTCCTTCCTCTGAAACTCCCTCAGATATCATCCGCGTGGACGGGCGAAGATTCTCAATCCTTCCGGTTTTGTTTGCCGGGCTTACCGGAACGTGGTACCAGTGGGACAGCCGGCTCCAGAGACCGGGTTCTGTTGCCTTTATCGTGAGAGTACCCCGTATCCAGGTGAAGGTTATCAACCGTGAGACCATGAAGGATGTTTCAGGGGGAGTTGCCACCCGGGGCAGCCCGCTCCTGATTGCAGTTGAATCAAACCTCGAACCGGTCAGCCGACGTCCGGGATACGATCCGGTCCGTGACGGCGTATATGACCTTCTCGTAACCACCCCTGCCGGAGGAACACTGACCTCGATCCAGACACCGTATCATGGCTCGTATTCCCTTCTCAGGCTCACACCAGCAGGAAATCCGGATTATATCCCGCCCCTTTCATCCGGCGGGTGGGATACTGATCCGGTGAGCCAGGGCCGATCAGACTATACCGGCGTGTATCGGATCTCACCCCGGGTGACATTGAACCGCATTGACTCCAATCTCGCCGGAACCCCGTATACTGATGATATCAGGGGAACCAGCCTGACATTCGGGAGCGACACCCTCTCCCTTACAGCCCGGTCAGCAGTGACAAGAGGCAATCCATTCACCGTTGAGATTACTGGTTCTCCCGGAATGCAATACCATCTCTGGGTAGAATCCTCATCCCGGTCCGGAGAATATGGTGACCAGGCACCGATGATCCTCTTTGCCCAGTCAGGAGTGACGCAGGATCTCCCTGAAGGGCCATACGTGATAGGATCCTATCCTGTTGAATCGGAGAGTGGTAAACCCCTTAAACAACTCGTTTCAGATGAACCATACCATGGCGTCAAGTATTATGCAGCAGTCGTTCCTGATAGCGACGGCAGACGGGTTGTTGAACTGCGGACCTCTTCCGCGACGAGGGATGGGACGTATACCATCAATCTAGAAGGGAGATCGGGATCCGGGAGGGTGATACATGATTCGACAGAGATCAGGGTGACTAAAGGAGAGATCAGCCTGAACACCGGAAGGGATTCCTACCCGATGGGAGAAGAGATCCTGCTCAGCGGGCGGAACAGCGGATCCTGTGAGACATATCTCTTCATGACCGGCCCGAATCTTCCTTCTTCGGGATCACGACTGGAAGCTCCGGACCGGGAGGTGAGGAATATGGATCCCGGTTCGTTCACGATGGCAGACGGAGACTGTGAAACCTGGGAGTACCGGTTCAGGACCGGAAACCTCGGGATAGATGCAGGAACCTACACAATCTATGCTGTCTCAGCCCCGGTGGACCGGAACCACCTCTCCGGTAATCCATATGAGACCCTCTCGCTAACGCTCCGCCGGCCGGTATTTGCCGTGGAGAACGGACCATCCGTTATTGCTGCCGGGGATCCCCTGTACATCACCGGGGTAAGTGCAGGGGCATACAACGGGGTCGCAATCTGGATATTTGGCCATAACCGGATGATCTACGATACGGTACCGGTGGATTCCGGCGGATTCTTTGAATATGAACTCAGGGAAAGCCAGACCGAATCACTTGTTCCGGGACAATACCTCGTGGTGATCCAGCACCCGATGGGTAACGGCGAATTCGATATCTGGCCTGACGGAAGAAGAGAACTGGTTCTCGGTTCATACCCCTACCCGGGAGCCCCCCAGTTCAGGATTTCCGGACCGGGTGCCCTGGATTCTTCTTCGGCTGCTTCGGCCCTGATAAACGCATTAAAAAGCCCGTTCATCGATGATACCTATTCAACGAGGGAGATAACAATACGTTCCCCGAAAATTGTGCTTGATGATGCCAGTGCGGAGTACTTCCTCTATGAACCGGTATATGTCACCGGTACAACCAACCTGGCAGTCGGAGACCGGCTCCTGATTGAGATCACTGACAACCAGTTCATTCCGACAATCAAGGGAAGTGATCGGGGGAGTGACGGGTTCTCGGGAACGGCAGAGGTGATGCCCGGGCCTCGCGAAGACCGGATATTCAGCCTGACCATTCCTCCCGGCAGACTGGATATCGGTGAATACCGGGTATTTGTGCAGGCGGTCTCATCACGGGCAAGCGACTCAGGCCTGCTTGCCATCCTTCCGGTTCCCCCTGCCGGGGATGTGGTGAACATCACGACAACAACCGAACCACAGGCTGTCCTGACACCGGTTGAAGAAGTGACTATTTATGTGTCTGTTCAGGAATCACCCATTACACCGGCCGTAACACCCACGATTGCCGAACCCCTGCCGGAGGTATCACCAAAAGAAAAACCCGCTCTCCCCCGGCTGCCAGCCGATCATAGTCCCCTCCTCTATCTCGGTGTCGGGGCTCTTGCCGGCCTGCTTCTCAGCGGGTTTATCCTTCTTATCGCCAGGACACGCTCCGGACGGATGCAAAAACAGGAGGATGAGACCAGGTCACCGGCTCCCGAAGAAGCGGCGGAACCGATCCCAGAAGATGATTCATCAGGAGAAGACGAGGAAAACGAAGAGGAGTGATCAGGTTTTTGAGGGCCGGATGAGCAACTGCCGGAATAACGGACACGGCAGTTCTTCACTTTCCCGGCTATAGTTCCGGTTCCATTGATCGGCCGGATCGGGTTTTGTTTATTCACCCCTCGCCAGTGAACATAGCCACGGCTGTGCATAAGCCATAGCAAGACCCAGGATAAATGCCGGTGCCATTCCTCCGATGACGGCTGCTATTGCCATTCCCCAGGTGATCATGCGGCTGGAACTTTTCATGGCAGTTTTCATAAGTTCAACGGCGACAAAGATGAGAAGTGCCCCGAACATTCCCGGCGGAAGACTGGATGGAATACGGGGATCAGAAAAGAGAAATGCCATCGCTATCAGGATGAAACCCCCGAAAATAATGGCATACCCGGTACGTGCCCCGAACCGGTAATGGGCTGCCACTCCTCCTGCTCCATGGCAGGATGGAAATGCCCCGGTGATCGAGAGGGCAAGGGACATCATACCAACCGTGATGCTCAGCCGGTCAGGCGGGATGGTTCGTTTGTAGAGATCTGATATGAGAAGCGATGTCGAGAGGATCGCATTCGTGAGGGTAAGGGGAAACTGGGCCGGGACGATGAACAGTCCGGCTGATACCAGTGCAGCAACGGGGGGGAGGGTCAGATGCGGAACCGGAAGTGTATACACCCCGGGCAGGCCGGTCGTCAGGAAAAGTATCCCGAATCCTGAGATAATAACAAGGATAGCCGAGAGATCCGGGGTATGATATCTCCACCTGAGGAACAGGAACAGAAGAATTACACCGGTGAACACCGCTGTGGAGACCGGGCTTTGGATAACAAAATCAGTGAACGCTGTTCTGAGCAGGATAAGACCAAGTCCGAGTTGGATTCCCCGGATCACCGGTTCCGGGATCCGTTCCTGGAGGTATCCCATCATCCCGGTCAATCCGATCCCGATGAAAACCAATCCGGTCAGGATCCCGGCGGCGGCGATCTCTTCCGGGAGCAGGTGCTGGGCGATCGCGACTGAGGCAACCACCTTGAGCGGTTCCACAGAAACCGGGATGCGATAATAGATTCCACTTAGGATATAGCAGATCCCGATGCCGGTTGTCATAAGAGGAAGATCCATCCCGCAAACCAGGGAAACGGCAAGAAGAAGCGGAAGGATCGTTCCGAAATCGGCTACAGAACCGGATATTTCCGAGAGCAGGGAGATTTTCCGGTTCGGGGCGGGGAGGTGATCGGCGTTCACTGACATGCTGTTACATCCTGACCCGGATAACAAGATCGATCAGGACATTCTACACCGGCAGGGTCTGGTGCAGAGAAAAAACAGGAGCAGGGATCACCACTGATGAAAGATTTTTTAACAGGAATAAGGTATCCTGGATGAATCAGGGGTATCCGGAACAGATGAAAACGCTACGGTAATACCCGCCGGATGGTCTCGTCAAGGATCTTTTTGTTGTATGGTTTCGCGAGAATTCCTGCAAAGCCATGCTCATGGTATTCTGTTACCGCGGGGTCGGAGAGATCACCGCTCGATACAAGTGCATTCACTCCAGGATCGATCTCTCTGAGCAGTCCGAATACTTCCTTCCCCCCGATCCCCCCGGGAATGGTGAGATCAAGAATAACGATGTCAAATGGGATTCCCCCGTTTTTCGCCGCGATAAACTCCCGGACAGTATCCTCACCATTCATGGTGATAACCGGATCATACCCCAGTTTCCGGAGGAGTATTCCGGTTATCTCGCCGATTGAGGGTTCGTCATCCATGAGGAGTACCCGGATTGTCATCGTATCGTCTGAGATGTATGCTATGTTCTCCCCCCTTATCACCATTTGTCCGGGGATAGAGGTATTCATCCTGACTGCCATACCTATGGGATCGTCGTGTTCATCCATCTCTTCCTTACTGATGAGTGTAATCTCGCGTGCCGGTACTGCCGGGGTAAAATATTTGATGTCCCTGAACTGGAACGCGATGACGTGATAGTTGATGCAGATATCCCAACCGACACCATCTACCCTCTTTCAGATCTCTACCGGTTCCTCGGCCGGGATCCTGGTGCCGTTGTGACCTTCATCGGCGGGGAGCCGACATTACGACCAGACCTCATCGCCCGGATCATGAAAGAGGCACCGGTATCACGGTTCATGATCCAGACGAACGGGCTTTTGTTAAACCAACTCCCGTCGGAGATAATTAACCGGTTTGAGACTATTCTGGTCTCGATAGACGGAGATGAACCCCTAACAGACACCGGCCGCGGACACGGAACCTACCGTCGTGTCATGGAAAATATCAGGGCTATACATGACGGGGGATACGCCGGGGAGATCATCGCACGGATGACCGTTCACGAGGAGACGAATATTGCAGCAGCGGTCAGGTACCTTGCTGACAATCCCGACTATTCCTTCTCCTCCATCCACTGGCAGATGGATGCAAATTTCTGGAACGATTACGATATCAGGCGGTTTTCGGAATGGTCACGCCATTCATACAATCCCGGGATTGCAATCCTGGCAAAAGACTGGGTGAGACGGATTCGTGAATCCGGTACCGTTCCCCGGTGGTATCCGTTTATCGATCCCATTGAGGATATGCTTCTGTGCCGGAAAACAAAACTCCGCTGTGGGAGCGGATTTGCCAACTACACGGTTCTTCCTGATGGCATGATCGCTCCCTGCCCGATCATGGTGGGAATGAGTCAGTATTATGCAGGCAATATCATCGATGCCGATCCCCTCAGGCTCCCGGAGACAACCGTTCCAGGCAGGTGCATGACCTGCGACATCAGGGATTTTTGTGGCGGAAGATGTCTGTACTCGGCAATCATGGCCCCCTGGCCGGAAGAAGGGTCAGATTTGGTCTGTGATACCGTCAGATCTTTAAAGACGACCCTTGAAGCGATCCTTCCTGATATCCGTGACCTGATATCAGCCGGAACGATATCGCTGGCATCCTTTGCCCATGAAAAGTACAACGGATGCGAGATAATTCCCTGAAAAAGTTACTGGAGGGGGACGAATCCCTCTTCGCTCACGATCTTCTGCCCGTCAGGACTGGTGATGAATGCAATGAACGCTGCAGCTGATCCTTCTGGTTCACCCTTTGTCACCAGGTGGAGCGGCCGGGAAACCGGGTAGGTTCCGGCAAGGACATGTTCAATTGTCGGGGTGACCAGATTGCCGTTCACGTTTATCGGGACTGCCCTGATGGTATCATCGATATACCCGAGACCGACATATCCGATGGCATCAGACGTCTGCTCCACGGTCTGCTTGACCGCACCGTTCGAGTTCTTCTCGAGCTGGGTCTGAACGAAGTCTTCCTTCTTCATGACCGACTCATGGAAGTACTCTCTCGTTCCGGAAGCACTATCCCTGCCGACAACCACGATAGCGGCATCCTGGCCGCCGACATCTTTCCAGTTGGTGACATTCCCGCTGTAAATTGCTTTTACCTGTTCAAGGGTCAGGGATGGAACCGTGTTATCCTTGTTCACGATGATCGCAATACCATCGGTTGCAATCTGGTGTTCCGTAAGATCAGGGTATTTTTCCTTCTCTTCGGCTTTCAGATCACGGGAGATCATACCAATCATTGCTGTTCCTTCACCGGCTGACTGGACACCAACCCCTGATCCTCCGCCATTGACCTGGATATCAACATCAGGATGGATATCCATGTACGCATCTGCCGCCTGCGCAGCTACCGGGAGAACCGTGGTTGAACCGGTTACTGAAAGGGTCTTGCCGGTCTCGGCCTGATTTTCAGTACCCAGTTTCTCCCCGGGGGCTGAACTCTGGGTGCATCCGCAAAGAAGCACAGTACCAAGGATCAGGATGACCAGAACCGGAATTACCAGAACATGTTTGTAGTCTGCCATAAATGGAAACCTGTTACTACCATTCACCATCGTGACTCATAGGCGTGACCGACATACGATGTAGAGCACTCCGTATTACCTGATGAACCGGAGTTCTATAGAGAAAAAAAGAAGCGGGATCTCTCCCGTTATCGGGTTATACTGCCGCGGTTGTCACCGGAGCAACAGTGGATACCGGGCTTGTTACGGTCTCGTTCCCGGACGGGGTGACCATCTCTTCTGATGCGTTCTGTTCCGGAACCGGGGACTGGACAGATGCTGCTGCCGTTCCGGTCGCGTTTGCTTCACCGATGACTTCCTCGACGATGGTCTCGCTGGTCAGCACCGGCTCGATCGGGGCAGTCATATTGGTCCCGGTCTCGGTTGTGTTTGCTTCAACAACGACTTCCTCGACGATGGTCTCGCTGGTCATGACCGGTTCTGCTGCCATGGTTGCCTCGGCAACCGGTGCGGCCGTCTCCTCGACAGTCATTTCTTCAACGGGGGCTACCGTGGTCTCAACCGGTGCGGGTTGCGCTGCGGAATTCTCCGTGGTACCGGTACAGCCACACACAAAGGCTGCCCCAAAAAGAAGTCCGATCAGGGCGATGATGATGATAATGCCAGAGATCTGTTTCATGAGGTTTAATCACCTGCGGTATGAAAAGAGCAGGTATAGAAAAAAGGGTCTTCACAGGAGACTATAGAGAGATATGATATTTTGTATTGATTATATTTTTTACAAAAAGATATGGATATTTACCTCCCTTATACTATGAATCTCCTTATTCGTGACTGCATCATATCAGATCCGGATGCCACCATTGCAATACGTGAGGAGATTTCATCGATAGAACGACAGGAGGAGACACATGCATCGGTAGAAGACCCGGCATCAGTTACGGTCTCATCCATCAATACCCCGATTTCCCTGACCCGATCATTCACCTGGGTGATCAACTGTTCCTGTTGCATCGCAAGGATTGCCATCTGCCTGCTTTCACCAGCAATCGTCTGTACCTGGTTAATAAGGCCAGAAAAGAGCGAGATTGTCTCCCTGACATCTGTATGTCTCCCCGTGATCTCTTCCTCTGTCCGGGTTATCCGTGATTCGAGATCCCCGAAAGCCGCGTGCATCATGTGGATTGTTTCTGAAATCAGTTGCAGTGATTCTTTTGAATGACCGGCAAGGGTCTTGATCTCCCCTGCCACAACGGCAAATCCCCTCCCATGAACACCAGCATGTGCAGCTTCGATGGCGGCATTCACGGCAAGCAGGTTTGTCTGGGTGGCAATACCGGTAACCACCCTAATAATCCGGTCCATTTCGCTGATTTCCTGGTGAATGGCAGTTATCCCTTCCCTCAGCAAAGAAGAGGCCGAGGTTATCGAATCCATCCCCTTCAGGCTCCGATCGGCAAGAGAGATCCCTTTCGATGAGAGATCGTTTGCATCTCCGGCAATTTTTACCATTGTCCCGGTCTTTTCGGTAACACCGGTAACAGCCATAAGAACTTCATCCATCGCACCGATAACCTCGCCTGCCTTTGACCTGGTGAGATTTGCCCGTTGAGAGACCGAAGCAGAGCGGGTGGCGAGGATTTCTGCCTCTCCGGCAACATGGGCTACACTCAGATTCATTTCCGCAGTATCTTCATTAAGGGAATGGGATACTGTTTTTAAATCCCGTATACTTGCAGAGATCTGGATCCCGATATTGTCAAGGGACTCACGTATCGTAACAAAGTCACCGTTCACTTCGAGTTTTCTATTCACCCGCCCGGTGAAGTTACCGTCTGCATACTCGCTGCAAACCCGGTCAATCTCACCTACCACACCCGAACACCGAATCCCAATCCGGTTCATGGATTCTTTCATGATGCCAAAGGCACCATGACATTGAATTGCATCGTCCATCCGCTCGGTGAAGGTACAATCGGCATATGCTCCAGCAACTCTGCTTACCTCCAGGACTGGGGCAGTGATCGATTCAAGCATCATATTCATTCCGGCAACCACGGCCTGATAATACCCAGATAGCCCGATCACCGAACCCCGTTGTGAAAGTTCTCCTTCCATAACAGACATGGTTAGTGATTCAACGGTTGCTATCATCTGTTCCAGGGACTGGAGGGCATCATCGAGATCCCTGATCACATCCCCGAGAATGCCAGGATCGGTACAACCGGTTGACGAGGGAATCCAGCCCTCCTTCATCTGTGCCGCACAGGCAGCAAGAGCCTGCACCGGGTGTTCCACGTGATCAAGCATCCGGTTTAGCGCTTCTGCAGCCCTGCATTCCGGTTCGGAACAGTTCTGCGGATCTATTCGGGCAGCGAGATCTCCACCAGTCACGTTATCAGCGAATTCATGAACAATATTAGCAAAGTAAGCCTGTTGATTGACATCAGGTCTCTTCAGCCGATCGGAGAGGGACTGTATGACCACGGCAAGATCCCTGAATAGTCCCTGGTACATCCCCACATCAATATTGCCCCATCTTTCTTTTTCATCTGTCATAGCAGCAAGATCTTCCCGGAATGAAGAAGCCATCAGAAGGGCAAGCCGTGTCCGTGGTGAGAGATCATACCCGGGTTCAGTGATCCTTTCCCCGGAAAGAATCAGGTCCTGAAGCAGGCAGCATTCTTTCAGATACCCATCATGGCATCCTGTTTCCGGGGTTGCTGAAACATTTTCAACTGATTTTTGAGAACTGCCAGGGCCAGATTTCTGATTCGGATCCGGTACCGGAATGACCCCCGATATCTTTCGGATAATAACTGATATTACCTGCCGTTTGAGGATTGGGATCTGCATGAGCCTGCTTGACACCCAGATTACCTCCCCAAGAGTATTCGTATATACCGCCCCCCCGGTTTTGTTATCAGGGGTGAGGATCTCCCTGATAGATGACTCCGGGAGTCCTGCAATGAGTGGATCCTGCACGATGAACCGGATATTCTCATCTCCACAATCCTGTATACCCCCTTCCCGGCAGAGGATCATTCCGTTTCTCTCGCAGAGATAGGCCGGATCTTCGTGGTGGAGATCCCGGAGTATGGTCTCGTATGAGTAGACAACTTTCCCATCCACGGGGTCAGGATTGAAGATGACAAGATAGATGCATCGTGCTGGTCCGGTAACAACGATTGGGGTCGTGGTATGGGAACAGAACCGACTTTTTGTCCTGAAAGTGATCTCTGAAATTCCAGTTGTTTGCCGGCCCATGCTCTGCGCATCATAGATCGATTCTCCAGAAACCAGGGAGAAGGTGAACGTTTTTATCGAACGTGAAAGCAGTTCATCTGCCGGGTAGCCGGAGAGGTCCAGAAAAGCATGGTTCATCCCGGTGATCAAGAGTGAACCATCGAGAAGCAGGGCTGCGGTATCATACCTGTCGAGAATCTCATCAGGGATGCATTCTGTTGAACACTCCCGGATATGCCGGATCAGGTCATTATTATCATGAGAGATACCGGCCTGCGGGAGAAAATGCCCGGCCTGTTCCGATGTCATTATTCTGCCCTCACCTGACCAGAGGGTATCCGTTTAGCTTTTCCTGCCAGCCGGTATCCATTTTTTGGGATACAGATCTCAAACCGTGCTCCATCTCCGTATATCCCGGTCTCCCGGATCGTCATGCCGGTGATGGAGAGGATCTCCCGTGTCAGGTAGAGACCCATTCCGCTATTCTTTCCAACCCCTTTTTTGAATATGCGTTCTTTTTCGTCTATGGGAACCCCCATACCATCATCGGTAATCATCAGAATTCCCCGGTCAGCACCTTCTATAAAGTCGACGGTGATATTCGTGACATTCCTCCCATGCATGATGGCATTATCGATCAGGTTGAGGATGATCTTACCAAACATCGGGTCAGTGTATATCTCAAGGCTGCTCGTGGCATCAATCAGGGTTACTGTGCTGATTACATGTGCTCCGCGAATTGCCCCGATTATACCGCTCATTCCAAGCCATCGGGGTTGCTGGAGCCCGATTGAGTGATAGATTTCTGAGAAGATCAGGTGCTCAAGAATATTCCCGGCGGCCCCTTCCATCAGGTTCATGATCTCGTATACATCAGAAGGAAGATCGGATCGAAGTCTGAGTAGATCAAGCGAGGAGGAGATGGCTGTCATCTGGTTCCTGATGTCATGACGGGTGATCGAATTGATGATATGAAGTTTCTTATTCATGGCAACAAGGGATTGCACGGCATTCTTTTCATCCCTGAGGGCATGATGATGAATCGCATACGCAACAGACCGGGTCAGGTCCCGGAACATCGCTTCTTCATCAGGATCATGAGTAATGTCAGAATCGGTGGTGACCGAAAGGATCCCGTAGACCTCTCCTGCATGTTCCAGCCTGGCCGTCATGGAGAACTGTCCGAGATGATCGGGGTAGAGCGGGCAGTTCTGGCAGGATGCATCGGGTTTCCGGATTAACGGGGTTCTCTCGTTTAAAAGGGCCTGTTTCGTACAAGTTGTCCGGTTCCCGCTCTTAAGGAATGCAATGAATGCTGAAAACCGCTCTCCCATTCCGTCCTCATGTGCCGCAGTGATCTTTCCGGTCTCATCAAAAAGGATAATCCGGATGCTCCGATACCCGTGTTCACGGGTTATGATGGTGCAGATCTCCTGCAGGATATCACCGATGGAATTTTCTTCATGAATAGCATCAGAGATTCTGAGCAGTGCCTGGAAGATCCTGTAGAGATGGCTCATCCGCCGTCTCATTCGGAGTTGATCCACGGAAAGCGTGATCTTGTGGGTTAGTTCGGTGAACTGGGCCACCGGCTCTCCCCCTTTCTGGAGATAGAAAGTGACACCACAGTTGAATGCTTCAACGGCTATCTCTTCCCTCCCTTTTCCCGTGAAAAGGATAAACGGCAGGTCAGAAGAGACCATCCGGACCTCCCTGAGCAGATCAATTCCGTTTTTTTCCGGCATTTCATAATCAGAGACAATTACATCGTACCGGTTTTTTTTCATCATCGCAATGGCTTGGTTGGCAGAATCAGCAGTATCAACATGAATACCACACTTCTGTTCCAGGTATACCTGAGAGAGATCCCGGAGAATCTCCTCATCGTCAACGAGAAGGATGGTTATTCCCGGCGAACCATTCCCGGTCATGTTATCTGATCCCGGAAATCCTTGCGGCGAGTTCATCGGCTGATTCTGTCTCTATAAACATAGCCGATGCAATCTTCACCCATTTTGCAAGGTCCACGCAATGCTCGGGCCCGATATCGTTATACTGGAGACCATTCATGTGGAATCGGGTCTGGCGTTCAAGGAGGGTCCTGGCTGCCGGACCAAGATACTCGGTCGCGATCTCCAGAACCGTATCTGCTGTCTGACTCATGGTACCTCCCGGCAGGATCATTACTCCTGGTAGTCCTTGTGCATCAGAATCTTCAGGCTCGTCACCATCCGTTTGAACGATGATGCCAGTTCTCCGATCTCGTCCTTTCGTTTCACCGGAATAGTAACATCGGTATCACCCCGGCTGATACGATTTGCCGAGTCGATCAGGATATGGATATCCCGGATCATGGTACGGGAAAAGACGGCGATGATCAGCCCGGCGACGAGGATTCCGATCAGCATGATCAGATAGATCGTCTGGCCGACAAAATCCATCCGTTCCTGCACGATCTCGGCATTCATGTCCACCCCGACGATCCCGATAACATGGCCGGTGGCATTGTGAATCGGGGCATAGCCGGAGAGCACCTCTCCCCAGGGACGAACAATAAACGAATCTTCAACAGCCGGACGGGAGAATGAACTGAGCATCGCGACGGTCGGCTCCTCCACCAGCGTGCCGATTCTGACATCCCTGTGACCGGTATTGTAACCGCTGTCAAGGGTATATTCAGCGACATTTCCGTTCATCCGGATCGTGTAGATCTTCATGATGGCAGGATCAGCGGCGGCCATATCAGCCAGTTGTTCGGTATTCATGAGGTACAATACCTCGGTTTCCATTCCGGTCCTGAGCTTTGCTATCTCGTCGCCGTTGAGATCTGCAGCGGTCAGGGAGGCAAGGGTGATCAGTTCCTGCTGGGTCGCCTGCTGGATTGCCTCGGTGGAGGCAGAATACGTGAAGAGAAACGTAAGGCCGGAAATGACAAAAACCAGGATAACAAACCCGGCGGTGAGTTTTGTCATAATGGAATGTCTGACCAGGGTCATCAGTGCATCCCCCCAGGGAAAAACAGCGGATTGTCAGGGAAGAAGTGGTTTTTATACCGATGCTTCGAAACCATATGCTTAAGAGAACTCATCAGGGTGGAGTTATCTGTTCATTCCAATAGAGAAATTCTCCATACTCTCTATTAGATGTTGTATCACTATTCTTCTCAATAGATCCCGGAGCCCCTATCCCTGCCGGCTTAATTCCCTGATACGCTCGTTATAAAATGCTGCAAGGCCGGCGAGATATGCATCAGGAGAGATGGCGGTCGCAGCGTGGTTTTCAAGCCGGATAATCCGATCTGCCCGGGCAATCAGGTCTTCCATCCCAGTTCCGGCAATGATGAGAGAGGTATCTTCGAAGAACTCCCTGTTCACTGCAAGAAGGGTTGAAAGAGGACAGATATCCTCCCCGGTCATGAAACAGGGGACCAGTAGGTTATGGGCAGCCCGATCCTCATCGATCAGGATATACGGAGCCTTGTGCCGGGTAGCAGTATTCAGACGGAATGCCATCGATGCAGAGCCGCTTCCCTGTCCTGATGCCGACGAGGGATTTCCACTCATTCCCGGGGGGATTGCCCTGAAATACGGGGTCAGATCCACCCCTTTGAGATCGATATTGGTTGCGTCAGGAGCCACGCCCCCCCGTACGGTGATAACTCCTTCCCTCCCGTCTCCCGGGGCATGATCATCCTCACCGGCGATGATCGCCTGGAGCAGCGATGTTTTCCCTTCTGCATTTGACCCGGTAATGGCAAAGACCTCACCCCTACGTAGGGCACACCCGGTGACCGTCCGGTTCGTACCCGGGAGATACCATTCAGCCGGCCCGGTCTCCTCCGGACAGGTGAACGGAATAAGAACTCCTTTCTTCGGCCCGGCAACCCGGAACCAGCTGCGGTACCTCGTGTAGTCACGGGGGGCCCGGGTCCCGTCCGCGATGAAACAGGTCATATTCGTCCTGCCGAGTTCTTCCCGCACTGCCTGCTGGTCCCACACGGTCTGCCATCCGTGTCGCACCCGGCTCTCCGGGGTTTTGAGCAGGCAACCGGCAAGATCATGGATAAACCCGGCGAATATCCCGGTCAGTTCTTCCTGGTTGGACGGGGAGGGCTCACGGTACGGAACCGCTCCCAGAATGGTGAGATGCAGCCCGGTGCTGTCGAGGTAATTACGGTCATCAGGATGCCAGAGGCCGGCACCAAGGGAGGAGGGAGAGTGGGCAACTGTGCAGGGTTCAAGATGAGCCATGTACCTCCCCTGCCCGGTCGTATGCTGCCCGTACAGGATCCCAAGAGCCGGATTCCGTCGTGCCTGTTCTTTTCCATACTCGATAATTGCCTGAACTGATCCGGGAAAGGCATCAGGATGTGGGATCGATCCGGCGAGATCGGTAGGGATTGTCACCAGGATGGCAAAATGGAGATCCTGGTGATCGGGTGAAGCGACAAGCCACGAGTCAGTGCCAGGCCGTGCAGCCGGGTTTGCTGCGACGAGGTCGGAACGGATCGACGGGATCATCTCCCTGAGCCGGGCGTTCCATGATGTCATGGTCATCTGGTAGGGATATGTAGGCTGATGTGCAACTAGTACTTATGCGAATAACCGTCCTTGCCAGCGGAAGCAAGGGCAACTGTGTCTGTATCGAAGGAACGTCCAGCGCCCTCCTCATTGATGCCGGCCGTTCTGCCCGGGAGATCCTTGGAACGAAGAACGGGGGCGGACGGCTTGCCGAGTCTGGCGGGGATTCGTGTCCCATCGAGGGGGTGCTCGTAACCCATGAACACGGGGACCATATCAGCGGGCTGACTGCCCTTGGCAACCGGCTGCAAAAGCCGGTATATGGTACGGCTGGAACCCTTGATGCATACCAGAGAACGGTAACCCGCCCCCTGAAATTCCCATTACAGGCAGTCAGGCCGGATTCCTCCTTTGAAGCAGCCGGGTTTACCATCACCCCGTTCGCCGTTTCGCATGATGCCAGTGAGCCATGCGGGTATCTCCTCGAGGAAGGATCAACCAGGCTCTGTTACTGCACTGATACCGGAGTGGTGACCGGTTCCATGATGGAATATCTGAGGCAGGCAGACGGCCTGGTGCTTGAGTCAAACCATTGTCCTGATATGCTCCGGACCGGGCCGTACCCGGCATTTCTGAAACGCCGGATTGCTTCACCGAAAGGACATCTCTCCAACCATGACGCCTGCTGTGTGCTCAGAACACTCTCCGATTCTCTTCACCTGGCAGTACTGGCCCATCTTTCAGAGGAGAACAACACTCCTGACCTTGCCCTCAGGCAGGCACAGGAAAGCCTCTCGTTTCATGCCGATCATGTCGAACTCTTTGCGGCTTCATCGGTCGAGGGGGAAGAATGTTATCCGGTAAGAAAGGAGCCACAGAAATGCAGGGAACGGTGCACGGATAAATGCTGGCAATATTCATTCGAGCTCTGATGCATTGATGCAGTTTTCAGATTTTTCCTCTGTATGTGCCCGGCTCCAGGGGATACCAGGCCGACTCGAGAAGGTAGAACTCCTCTCCGGGGTTATTGCCGGTCTTTCGGAAGACGATCTCCCCGTTTTTATCAGGATGATCCTTGGGCAGCCGTTTCCCGAATGGAGCCAGATGAAACTTGGTATCGGCCCGAATCTCCTCTACGAAGCAGTTGCATACGTAACCGGGAAGAAACGTGAGAGCGTAATTGATCTCTTAAACCGGGTGGGGGATATCGGAGCGGCGGTTGAGACCCTCCTTTCCCAGAAGTCCCAGACCTCGTTCTTCTCTGCCGAACTCACCCTTCAGGAGGTCTATGACGGATTCGTTGAGATAGAAGGCATGGGTGGTTCACGATCCCAGAAGGACAAGATACGGGTGATACAGCGTCTCCTTTCCAATGCAACTCCACAAGAGGGGCATTATATCACGAATATCCTGCTCGAGGACATGCGGATAGGAGTAGCGGAAGGGAATGTCAGGGATGCAATCGCGAAGGCGTTCGGCAGGGATGTTGCTCTTGTTGAATACGCCCAGCAGATCCTTAACGACATGGGGGACGTGGCGGTCAGGTCTATGCAGGGCGAGGAGTCCCTTCGTTCAGTCCGGATGGAACCTTTCAGACCGGTGCGGATGATGCTGGCAAAACAGGGTTCGATATCCGGCGTTCTTGCCGAATGCGGAAAGGTTGCAGTCGAATACAAGTATGACGGAACCCGGTTCCAGTTTCACAAGAAGAATGGTATATGCCGGATCTATTCCCGGAGACTAGAGGATGTGACTGATGCCCTTCCCGATGTGATCGCGATGCTGGATTCGGTGGTAGATCATGATGTCATTCTGGATGGCGAGGTGATCGCGGTACAGGACGGACGGCCATTGCCGTTCCAGAATGTGCTTCGCCGGTTCCGTCGCAAACACGGGGTTGCCGGAATGACCGAGACGATCCGGCTGGAGCCAAATCTTTTTGATCTTCTCTGGCTGGACGGTGAGATGCTGATCACAAGGCCGTTCTCTGAGCGACGTGCGATCCTCGTCTCTTCGGTCAGGGAATTCGTCACCCCGCAGCTCGTTAGCGAGATAGAGGACGAGATAGAGACCTACTATCATGATGCCCTTGATGCCGGTCACGAAGGGGTGATGCTCAAAGTCCTCTCCTCGCAGTATACCCCGGGTGTCCGGGGAAAAGACTGGGTGAAGATCAAGCCGGAAGTGGATACGCTTGATCTCGTGGTCATCGGTGCCGAATGGGGAGAAGGAAAACGTGCAAAGGTTTTTGGTTCATTTCTTCTCGGTGCGGGGAATGGGGATGACTTCATCCCGCTCAGCCGGGTTGCCACCGGGTTTTCAGACGAGGATCTTCTGTTGCTCTATGAAACCCTGAAAGATGAGGTGATCCGGACCGAGGGGAAGATGGTCTTTTTTGAACCCCGTCTCGTGGTCGAAGTGGGGTATTCGGAGATCCAGAAGAGCCCGAATTATGAGGGAGGCTATGCTCTCCGGTTCCCGAGGTTTATCCGGATTCGAGATGACAAGGATATGAGGGAGGTAAATTCTGTCAGGGATGTTACGGAGCGGTACGAGGGGATGCATCAATAGGTCTCGTTTTCGTTTTTTTGAGAGTATGCCATGATGTGGCGAGTGGTGATCTGCCTGCAGAACCGGATGCTGCTGGTTCATTAATTTCAGGCCGGAATTACCTGATATCACCAGGGAAGTTTTGTTGATGGAGTCTTTTAGAATTATCAACTCTGTTAATTTCCTCTGCAAAACCTCATGATCATATGCAGATTACCGCACACGCCTTCATGATCAGAATCCTCAGGATAAGTTTCACCAGAGCCGGAATGTCCGGATGTTTTGGTTCCATCAGCGTATGGAATCGTCTCTGCTTCCATGATGGTTTCAGGTCACTGTCCATGGTTCCCTTCCGGGGTTTTTGGGGTGTCGTTGGATCAGTCATCCGAACACGGATTTTAATATTCGACGGCTTTCCCCAATTTTGAGAATGTCTCTGGGGCCGAGTTATTAACCAATACAAAGAACATTGATAAGGGATGTCTCAAAACCCAATTTCCGTCTCCGTTGTCGGGGGAGGGTATGTCGGACTGGTAACCGCAGCCTGTTTTGCCCACCTGGGAAATACGGTCACGATAATAGAAGTTGATGAAAAGAAAGTCTCGATGATTAACCAGGGTATCCCTCCGATATACGAAGAGGGGCTCATTGAGATGCTTTCCAGCACCATTGGAAAGACATTGCGGGCAACAGATTCCTATGAGAGTATTACTGAGGGTGATCTCTCCATAATATGTGTCGGAACGCCACCAAACCCTGACGGGTCATCCAACCTTCAGTATATCCGCTCTGCAGCTGAATCTATTGGAAAAGCCCTTGCCAGAAAGGATGGATATCACGTGGTAACCGTGAAGAGCACAGTCCCTCCGGGAACGACTGAGCAGATCGTGATGCCTGCGGTTTTACAGCATTCAGGCAGGACATACGAGACACAGGGATTCTGTATGAACCCGGAGTTCCTCCGGGAAGGCAGAGCGATTGAAGATTTTCTCCATCCTGACCGGGTTATCATCGGGTGCACGGATACCCGTGCAGAGCAGGTTCTTCGGGATCTGTATACCCCTCTTGTTGCTCCCATCCTGGTGACATCCCTCACCGCTGCAGAGATGATTAAATATACCGCAAATTCATTTTTAGCGACAAAAATCTCATTCTCAAATGAGATTGGAAATATCGGCTCTGTTGAGATCCTCTGGTAGAAAATAGAAAGATCTAAGATCTTAGCG
>CAZWTX010000015.1:0-56521 GCA_964637135.1 uncultured Methanospirillum sp. | reverse complement strand
TTTATATAATCTCAAATGAAAGGGGGAATCATTACCCGTCAGCTGGTGAAAGAAGGATCGGGATATGAATCTCCGGTACCTGATACCGATGATCGTGCTGGTTGTTCTCTGTACGACAGGTGCCGGTGTGTCCGCCCAGGAGTACGGCTCCGCTTTTTTCTATTCACCTGCACACGACCAGAACCAGTGCTCATTTGATTTTTCTTCGAAAGAATATGGCACCGAATCAGACGGAGAATTCTATTTTACCGATGGGAAATTTTTTGCAAACAACCTGGGACAGCGGGGTCTCATCGATCTCGGAGCCATTCAATTCGATCCGGCAGACATTGAAATCCCAGCCACCGGGTATGATCAATTCGGGGTAGAACCGATCCCCCAGCATGTCTATATCTCCCTGTCACGGGCAGGAAATGATAACCGATACATCCTCTTCACCGTGAATTACCTCACTCTTGAGGGAAATGCAGTCAGCCTGGAATACTATACCCTTGACACCGGAACCATCATCGTCAACACCAACATGGCCGCCGGTTTTGAGATCATCGGTCCCCGTACATTCTCAGGATCGGGAGATTACTGGAAAGGAGAGCGGATCCTGGCCGGTGAATACACGATCCTCTACAAAGACCTCCCCGGATTTGAGACGCCTTCATCACAGACAAAGATCCTGAATCCCGGGGGCACCATCGTTTTCGAAGGACAGTACAACCCGGTAGTGAACCCTGACACCGGAACCATCATCGTCAACACCAACATGGCTACCGGTTTTGAGATCACCGGTCCCCGTACATTCTCAGGATCGGGAGATTCCTGGAAAGAAGAGCAGATCATGACCGGTGAATACACGATCCGCTACAATGATCTCCCCAGATTTGAGACGCCTTCATCACAGACAAAGATCCTGAATCCCGGGAGCACGATTGTTTTCGAAGGCCAGTACAACCCGGAAATGACGTCACCCCCAACAACCCCGACGACACAATCCACTCCTTCCCATGACAATGAACCAGAGCCTTCGCCACCGTTCACCATCTCGGATACCGTTCTCGTTGCGATTATCGGGACCATAGGCAGCATCATCGCCGCATATTTCGGGTACAAGGCGGTTGTAAAATCCAGGAAATAACGGACGTGAATTGGTCCGGTCATTTCTGAAAAAATCATCTGGTAACCGGTTTCAATAATCCTGAAACAGGAGAGTGAAATTCAGGGAAATAGTCCCCCGGATGGCGCTCCCCCGGTACTTCAACCTCACCGGCAACACGGGATCTGACGGAGATCGTTCGGCAGTATCAGGATATTGCCGTACCCCCGATTACCCGGTAATCTTCACACCAGAGAATCTGATACCAATACCTGGGTCCCCTGTTATCGCTCCGGGAATCCGGATCCTGGGAGGGGGCCTCGTGCCCTGACCGTACTCTCTTCAATAGGGGGTTTGGGATTCTCCCCAACCGTTGTGAAAATGATTTTTATGCATGATTACCGACACTCGGCAGAAACCATGATTGGGTTTGATCGAAAGGATCCCCGGGTTTCAGGATGCTGACTGAATGGATCGAAGAGGATGGAACTCTCCGGTGAAGAAAACTGGAGATCGAATCATCCCAGGAAAAGACACCGCCAGGATATGATCGCTGATTCTGGTATGAACCGGTGACCTGACCGGTATTCCGTGAAATCGTGAAAAAAAGGGAATCAGTGAGGATTACTCTTCTGCGAAAATATTCTCGTAGATTGAGTCGGTTCCGGTTGCATCCAGCCGTGCCCGTTCAGCCTTCTCCTCTGCAAGGGCATGGATCGGCGGGGTCATGTCGACACCCGGGGTATGGTTGAACATCTTCTCGATCTCGACCTGCTGGGCGTGCATGAAGAGGGCATTCCTGATATCCATGGAACAGAGCTCTTCACACTGACCGCAGTTGACACAGGAGTCAGAGATGTGGGCAAACCGGATCAGGTGGAACATGAATCCGGGCGGAACCTGGCCGGGAGTGATGTAGTACGGCTTCTTTGTCGAACATTCGACACAGTAGCAGATCGGACAGTTATCAATGCAGGCATAGCACTTGATACACCGGGAACTCTCGTCCATGATCGTCTTGAGACGATCCTTTCCGGTTCCGAGCGATTCAAAGTCCTTCTTCCGCCACTCGTCGCCGAGCTTGAGCATGGCCTTCTCGACCTTGCCTCTGATCTCAATGCCCTTCGGGTCAGGTGCTGCCGTCTCGATGGCACCCTTTGATGCTGCTCCGGTAACGAGGTTTGCTCCTTTCTCGGAACAGATCTCGATAAAGGTGGCCTTTCCGGCCTTGTCGCCGATAACGCCCCAGTTCCCGCAGGCAAGATCTGCTCCGCGGGGGACTTTCATCTTGCAGCGACGACAGTTGGAACGGCGTCCGTAGCCTTCCTCTTCGAGCTCGTCGATCTTGATACCCTTGTGACCGCCTTCGTACTCGATGATAAACTGGCCTTTGTCGATCTCTTCCTTGTGGACAGTATCCGGATCAACACCGAACTTCTCAGTGATCATCTTGCGGGCTGCCACCGGGCTCACCGAACCACCGCAGTTGACCCCGATCATGACGACGTTGTCAAGGTTGACCTGGTTCCGCTTGGCCAGTTCGTAGAATGCCATGACATCGCAGCCCTTGCAGGTGACCGCGATCTTCATGTCCTTGACACCGTCAAGATACTTCTTCAGGATCTTGGGCATCAGCAGGGTTCCGCAGTGGAGCGATCCTGCCGTACTGATGACATCTGCCGGATCGGTGATGAGCACCGGTACTGCATCGTAGATATCCTGTCCTCTCCTGACCGCCATGACTGCATCGACAGTCTTGCTTTCAAGGGCGTATTTCAGGAGGGCCGTTACGGCACCGCCGCATTCTCCTTTCTTCAGGATATCGGCATCCTTTGCCCATGCATACACCATATCGCCTTTTGCTGCCATCTTCAGGCCCCCACAATCTTCTCAACTTTCACTGCACAGGCCTTTGACTCCGGGATCTTGGCAATCGGGTCAAGGGCATTGATGGTCAGCATGTTGGCTGCACATTCAACAAAGTGGAACGGAATGAACATGACACCCTTCTTGATGGTATCAGTGATCCGGGCCTTGATGGTGATCTCGCCACGGCGGCTGATCGCCTTGACCATCTCGTTGTTTCTGATGCCAAGGGCTTTGGCGTCCTCGGGGTTGATCTCGATCCATCCGGTCGGCTCTTCGCGTTCGAGGTTTTCAGACCGGCGGGTCATCGTTCCGGTATGCCAGTGCCAGATGCACCGGCCGGTGGTCAGGAGGAACGGATATTCGGCATCCGGGCGTTCCTGTTGGTATTTGAACGGAATTGCCGTCATGAGACCCTTCCCGTCCGGCATACCGAACTTCTCGATGTGGAGAATCGGGGTTCCCGGGTGTTCCTTCGTCGGGCAGGGCCAGTGAAGTGCTTCAGGCCGCTGCAGCCGCTCGTAGGTCATACCTGCATAGGACGGGGTGACCGATGCCATCTCGTTGAAGACTTCCTCTGACGTTTTCCAGGGGAACTGCTCTCCATAGCCCATCTCGGCGGCAAGGGCGGCAATGATCTCCCAGTCTCCCTTTGCTTCTCCCGGCGGGTTCTGGGCTGTTCTCCACATCTGGACCCGGCGTTCGGTACTGGTCTGGGTTCCGTCTTTTTCTGCATAGCAGGCAGCCGGAAGAACGACATCTGCAAGCTCGGTCGTCTCGTTCATGAAGATATCCTGGCAGACCAGGAATTCGAGGGATTCAAGGGCATGTTTCACGTGTGTCAGGTCGGGATCCGAGATCATCGGGTTCTCGCCCATGATATACATGCACTTGAGCTCGCCGGGCTTGTCGGTGAGGACATCCATCATCACGGTGACTTCATACCCGTTCTTTCCTTCTGCGATGCCGTCCTTGAACTTCCAGGCATCTGTGAACTTCTTGTGGGCAGCCTCGTCGATGACCTTCTGGTAGGCCGTGTATACAACCGGCAGGGCTCCCATGTCACAGGCTCCCTGCACGTTGTTCTGTCCACGAAGGGCGTTCACACCGGTACCGGGCCGTCCAAGGTTCCCGGTGAGCATCTGGATGTTCCCGACCGACTTGACATTGTCAACCCCGGTGGTGTGCTGGGTGATACCCATCGAATAGAGAATGGTACTGGCACCGGATTTGGCA
Organism: uncultured Methanospirillum sp.; assembly: GCA_964637135.1. Lineage (GTDB taxonomy): Archaea > Halobacteriota > Methanomicrobia > Methanomicrobiales > Methanospirillaceae > Methanospirillum. The sequence goes on along the minus strand of CAZWTX010000015.1, from coordinate 52,332 downwards.
AACCACTCTGCAGCGGTCTTCAGATCGTCGACCGGGACACCGGTCACGGTTGAGACATTCTCAAGGCTGTAATCCGGCTTCATGACCTCGTTCTTGAGATCATCGAATCCGTTGCAGCGTTTCTGGATGAATTCCTTGTTCTCCCAGCCGTTCTTGATAATCTCCTGCATCATGCCGTTCAGGAGACAGACATCGGTTCCTGAGTAGAACTGGAGGAAGAGATCTGCCTGCTTTCCGGTCGGAGTCTTCCGGGGATCGACGTAGATGATCTTTGCTCCATTCTCCTTGGCTTTCATGACCTGGCGGCCGATGAGCGGGTGGTTCTCAAAGGTGTTGGACCCGATGACCATGACGCACTTTGCCTCGGCAATATCAGGAATGGAGTTGGTCATTGCACCGGAACCAAAGATGTTGGCAAGGCCGGCAACCGTGGATGCATGGCAGAGACGGGCACAGTGATCAATGTGTCTCGTCTTGAGCACGCCCCTGGCAAACTTCATCATTGCATAGTTATCCTCGTTGGAGGCACGAGCAGATGCCAGGCAGGCACACTCGTCCGGCTTGAACGACTTGAACTTGGATGCAATGAGTTTGAGGGCTTCATCCCAGGTAGCTTCAACAAACTTTCCGTCCTTCTTGATGAGCGGTTTTGTCAGACGGTCCGGAGAGTTGATGAATTCATGGGCATAGAGTCCTTTCGGGCACACTTTACCCAGGTTGACCGGAGACCGCTGATAAGGGGCAGTCCCCTGGACTTTTCCGTCCTTGACTACAAGGTTAAACGAACAGCCGGTACCGCAGTACGGGCAGGTCGTTTGAACATACTTTAGTTCCATGTGCAATTCCTCGGTACAAATAGGTGTTATACCAGGTGACATAAGGGTTTTGAAACATTTTCCAAAATTGGCGATTACTGGTGGAAAGGTCATCCCGCATGTAACAAATTTCAAAAGGAGACGGGAGGTCTGTAAATCATTCTTGCCTGTAAAGAAGGAGGTGTTAATGAGATCCTGAGCAACAATCCGGATATGGAGATCAGGTAGCGCCATGCAGGGAATAGTCTGGGTTAACCAGTATGGATTACTCCCCCGGGGAATATTCCGGCAGGAGAACCGGGATCACCACCGGTGAACGCATTCCCCCCGATTAGGGTCTTTTTCCGAAAGGGAGCACGGATCATGGGGTATCCGGATCAGATCCCGAGCCCGGGGGTTCACCGGATCCCCTCTTTTTTTCCCTTCGGCGTTCGATCATCAGGAATACATCACATATCCAGCCGTGGGGAAATCCAGTCCTGTTGCAGAGAGAATTGAGAAATCCTTCTGCGAGGGAGTTCCCGTTCTGACCCCGGGATCAATGGGTTATGGGGAATATCTACCGGTTTACCGGGAGGGAGGGTAACTCAACATAGTTACATCTTATGAAAATCAGGAAGGAGTGCAATACCCTCCCGGTGAAAAAACAATCTATTACTTCCGGGAGAGCGAGTATATGTCCATATTTCCCGAGGATACGACTGACCACAGGGAGAACATCCGGAGTTTTATGCCCCTCTATATCGGAATTGATGATACGGACAGTCCTGAATCAATCGGGACCGGACGGCTTTCCCGCGGAATCGCAGCAATCATAACTGAAACCTACCCGGTTCAGTACATCACCCGGCACCAGTTTTTTGTTCACCCGTCTATCCCGTATACCTCCCATAACAGCGGGGCGGTGATCTGCCTCGATGACATCCCTCCTGAAGAGTATCCCCGCCTCTTTGGGCTGGTTACAGCACTGGTCAGGGAACGATCTGCCGTGGGAAGCGATCCCGGGGTGGCACTCGCCGGAAGTGCACAGATCATCCCGGCACTCGTCCGGTTCGGACTTGACGCCAAAGACCAGGTTCTGACACAGGATCGTGCACGGGCAATCGCCGGTCATGCCGGCATTCTTCTTGAAGGACTGGGAGGGACCGAGGGAGGGGTCATCGGAGCCCTTGCAGGAATAGGACTTGCAGCGAGTGGATCTGACGGGAGATACCTGCAGATCGGATCCATCAGGGACCATCATGGAGACGTGGAAATCAGCGATCTGTTGCATATCGGCATCGACCAGGTCATGACGGTTGAAGGAAGAACGCTGACCGGTGGCCGGGTTCATGTTCCGAAGTTCCCCCAGCCGCTTCGGATCATGGGAACGGCAGTTCTTCTCGTTGAAGAACGGGATGACGGGTATCATGCAATCCGACGGGACTAAAAAAACCGGGCTGACAGGATCCATCCGTCTGGTGGTTTTTTTTTAAAGAAGAGGGATTTTCCGGGATCGGCTGAGCCGTCCGGAAAAATAGGGATTACCGCTTTATTGAGTCGATCAGGCGTGAAACCTGCATCGGCTTCATATCAAGCCCGAATGAATCATGAATGTACGCACGGACAGCCTGGACCGTGGGTTCCTTCATTTCTCTGACCGCTTCTGAAAGAGCGTCCATCTGCTTTTCGTTCAGGTTTGCATGACGGGTTCGCGGTGCAGGTTTCTCACCCACAGCCGCTGTACCGGTTGCAAGGAAGATCTTTCCGTAAATGATCTCGCCTTTCCGCTTCCCGTGACGCTCCCCGAGATCTCCGTAGTAGACACTGAAAGCCGTCTTCTTCCCGTTCAGTTCGACCTCTTCATCGTGATCGTACCGGTATGAGGGCATCATCCGCTCGATTCCGCCGAGAACGTAGATATCGCCTTTCACCATCTGTCCGCCGACCCGGCCTTTCGCGACGCCGTGGACAATGATGGTTCCGCCATCAGCGTGGGTTGCCAGGTGGACATCGGCATTGCCGCCGATCTCTATTGTTCCACCGTTTATGTTTGAGCCGACATCAGAACCGACGCTCCCTTTGACCAGGATCTTTCCGCCCTGCATGCCCCGCCAGTCGCCACGGTAGGCAGCACCGATGTAGTTCTTGGCATTCCCTTCGATGACGAGTTCGCCGCCGGTCATGGCAATCCCTGCAAAGGAATCGACATTTCCTTTGACCAGGATCTTCCCGCCTGCCATCCAGGCACCGACGTACATGTCAGCGTTCCCCTGGACCTCTACCTCTCCGGCGGTCATCTTCATGCCGATGTACTTGACCTTCCCGGCGTCACCGGCGATCACGATTCGCGTATCGGCAGCCGTTGCCCCGGCCTTTCCGTCGATCGTAAAGAAATCTGCGAGTTTGTAAGTCTGGTTTCCCATATAAACAGACAACTCGCCGATCTCCGGGTTTGTCTTCCCGGCAAAGGCGTCAGGGCTGATCTGTTCTGCCTCAAGGTAGAGTTCAGGAACCTTCGTGGGGGTGAGTTTGATGATATCCATGTCTGCTTCCCCCTTAGTTGGAATCGACCTCAATGACGTACGGATTCGGTACGTAGTGGTCTGATACTTCGTAGTTGTTCAGGTTCATGCTGTAGTATTTCAGGAACTTCATCTTCACGTCACGCTCGACCTGTTCGTTCAGCGGAATCTTTGCATCGACCCAGAGGGTTCTCTTGTTGCCGTTGCTGACGATCTCGCCATGGTCAACGACCAGCGTTCCGGTCTTGAAGACGTATTCAGCTGAACTGAATGCCTTCTCGATCTGTTCGGGGTCGGTGATCTTGTCTTCGAGGATGTCAAAGACCCCCACGTCTGCTTCCATGCCGACGCCGAGGCCACCAAACCGGTCGGTAAGACCGAGTGATTTGGCTGGTCCGGCACGGGTCATCTGGGCAAGTTCGTACATGGTGATCTCACGGTCAAGTGACGCGAGGTTGGTTGCCGCGATGACCTTGTCAGAGTTCTTAAAGCCCTTGAGCATCTCCTGCCGGGACTTGTCAGACATCAGCCACTTGAAGATACGCGGGTACCGGGTGAACGGACCGGCATTCGGGTGGTCGGTGGTCACGAACGTCCGCATCGGATCCTTTGCATAGAGTGCCAGTTCAAGACCGATGGCCCACTGGATGGCACAGACCTTGATGTTCGGGTCGTAGACATACGGAACGATACCTGAACTCGTCTCAAGTTCAACGTCCACGTTTGCCCATTTCAGATGGTTCAGGGTGGTCAGGTGATGCTCGAACGGACCGTCTGCGGTCATGGTGGTCGTTTCGTCCAGGGTCACGCAGCCGAGATCGATGGTGATGTTCTTGTTTGCATTGACATAATCCATGATCTCCTTTGCCTTGGATTCAAAGGTTCCCCAGCTGTCTCCCCCGTACGAGTGGAACTGCACGTGGGTGTGATGGAATACCTGTTCACGGCCGAACTTGTTGGTTGGCTTGACCCCCTCGGCAAGTTTGAACGTATCAAGGGTTGTCTGGTAGTTGCCCGGATTGCCCAGGTTGTTGGTATGGACGTGGATCGAGTGCGGGAGCCCCATCTTCTCGTTTGCCGTGAGGAGACCCTTCATGATCTCGGCCGGGGTGATGTCAAAGTAGGGAACCGGATCATGGATGCTGGTACAGTTTTCACCCCATCCCCAGGCTTCGGAACCGCCGGGATTGACAATCTTGATGGCATATCCCTTGGTCGTCCTGAGCAGCCAGGAGATGTATGCCGTAACATTGTCCATCTCCTTGTTCTTCAGGTAATCAAAGACAAACCAGTTGTTTCCAAAGACGGGGAATGCTGCCTCGTCGATGATCGGGGTGTCCTTGATCTCCTCGTGAACGTGACGGGCATATATCGGCGGCATGGCTGCTTCCATGACGGTGGTGTATCCCATCTTTGCGTATTCATACCCGGTCTTGAATGTGGTGGGGATTGAGAATCCACCGGCCATACGGGTGTTTTTGCCGCCCGGCTTGTAGGAGAAGAGTTTGTCTTCCGGTCTGAAGTTCCGGCCTTCATTGACCTTTGGTCCGGCTACGTGGGCATGTACCTCGACGGCTCCGGCCATGACGGTCTTCCCCTTGGCATCGATGCTCGTTGCCTTTGAGGAGACCTTGTCAACGATCTTCCCGTCCTTGATACAGACATCCTTGACCTCGCCCTTGACACCGGTCTTTGGATCGTAGACGGTTCCGTTTTTTATGATATATTCGCTCATTGTTGTCACCCTAGTTTGCCTTGAGTTCCTTGACCCGTTCCAGTACTGCAGAGAGGAACTCCTGGTCGGTCATCATCCCTTCCGGCGGCTCAACGACTTTTCTGGACTCAATCGGAACATTATCCATACGATAGCAGTTCCCGCCGACTTCTACGCCGACGAACGCAACCGGGACATGTACGTCGCAGATATCGGTTGTCGGGGTGATATGGGGGTCAATTGCCACTGATGGCAGCCGGGAGATCTCCTTGACACACTGCATCGGGAAATGGGCTCCCGGATCGCTGCCAAGCACAAATACCGCGTCTGCTTCCTGCCGTTTGAGAATTTCAATCGTTCCCGTCTCTCCCGGGTTATACCGGGCAAATCCACGGGAGAGATCGACGGAGTACGGGAATCCGAACTGCCAGCCGAGAACCTGGCCGGACCCGGTAACATTGTAATGTCCCCGCATGGCAATGATCGAGAACTTGGTGTAGTCGTTCAGATCCTTGGTCAGACAGATAGCTGCATCGATGTTGTGGTCTTTTCCGAGAGACTGGGTAACTCCCATTCCGAAGAAGATGACCCCGAACCGTCCGGATTTAAGAAGTTCAGCTGCTTCGTAGACCTTCTCCGTGGGAACACCGGCGACAACATCTCCTGCAAGCGGTTGTCCCCGGATTGCTGCACGGAGCGCCTGGAGGAGTTCATAATCATATCCCTGCTCAACCTGGAGATGAACATCGGCAAGGGTTGAGGTATCGGTGGGACGGGGGTCAACCACGATGATCTTCCGCTGCTTGGCGCCCTTTCCGGTGAAGTATCCACGGGGGAAGATGGAATACCGGGACATGTGCCGGGGGTGGGCATGGGCCGGGTTGCAGCCCCAGAAGATGATCCGGTCTGCACGGTTCTTTACTTCTCCGAGGGTGCAGCTCGGAATACCGACATTCTGGAGTGCGATGAGCGTGGTTCCATGACAGACGGCTGCCGTGTTGTCAACGGTTGCACCACACATTTCGGCAATCTCATGGCCGACACTCTGTGCCTCACATGAGGTTGAAGACCAGCCATACATGAGTGGTTTTTTGGCATGTACAAGGATCTGGGCAGTGTGCTCGATCGCTTCCTTATAGGTTATCTCCTTGTAGGTGCCGTCGTCCTGCATCTTCCGGGGGCGGGTTACCCGGTGGGAATGATCTGATGAATGGATAAACTTCTCAGCACCGATTGCACAGGCATTCTCGACGCCGAGAATCTTCTTCCCTTCATCGTCTGTCGTAACGATGAGATCGTCACAGAGCGTTCCGCAGAACGGACAGATTACATCAGTGATTGTTTTTGACATCAGTTATCACCAAAGCAGTATGCACGGACGAGTTCAACTGAATTCATCACTTTATCTTCAGGAGCGGGCTCAACGGTCACCGGAACACCCTTGAAGGTGGGCATTCCCGTGGAATAGGTTTCAGTGCTGGTGATCTTGTTTGCCCATGGCCCCATGGGAATGAATGCCATTCCCGGGTGTGGTCCCTGGGTCGCCGAAACCGCCTTTACAACGACGGAACCGAATTCACTGGTCACCCGTACATTGGTATTCTTCATGACTCCCAGTTTTTTGAAGTCAGATTCATCAATCTCTATGATCCCACAGGCAAGGCGGTAATTATCCTTCTCCTTGCCTCCTTCCATGGAGACACCCTGCTGAATGGTGCGACCTGATATCAGGTTGATCGATATCGTGCTCATTTTTTCCTCGGATTTGACTGTTCCCCAGCATAATCAGGATTATAATCGGTTCGGATAGATCCTGCTATGCCTGCCCAGGTACAGTACTAGAACGTCTCCACCAATACTATTTAAGCGCACCTCTTTGTCGCGTAATTTTTGATGAAAACTGGTGATTCCTCATAGGATATTTATTGAATTCATCATGCAAAGGAACCAACAGTGAAATTATGATGCGCTTCAGCTCAGGTAAAATAGATGATCATTTAGAGAAAGTTCAGTATTTAAGGTTTCCATTACACGGCGAAATTCCTTCGGCCAATGACGTGCCGCAGGTCTTGCTTATTTATGGTGGATTCTCGGGTGCCATCGATACCAGGTACCCGGAAAAGAGTGGTCACTGGAGTGAATACTGACGCCGGATTCATATAGCATGAATACAAACAGGATAATGCGAATTTTATTCGCGTTTTCCTCGGTGGACAGAATCTCCATGAAGCGTGAACTCGGGAAGGCTCCATGGTTCGGGATGATTCTGTCCGTAACAGGTAATCCTGTGCCCGACTGAGTGAATCGAGCACTACATCGTAGTTTTTTTCACCATATAAGATCATCGGTTTTTTCCGGGCATTTTGCGAGAACACGGAGATATCATGGCTGATCTGGTTAATAAAAAAAGCTATTTTTTCAGAATGTATATTTCAATGAATTAACATTTTTCTGCGAGGGCTGATCGCCCCGGGTTTCATGATTTGCTGATATACCACCTGATCCGGCCATCAGGAAATCACCTGGTCTCACAAGGATGATGACGTGCCGCAGAGATGTTGAATAATTGTGACCTGATGTGAACACAGGTTTATACCATCTTGTGAATTTCTTTGTTTGTTGATGCTATATGGTTATTAGGTGCTCATCGTACATCCATCCCCCCGGATACTGTCCTCATGAAAAAAATCCAGTCATCCGGGTCCCGGAGGTCAATTCTCCCCCAAAGTACATGAATCGGATGCTCCAAGGGTATATCACCCGATCCAACCAATACTCTGGTCTTGAGAGCGATGAATATCCCTGAGGAACGAACCGGTCGCCAGGGAAAGGAGAGACCATGGTAGAGGGAGATGAGGAACGGACTCGTTTTTTCACGCTTACATCACTGAAAGATGCATTATCGGAATTACACCGGAGATTTCCCGGTGAGCCGCGGATCGTGCACGTTCCCGTTCAGAACGCGTCAGGGAGAATTACCGCAGAAGCAGTGTTCTCTCCGATCTCATTTCCGGGTACGCATCTCTCGGCAATGGATGGAATTGCCGTCAGGAGTGCCGAAACAATCGGTGCTACAGAACAGAAACCTAAGACACTCCCCCATGCGGTCCGGGTAAACACGGGAAACACCATCCCTGACGGGTATGATGCGGTGATCATGATTGAAGATCTAAAAGAGGAGAACAACGGATTTACGATCTATGCTCCCGCCCATCCCTGGCAGCATATCCGGCCGGTCGGCGAAGATATTGCAGAGACCGAGATGATCATCCCGAGACGGACTCTGATTCGCCCCACGGATATCGGGGCAATGATCAGTTATGGCGTTACCGAGGTTCCGGTTCTCGATCTCAGAATTGCACTCATACCGACGGGAAGTGAGATTGTGCCGGTGGGAACGGTCCCCGCCCCGGGCCAGGTCATCGAGAGTAATATGCATGTGGCAGCCGCAGAACTCAAAAAGGCCGGTGTGCGGGTCACCCATTATCCAATCGTTCCTGACGTCCTCGATCTCATCAAATGGACCGTTGAAAAAGCGGCAGAGGATCATGATATCATCCTTATCTCTGCCGGGTCATCCAAGGGAACCAAGGATTATACTGCCCGGGTTATCAGTGACCTGGGGGAGGTATTTGTCCACGGCATCGCCATAAAACCGGCAAAACCGGTTATCCTGGGCGAGATACGGAACAAACCGGTAATCGGCATGCCGGGATATCCGATTGCCTGCACAACCATTCTCCGGGAGATCGTTCTTCCCCTGTTACGGTGGCACGGGTTCATCATTCCTGAACCTGAAACAGTCCCGGTTCGTCTCACCGGGGCAATTCCCTCTTCTATCGGTTCAGACGAGTTTGTTCTGGCGAGCATCGGAAAGATCGGCGATACCTGGATCGCATCTCCCGTATCACGCGGGTCTGGTATCCAGATGAGCATGGTCAGGGCAAATGCGTACCTGACGATCCCCTCAGAGCAGGAAGGTCTTGAGGCAGGATCGGAGACAACGGCGTCTCTTACCGTTCCCAGGAGTGAAGCCGAACAGGTGATCCTGATCACCGGGAGCCATGATCCGGTCATCGATTATATTGCAGACATGATGCGGGATGACAATATTGCGATCTCTTCCTCCCATGTAGGGAGTATGGGGGGATTACTTGCCTTAAAGAGAGGATATTGTCACCTGGCCCCGATGCATCTCCTCGCTGATGATGGTGAATACAACATACCGTACCTGAAGGAATATTTCCCGGAGGAAGAACTGGTCCTGATCTGTGTTGCTGAACGCATTCAGGGAGTTGTTTCACGGGATAACCTCAGTTTTGATTCGATACTGACCGGACGGTTTATCAACCGGCAGCGGGGATCAGGAACCCGGATGCTCCTCGATCATCTCCTGAAAGAGAACGGTATCCGGCCTGACCAGATCGACGGATATGACAAGGACGTAACCACGCACCTTGCCGTCTGCCTTGCCATACAGAACAAGGATGCCGACCTCGGTATGGCCATCCTGAGTGCTGCCCGTACCTTTTCCCTTTCGTTTGTTCCGGTGGGTGTTGAACGGTACGAACTCGTAACGACGAAAAAGATGTATGAAGCAGATGACCGGATCAGAAAGATCCGGGATCTCATTGCATCAGACTCCTTTAAAAGCCTGCTTTCCCGCCTTGGGGGGTATGAAACCACCCGTTCAGGAACGATCCAGTATTGTAACCGTGATGAATGAGATGCCCAAGGATCCCGCGATGCCCGGCGATCGCTCCCTTTTTTTGAGCAGGAAATAAGAGCGGAATAATAACTATCCCCTGCTTCAAATGGTATTGAGTGAACTGTCCAGATGACATATAACCAGGTCACCACCACCTGTCCCTACTGCAGTACCGGATGCTCAGTGAATCTTATCGTCCAGAACGGAAGAGTTACTGAAACAGCCCCGTACTTCCGGTCACCGGTGAATGAGGGACGAATCTGCCCGAAAGGGACCTATTGTCATCAGTTCGTATCCAATCCTGACCGGTTGAAAAAACCCCTCATCAGGAAAGGAAACGTTTTTTTCGAGACCAGCTGGGAATCGGCACTTGACCTGATCGCCACGAAACTTGCCGGATACCAGCCTGAAGAGATGGCCGTGCTCACCTCGGCACGGTGTTCGAATGAAGATAACTATCTGGCCATGAAATTCGGGCGGGGTGTCCTGAAGACCCGTCATATCGATCATTGTGCGAGAATGTGCCACTCTGCCACCATGGTGGGTCTTTTTCTTGCGTTTGGCTGTAGTGCCATGACAAATTCAATCCCCGACATCGGGGAGGCAGACTGTATCCTCTGTCTCGGGAGTAACACGTTAGAGCAGCATCCGTTAGTCGGGAGGCAGATTATTAAGGCACGAAACCGGGGGGCACGTCTTATCTATGCGGATCCCCGGTATACCCCGACCGCCATACAGTCAGATCTCTTTATCCAGTTCTTCAGCGGGTCAGATGTACTCCTCCTGAACAGTATCATGGGAGAGATCGTCAGAAACGGATGGGAAGACAGCAGGTTCATCAGTGAGCGGACATCCCGGTATGAATCGCTGAAAAAGATTGTTCTCCAACCCCGTTACGAACCCGAGAGTGCCGGCAGCCTCTGTGGCGTCTCCCCTGATCTCATCAGGACGACTGCCGAATGGATCGGCAACGCTGACCGGTGCACGGTACTATACGCGATGGGAATGACCCAGCATAACACCGGGGTCGACAATGTGAAGTCGATTGCGAACCTGATGATGCTGACCGGGAACATCGGCCGGCCGGGAACCGGGGTAAATGCCCTTCGCGGGCAGAATAATGTCCAGGGTGCCTGTGATGCCGGATGCCTTCCTCATTTTTTCCCGGGATATGCCAAAATCACCGACGGGGCTGCCCACCGGTTTATTGCAAAACAATGGAATTTTCCTGACGGGATCTGTGAACCGAAAGAAGGGTATGATATCAATCAGTTATTTGAGCGGCTCCGCACACCCCATCCAACCATTAAAATGATGTACCTGATCGGGGAAAACCCGGTTATATCAGAGCCAGATCCGGAAGGGGTCAAAAAAGGATTGAAAAATCTGGAATTCCTCATTGTTCAGGACATCTTCTTTACTGAAACCTGCGAGTTCGCCGATATCGTTCTCCCGGCCGCATGCTGGGCTGAAAAGGATGGAACCCAGACCAATACCGAAAGACGGGTCCAGCGGATCAGAAAAGCGGTCGATCCCCCCGGCGAAGCAAAATCAGATACCGATATCATCATCGCCCTGGCAGACCGGATGGGGTATAAAGACCAGTTCCCGTACACGGAACCGAAGGAGATATTTGAAGAGATCTGCATGGTCAATCCCCATTACCAGGGAATGACCTGGGAGCGGGTGGGACGGCCGGAAGGTATCAACTGGCCATGCCCGACCCGGGACTATCCGGGAACGGCAGTCCTGTACGAAACCGAATTTGCTACGCCGGATGGAAAAGGGGTTTTCCATCCTGTCGAGTGGAAAGAACCGTCAGACCTTCCGGATAAAAAATTCCCGTTCAGACTGAACACCGGGAGGATCATCTGGCATTGGCAGTCGGGAAGTATGACCCGGCGGTGCAAGAGCCTGAACGATGAGATGAGCGAAGCCTACCTTGAGATGAATCCGGACGATGCAGCGGGTCTGAAGATAAAGAACAACGATCTCATCCTCGTATCGTTCAGACAGGGATCGCTGGTATGCAAGGCCCGCCTGGTCAGGGATATTAAAAAGGGTTCTACCTTCATGCCGCTTCCGTTTATCGAACGTGCTGCCCGGCATCTTGAAGACGGGTCAGCAGGATTTCTTCCCAGGATGAGCGAACACAAGATTGCCGCTATTGCCATCTCCCGGTATCAGGAAGAACACACATGATCCGTCCTGGAGAAATCTTCTATGCATGGGCGAGTGATCCCGGCACCAGGGAGGCAGGATCTTCAGGAGGATTTGTCACCGGTCTGTTGATGCATCTCCTCTCCTCAGGAGATGTTGATGCCGTTTGTGTTCTCTGCAGGGGGGCGGATATCTATGATGCCCGGGTGGAGATCATCACGGATCCTCTTCTGCTTCGGTCATGTTCGGGGTCCCGGTATTGCGGAACCATTTCTACGGCAAAATTCCTCATGAAATACCTGCAGGAACACCCGGATCACCGCCTTGCCGTGGTCGCGAAGGGATGTGAGGCGAAGGCAATCATCGAACTGTCTAAACGAAACCGGATCAATCTTGATAATATCATCCTTATCGGCCTGAACTGCAGCGGTACGATTCACCCGCTGACAGCACGACGAATGGTGGCAGAGAAGTTTGGCCTTGACCCTGATACCGTCCTGAACATCTCCTTTTCGGAAGGAAAATACCATGTTCAGACCGATACCGTCACAAAAGCCCTCCCGATAGAGGATCTTGAAACAGAAGGGTATGGCCGGCGGGTATGCTGCCAGCGATGTGATACTAAGATACCCCGGCAATGTGACATTGTGTGTGGAGACTGGGGGGTAATCGGGGACTATTCAGGTAATACTACCTGTATCGAGGTCTGCAGTAAAAAAGGTGCCCAGGCCATTGCATCATCTATCGATTCCGGCAATATCACCATTGAAGCCGCAGAACAGAGGGGGATTGAAGCACGAAGCCGGGTCGAGACGGCGATGAAGGCGATCAATGCAAAAAACCGGGCAGAACAGTTCTCAAAAATCGTCGGTGATTCTCTCCTCCAGCACATGATGCGGGACATGTCCCGGTGCATCAAGTGTTACCAGTGTACTGAGGCCTGCCCGATGTGTATCTGTACTGACTGCAGGATAAAACAGTCATGGCTCGTAAAACCAGGGCAGATACCTCCTCCGTTTATGTTTCACCTTATCCGGGTTTCGCATATCGGGGATTCATGTGTGAATTGCGGCCAGTGCGAGGACCGGTGTCCCATGGAAATTCCAAACTCACTTTATCTCCATGCCCTGCAGGTTGAACTGGAGGTGATGTTCGGGTACCATGCCGGGGAACGGGCAGGAAAACCGGTTATTGCGAAAATGAATGAACATGAGGAGAGCGACCGGAATTACGGGAATACCTTTGACAAAATGATCGAGATGTTCCGGGAACCAGAAGGGTATGGGGGATAACCCTGAACGCATCTCTCCTCATCTGTACTCATCACTCCTCTTTTACCAAAAATCCACAGACTTCAAGGATCTCTTCCTGAGTTACCGTATAATTCCAGACATTTCTGGAGAAGAGGTCTGAGAGGTAACAGATGGACAGGGGGATGGGAAGTCCGTATATCTTGGAATAACTGACGGGGGGGATTTCATAGCAGGAGAAGTTCCTGATAGTGCCCCGATCGATAACGATCCCGATCATCTGCAGGATTTTTGCCACATGGTTAAACGGGTGCTCCCATGCAAGAGTGGTGCATAGATCCGCAACCGGGGATCCAAACTTCGTATTCGGGTAAAAAGGAGCACGGGCATAACAGAGTTTTCCACAATCCTGGCAGTAATACCGGTACACGCGGATATTGATATTTCTCTTCTCTCCCTTCTCAATAACCGTGGCAAACCGCTTCGCCCTGATGTCATGAAACTTGACGGGTCCCCGGCAGTACTGACACTCCTCACGGATCGTAAACTCCATCATGTCGATTCCGGTGAGGGCGGCAACGATGACCTGGGAGAGAAGGGATGGAATTTTTATTACTTTCACGGAATTTCCTGGATAGTCCGGTACATTCCCGCAGGCCGGGGATGAGGTGGATCCCCAGAAATCATACGGCAGGGAATCCGGATCGGCATACCGACGTGAGCGATGGTCCCGGTATTCACATGCGATGCACAATACCAGTATCAGTCCACGCTCATTTCAAGATTCTTATTTATGGTGCCATACAAGAACCAGATCGTCATTCTCATTCTCAGGAACAAAAGGATGCTCCTGGCCTGAAGGATACACCTGCACCTGAACGGAAGATCTGAGCCAGGATACCGGGCATAATCCATCATTCCATACGAGGGACCGGTATGACCTTGTGCACGGAGGATGAATGATGGTGCATGGACAGCGATCATATCCGGACCGTATTCAGACAGGAAGGGATTATGAGCGACATCACCTGCACCAGGATATTCTCTCTTGCAGAACAATACCATATCCCGGTCTCTGAAATAGGAACATTCTGCCAGGAAAACGAAATAAAGATACGCGCCTGCCAGTTAGGTTGTTTTAGATGAGCAGATTTCTCTCCGTGATCCCCGTTTCCGAGGCGGTGGACACCGTGCGGATGATCGCTTCCCCCGTCCCCGGAGAACGAATCGACCTTGCGGATGCCTGCGGACGGGTACTCGCCGAAGACATCTCTCCGGATGTCGATATTCCCGGATTCAACCGATCCACCGTTGATGGATACGCGGTCAGGTCGTCTGACACCACCGGTGCGGGAGAAGCCCTTCCATCAATGCTGAAATTAACCGAACGAATCGGTATGGGGGATGCCAGCGAGCGGCCGGTTCTGCCCGGAACCTGTGTGTATACACCGACCGGAGCATCCCTTCCCCCGCATGCAGATGCTGTCGCGATGATTGAGTACTGTGAAGAACTCGGCCATCAGATCCTGGTTCACCGGCCGGTTGCACCGGGGGAGAACGTCATCCTCCGGGGAGAAGACTTTGGATCTGACAGAATCGCCGTTCAGGCCGGAACACCGATATCATCGCGGGTGGCAGGCGTCCTTGCCGCCTGTGGATTATCTTCTGTTCTCGCCTCATCCCGCCCCCGGATCGGGATCATCTCGACAGGAAATGAACTGGTACCGGTACATACCATCCCGGCCGGGGGACAGATTCGTGATGTCAACTCGTACCTCTGTGCCGGGTTTGTCTCTGAAGAAGGAGCGATCCCGGTGGGGTACGGTATCGTTCCGGATGAGGCATCCGCTCTCACCCGGGCACTCGATACAGCCGTAGCATCCTGTGATGCCGTTCTCATCTCAGGGGGGAGTTCCAAGGGAGAGCGGGATATGTGTGCTGACATCATTGCCTCCCGGGGAGCGGTGCTCATTCACGGTATCGCCATATCTCCCGGAAAACCGACCATTGTCGGAGCTATTGACGGGAAAGTGGTTATTGGTCTCCCGGGGCATCCGGCTTCGGCATATGTGATCCTCCTTGTCATCGTTCGGGAACTGATCGCTGCGATGATGAAGAGAACCGGTTCAGAAAAACATGTTTTTTCCCGCCTGAAGACACCACTCAGGTCAGTACAGGGACGGGAAGATTATGTCAGGGCCCTGCTTGCCGGTCCGGAGGTGATACCGGTTCTTGGAAAATCCGGCCTGACCAATACTCTTCTTGACAGTGACGGGGTTATCCGGATTCCCGGATCAGTGGAAGGATACGAAGCAGGGTCGCTGGTCGAGGTACTGTTGTGGTGAACAGAGGAGATATGCCACCCCGGCACCGTACGCTGCCCTCCCTGGATGATGCACGGACCCTTATTCAGAACCGGTTCACCTTCACCCCCCGGGTCCGCTCTGTCCCGGTTCAGGATGCCTATGGAAAGACCACTGCTGAAGCGATCATTTCTCCCGTATCGATACCGTCTGCCCACCGTTCAGCGGTGGCCGGGATGGCGGTGAAAAGCCGGGATACCACCGGTGCCACCAGGAAGAATCCGATCCAGGTGACTGATTATTGCCGGGTGAACACCGGGAATGTCATTGATGAACGCTTTGATGCGGTTATCCGAATCGAGGATGGTGAGGAGGGAGAAGAGGGATATCTGATCCGAACCCCGGCTCGTCCGTGGCAGCATATCCGGCCGATCGGTGAAGAGATTACCGCCACAGAGATGATCCTTCCCTGCCTCTCCCGGATCCGGGCCGAAGAGATCGGGGCGTTGGTACAGTTCGGTATTCATGAGATACCGGTTCTTGATCTCAGGGTGGCCCTCATTCTCACCGGAAGCGGGATCACGACGGCCGGACAGGAAGGAGCGGGCGGTATCCACATGGCAGCAGCATTTCTCACAGATGCAGGGATTTCCGCACCGATCTCCCCGGTTCCTGCTGAACAGGGGATGATTCGGGCAGCAATCAAGGAGGCTGCCATCGATCACGATCTTATACTCATCTCTGCCGGTTCGTCCCATGAGGCAACTGACATGATTGCAGCGATCATCGCCGATCTCGGTTCGGTCATCGTCCGTGGGTTAGCAATAAAACCGGGAAAACGGGTGATTGTCGGGGATATTAATTCCCGGCCGGTCATCGGACTGCCCGGATATCCTATTGCCTGCCATACCGTTCTTCGCGAGATTCTCAGACCGGTTCTGGAATGGTATGGATTCAATATGCCGGAACATGCAGAAATCACTGCCCGACTGGCCGGTACGATCCCCTCCTCTCCCGGCACAGATCAGTTTGTTCTGGTAACGGTCGGAAAGGTCCGGAATGCATGGATCGCCGTCCCCCTGTCCTACGGCCCGGGAATCCAGATGAACCTGGTCAGATCCAATGCCTGCCTGAAGATACCCGCTGACCAGAAAGCAGGTACGATCGGGAGAGAGGTTCACGCCGTACTCACCGTGCCGGAACAGGAAGCAGAACAGATGGTCCTGATCACCGGGAGTCATGATCCCTCCATCGATTACCTTGCCGATCTTGTCAGAAAACAGGGTATTCGGATCGCTTCTGCCCATGTCGGGAGTATGGACGGATTACTCGCCCTGAAACGGGGTGATTGTCACCTGGCCCCCATGCATCTCCTTGCCGGAAATGGCGAGTACAATATCCCATATCTCCAGAAGTATTTCCCTGATGAAGAACTCGTCCTGATCTGTGTCGGGGAACGGATGCAGGGGATGGTATCCCGCGAAATCCTTGGGTTTGACGATATTACGAGGTATCGGTTTATTAACCGGCAGCAGGGTTCAGGAACCCGGATGCTTCTTGATTACCTGCTTGAACAGAAGAGAATCTCCCCGGATCAGGTAGACGGGTATCATACCGAAGTCACGAGCCATCTTGCGGTCTGCCAGGCCGTAAAATCCGGAGATGCTGATCTCGGGATGACCGTATATGGAGCAGCCCTTTCATTGTCACTCCCATTCATCGAGGTGGGCGTTGAACGGTATGAGCTCGTCACCACGAAACGGTTGTTCGAACATGACCCGCATATCAGGACAATTGCGGAGATCATTGCCTCCCGGAGATACCAGGAGGTACTCATCCATCTCGGGGGGTATGAGACCGGTGAAACCGGGACGATACGATACTGTAACCAGAAAACCGCGGCAAAAAGGAAGTCATGATACCGATCCCGGAGGGGAGAAGGAGATAGTGTTCCGGGCTGACCTCACCAGATAAACCAGAAGTTATATCAACTGATATAATCAGTATCTAGTGTGGCGGAGATCTTCTCATCATACACCGGAGATCTTCTGTCACCCTCTTCTCATACCGGGTTCCGGGTTTTCGGGAAAATATGAATCGGTGTGCCGGAATCGACCCGGGAAACCGGAGTGAGGCATCAATCCGGATCAGCGAGGGCACAGATCTCCCTGAACATGCCAGGACCGAGCAATGCAATACTTTCCTTTGAAAAATCCTGTTGCATGATCCTGACGATCTTCACCGAGCCGGTATGGGTCGTGTGGATTCCTACCCGCTCTTCCCTTCGTATCAGGTCCTGCTCTTCCATCATGGCAAAATAGGGAAGGATATAATAATGGGGTACCTGAAAGTGCTCTGCCAGCCGTCTTGTTGTGGGAAACCGGATTCGCATTCCCGTCTCAGCAAACGTAAGCGTCATGGCATGGTCCTGGGTCAGTGCCATGGATACAGCTGCCGTAAAGAGACCATCAATAGATAGATCAGCCATAATCTTCCGCAGCCCGTAAGTCAGGTGAGATGTCCCGGAGTAAAAAGTTAGTGTTTTTTCTTCTCTTCATCAGGAACCGGTTCAAGGAAGACAAGTTCGGCTCCGGCATCCTTTGCGATCAACTCGATCTCAACCTTTCTGAAATGGGTTGCCTCGATCTGAAGTTGCCCGCCGGTTACGGCCACTACTCTGAACTGCGGCTGCCTTACACCTTCTCCGACCTTCTGGCGTTCCCGTACATAGATCTTCATCTGTTTCACCTCGTGGTTCGGCATTATATCAATTGGATATACCAATTGGTTTGCCGATACTATATCTATACTCCCGCCCGGTACTTAATACTATTGAGGTACCGGATGCACGAAAGACATGATATTCAAAATAAACTTCAGGGCGAAACACTGGTCAGTAAGGGGCTCTTCGATCGGTACAAAGAACGTCCCCTCGTTAAAATTCTTCCTGAACTGAATGTTGTCAAGATCGGCGGGCACGGGATCATCGATTACGGCCGGGAAGTGGTACTCCCGCTCGTGGAAGAACTGGGAACCCTCTCTGAACATCACCAGATGCTCATCATAACCGGCGGCGGCGTCAGGGTCCGCCATATGATGGATATCGGGCTTGATCTCGGAATGCCCACCGGGATTCTCGCAGAACTGACGAGCAAAGTCTCAGAGCAGAATGCCCTGATGATGGCAACACTCCTTGCCCCCTGGAAGGCAAAACGCATCCATACGACTGATCTTCTGGAACTGCCAACACTCCTTGCAATGGGGGCTCTTCCGGTCACCCACGGCACTCCGCCGTACGGGCTGTACGAACATCCGTCGGAACGGTCAAACGGGGGAATTCCCCCGCACCGGACTGATACCGGTGCGTTTCTTGCCGCAGAAGTACTAGGGGCAAAACGGTGTATCCTTGCCAAGAATGTGGACGGACTCTTTGACCGGCACCCGCTCAAGTACCCGGATGCCGAGCTGATTCCGGAGATCACTGCCAGTGAACTCATCGAGCGAAACATGGAAGATCTCGTCCTGGAGCGAAAACTCCTGGAACTGATGCTTGAATCGAGGACGATCCCCGCGGTACAGATTGTCAACGGCCATAAAAAGGGAATGATTAGCCGGGCAATCAACGGTGAGCATGTCGGCACGATCATCCGGGCCCGGTAACCTCACCGGCACCCTCCTCCCGGGTTACTGAAAAAGAAGGGGATCAGGAATCTGGTATATTCAGCTCTTCTGACGGCATCACATGGACCGACGGGGCTTTAAACGAGAGCATGACCTCCTGGCCGTCGACAAGACCCAGATCGCGAATTGCCTGCCAGGTGACCTGAACGGCAAGGGAAATCCCATTACAGGCAACAGTAACATGACTGATGATGCCGTACGGCCGTATTTCGGTAACGGTACCGGTGAGGATATTGCGTGCACTCATCTTCCCGTCAGGTTCGCTGTAGATCGTGATATCCTCCGGACGAATGGCAACCATCACATCCCGTGTCTGAACCGCACTCAGGGCACGGACACGGATACCCCCCAGATCCACAAGCGTCATCCCGTCTTCGGCACCGACCACCGTCCCTTTCAGAACATTCCGAATCCCGATAAACCGGGCAACTTCAGCGGACCGGGGCTCTGAAAAGACTTTCAGGGTCTCGTCAGCCTGGATAAACCTGCCATTCATCATCACGGCGATCCGGTGAGCCAGTCGTTGCCCCTGGAAGAGGTCATGTGAAGACATGACAATCGTCGTGCCACACTCCCGGTTATAATACCTGATGAGTTCCTCGATCTTCGCCGTCGATATTGGGTCAAGGTTTGCCGTCGGTTCATCGAGGAGAAGAATATCCGGTTCGGTGATCATGACCCGGGCAAGAGAGACCCGTTGCATCTCTCCCCCCGACAGGGTGTGAGCCTTTCGGTTTTCATATCCTAAAAGACCGATCTCGTCCAGTTTTTCCCGGACCCTCCGGGTGATCTCTGCGGATGAAACATGCCTGTACCGCAGCCCGATGGCAATATTCTCAAATACTGTTTCTTTAAAGGCCACTGGGGTCTGAAATACCATTCCCATCCGCCGGCGAAGGACGGTCCGGTCAACTCCGGCTTTTCTGAGCGGGATGCCGTCGATGAAGATCTCACCATGTGACGGGGTATCAAGGAGATTGATCAGCCGTAACAGGGTGGTCTTTCCCTGTCCGGACGGACCGATGATCGTGAAGACCTGTCCGGCAAAAATCTCGGCTGATATCCCCTGGAGCACGTCCTTTTCACCGAATGTTTTCGTAATATTGTCCAGTCGTATCATGGTTCACCGCTGCTGGAGATATCCGAGAATCAGGTTGATCACAAGAGCAATACCAAGGAGAATGATTCCGAGAGCGAGTGACAGTTCAAAATTGCCCATTGAGGTCTGCAGGGATATCGCCGTGGTGAGGACCCGGGTGTGTCCCTTGATATTGCCTCCAATCATGATCGCCGCCCCGACCTCTGATAACGCCCGTGAAAACCCGATGACCACGGCTGCCATGATGGTAAACCTGGCTTCCCGGAGGTGACTGGCAAGGAACTGCCACCGGGTTGCCCCCAGGGAACGGATGGTATCGGTCAGAATCGGATTAATACCCTGGAGGGCCGCAATAGTCAGTCCGGTCATGATCGGAACCACGAGAAATGTCTGCCCGAAGATCATGCCGCCCGGGGTAAAGAGAAATCCAAGAAATCCCAGAGGTCCGGTTCTTGAGAGAAGCATGAAACAGAGGAGACCGACGATGACCGTCGGAAGGGCATAGAGGGTCTGGATAATACTGATCAGGGTCTTTTTTCCCCGGAATTCCATGAAATTGATGGCTGTTCCGAGCGGGAGCGCAATGAGCGTGCTGATACAGACCGAAGTAAAGGTGATCTGGAGTGTTTTTGAGGTTATCTCAATAATATCCGGATTCAGTGTAAGAATAAAGGTGATCGAGGTGAGAAACGCAGAATAGAGATCAATCATCGGAAAAAAGGGGCCTTGGCAGAATTACTCTACCGGGCTTGAGATCTCTTCTTCTGATACTTTCAGGGTTGCAGCATCTCCCTTTGCCGGAACAAAGAGGGGTTTTCCGAACTTTTCAGTGCCGAACTCCCCGATTACCTTCTGGGTGTCGTCACTGATAAGGTAGTTCACCCATTTCTTGGCAGCATCAGTGTTGATCGCAACGTCTGGGAACTTTTCAGGATTTACCATGATAACCGCGTAAATGTTGAGAAGATCTTCACCGTCGGTCACGAGTGGAACAAGTGCTATGTCATTCTGCATTGAGTTCCAGGTCGCCGTGTCAGCAAGGGTATATGCCTGTTTCTCATCTGCCATGGTGATGGTCTGTCCCATTCCTGCGGCAGCATCGATATACCAGGGTGAGGAATTTACATCGGTGTAATTAAACCCGGCGGTTTTCCAGATGAGCTTTTCACGCGAGTGGGTTCCTGATGCATCACCACGGGAGACAAACATAACCGTGTTATCGGTCTCTCCGGCCTCAGCGATAGCTGCAAAGGCTTCACTGGCGGTCATTCCCGCGATCTTTGCCGGGTCAGACTCCGGACCGCCGACCATGAAGTAGTTGGATGCAATGACACGCCGGTCAATTCCATATCCTGCATCAAGGAATTTGTCTTCCGCTGCACGGTCATGGACCATGACAACATCAACATCTCCGTTCTCTCCGTATTTGAGGGCCTGGCCGGTTCCGACTGCCACCCACTCAACCTTGATATTGTTTTCATCAGAGAACTTCTTGGCGAGCTCATCAAGCACTCCGGTGGCATCAAGACTGGTGGTTGTTCCGATTAAAAGCCGGTCTGCGGAATGCTCTGCTCCGGTTAGGTCAGTCACTTTCTCTGCAGAAACCACACTGCAGACGGATATCACTGCCAGAACGATTAGCACGATGCTAATCAACGATCTTCTCATCATACGAATATACCGTCGTTACCCGGCTTAATAAAAGTAATCAAGTTTTTCATACATAATTAACCCATATTAATTAATTTTTGAATTGGTCAATTGTATGATCTCGAATAGGATTGCTTTTTCACTGATGTTCTCCACGAACCGGGATGGATACAGACAATCATTCCACGATTATCTTCGGTCAGCGGATCAGATCAATCCGGGAACGTGATACGGCCGGTACCGGACAACAGGGGAGAAAAACAGCAGACTGACAAACCACGAAGGGTGGTCCCGGATGGATAGTTCAGGAACCAGGGCATGCCGGCGGGGCCAGGCATCGCCGGAAAGAGAGATCAGGGGATGGAACGGGTATCGTCATTCGCCGGCATACCAATCATCAGTTCGCCCTTGCCTTTGTTGGCAATATCGCCATGATACACGACCAGGCCTTCTTTCTCGCCAATCTTTTCAAATGTCGGAAGCATCTCATGGACCTCTCCCCTGACGATACACGTCCCTTTTGACATGTTGGCCGCAGGAATCCATGCATCTCCGTCGATTACGAGGATCCCGCCACGCATTTCTGCACCGGCAAACATCCCGGCATCTCCGTGAACATGGATTTCTCCGCCGGTCAGGTATTCTCCCAGGTAATCACCGGCATTCCCGAGGATCTCTATCTTACCGCCACGCATCCCCCGCTTTTCGCCGCGATACCCGGATCCGCAGTAGTCTCCGGTATTCCCATGACAGATGATGGTCCCGCCACGCATCTCACGTCCGAGCCATCCGTCAGCATTGCCGTGAATTTCAATGGTTCCGCCTCGCATGAAATTCCCGCAATGCATCCCGATATCACCCTCCACGATGATCGTCCCGGATGACATATACTCGCCTACCCGCTTTACCCGGCCGGTATCTCCCCGGAGGATGACCACGATGTTTTCCGGAGAGTTTACATTCCCCTCTTTCCGAATGGTGAAAATATCCTCTATACGCCGTTTTTTATTCCCTTCCCAGACAAACAGTTCGTGGTTCCCGATGAAAAACATCGGTGCGATCATCTCGGCTTCTATGGGAAGAAAGGGTTTTTCCCGGGGTTTCATGGTGAGAATAACCTGCATCATGATGATACCCCGCTCTTCATTGCAACCCCCCGCTGCACGTATTCGTCCTGAACCAGATAATTTTCAAGGTCCATCGAGTAGTACCGTGAAAATTTCTCAATAAACCGGGGACTGTTCCGGATGTCCATCTCCGCGGGTATCTGTGGATCGGTCCAGAACGTCCGGTTTGCAACACCGGTTATCACTTCCCCGTTCCTGCTGACGACAATGCCATCTTTCAGGGTATAGAGCGTCTGCTGGAAGGCCCCGATCACCTCTTCGTACTGGATTGCCGGATCAGTCTGATCCGGCCGGACCGGGTACACGGCAATATCTGCAAGGGCTCCCTCCCGGAAATGTCCCTTGCCCTGATCAATCAACCCCAGGGCTTTTGCCTGTCCGGACCGGGTCATCACCGCGATATCTTCAAAACTGAGTTCGCGATCGATGGTACCGAGAGAAGTCCGGTCGGTCGTGAGTTTATGTACATTATCAAGCTCTCTGGCCCGGTATTTCCCCGACATGAGCAGTCCGATGATCTCCGGGTACTTGACGAAGGGCGCTCCATTCGGATTATCGGTTGTCAGCATACACTGCCAGGGATTTTTTACGAGCAGGGCAAGCTCAAGCCCGATGGCCCACATGATGCTGTTGACCAGGCTTTTTCGGCTGTAATAGACGGGAATGATGCCTGAACCGGTTTCCAGTTCTACATCGTGGTTGCTCCATTTGTTATGATGGAGCATGTGGAGCCTGAACTCCATCGGACCATCGGCCGTCATGGTCATGGTTCTTCCAAACATTACCTGGCCCATGTCGATGACGACATGCGGTTTGGTATTCACCGATCCGGCAATTTTCTCTGCTTCTGAACGGATGTCCCCCCAGGTACTTCCCCCGTATGAATGGAACTGGAGATGGGTCAGATACAAGGTCTGCCGATCCGGGTTCAGGTCTGACGGGATATCGAGGGTCTGCAGGGTTGTCCGGTAATTTCCCGGCATGCCCAGGTTATTGCAATGGAGATGAACCGAATGGGGAAGATGGAGGAGTTCGCATGCCTTGATCGTCGTGTCGATGATCTCCCGGGGAGTGATCGTCCAGTTCGGTACTTCCTCATCGATGCTGGCCAGATCATCGCCAAATCCCCACGCTTCGGTTCCGCCCGGATTCGTCAGTTTAATGCCAAATCCCTTCACAGCCGAGAGCGTCCAGCCGATGACCGCCGCTGCCTGCCGGACATCCTTATCCCCCACTGCCTCAAAAAGACTCCAGTTTCCGTCAAAAAGCGTGTTCGCAAGCATATCCTGCATGGGAGTCGCAGCAAACTCCTCGTGGGTGTGGCGTGCCTCCATGGGAGCCATGGCACCCTCAAGAAGAGTGGTATATCCCATTTTACTGTACCGGTAACTGTTCCCGTATGTCGTCGGAACGGTATACCCGGATGTCGGATACATCGGCCCTTTCCGGGGGGTTCTTCCGGCCCGCATGTCTTCAGGACTCATATAGCGGCCGAAGTTCACTTTCGTACCACATACATGCGTGTGGGAATCGATCCCCCCGGGAAGGGTCAGGTGACCTCCGGCGTCGATAACTTCGGATCTCCCGGAGACGCTCCCGACAATTCTCCCGTCACGAACCGGGATATCCATGATGTCTCCGTGAATACCCTGGAGGGGATCGATGACATAGGCATTTTTTATCAGCAATTCACGCATTTCTTTTTGCCTCCCTGATCCGCTCATAGATATCCTCAAGAATGGATGTGTCGGAGGGATACCCGGTTTCAATAAATTTCCGGGTCCTAATGGGAATGCCATCCATCCGGTAGGCGGTCCCCTCCGCATCAATCCCATTGACGGCTGATGGAATCTGGACCGTGCAGAGATGGGTGGTTGCACTCGGATAGGGATCAAAGAGAATAGTGGGGATCTTTGCCAGGTGTTCACAGCATACCCGCGGGAAATGGGCACCAGGATCGCTGGCCATAATCAGGGCGGCATCAGCCTCACCCCGTGCAAGAATATCGACAACGGTGGTTTCTCCAGGGTTGTAAAATGCTATCCCCCGTGAATAATCCACGGCATACGGATATCCCGAGATCCAGGTGAACACTTCATTTGACCCATACACGTTCGAATGGCCACGCATCGGGGAAATGGTCCACTTGGTATGCCGGTTCAACTCATCAACAAATTCGATGGCATTCCTGATGTTCTTATATTTCCCGCCGGTCATGGTGATCCCGACCCCGAAGAACAGAGCCCCGAATTTTGCTGATTTACAGATCTCTGCAACCCGTATCAGTTGTTCCCGGGGCACTCCGGCAACCTGCTCCGGGATCAGGTCTTCACGACCACGGATTATCGCCCGGAGCGCTGAGAGGACATGGTAATCTCCACCCTGATCAATCTGAACGTAAATATCCGCTATCTCTGCCGTAGCTGTCTTCCTCACGTCAAAAACGATTATTTTCCGTTCCCGGAATGCGTTATGCAGGAAATACGCATCGGCATAATAGGTATACCGGCTCAAGTGACGGGGATGGGCTTCTATCGGGTTTGAACCCCAGTATATGACAGTGTCAGCACGGTTTTTCACCTGTCCGAGAGTACAGCCGGGGTGACCGACCTCCTGGATTGCGAGGATGGAGGGGCCATGACAGACCGAGGTGGTGCTGTCGATGACGCCGCCGATGAGCTCTGCCAGGTGGACACCGATGGCCTGGGTTTCAGTTACACAGCCCGACCAGCCGTATAAGAGCGGCCGATCTGCTTTTGAGAGGATATCTACGGCATATGATACGGCCTCTTCATAGGAGATGTCGACCCACTCGTTCCCCTTGCGCATGATCGGACTTTTCAGGCGGTTTCCGGAATCGTCCAGGAATTTACGGGCGCCAAGAGTACAGGCATTCTCAACCCCGGATACCTTCCCGTCGGTCAGTTCAATCAGGATGTCGTCACAGAGGCATCCGCAATACGGACAGATGACATGCCGAACCTTATCGCTCATAGGGAACACCCCCCAGTTGTTTCATGAGGTCACCCACCCGAAGCACCTCATCCCCGGTAGGTTCGATCTCCACAACCAGAAATTTGAAATCAGGCATCCCGGTGCTGTGGGTCGTTCCCTCCACGAGGTAATTGGCATATGGTCCAAGGGGGAGAAAACCGGTCCCGCTCGAAATTGTTTCATCGGCGAGAGCCCTGAGCACGATTCCCATCGTACCGCTCTTCGCCATTACGCGTTCACCGTCATCAACCCCGATGTTCATCATGTCGACCGGGTTCAGCCGGATGGTTGACGTCTCCCGGTAATATTCAGGAGTATTTTTCCGATCCACGTACGAGCCCTGGGTAACGGTTCTGCCGGTATTGATCTGGATCTTCATGCTTTGCACCTGTATATCAGGATGGGAATGGATCCGCTCCCCCTCCCGGTACCGGTGAATATTCCACTTTGAGTCCGGGGGCAGGAGAGCGAACGGTAAAAGTGCGGTACGAGGTCAGTCAGGGGAGACGCGAATACCATGTGATTATCTAATATATGCATCAGTACGGATTGATTAATTCATGTATCCGGAGAGATCATCTCATTACCCGGGGAATACCAGAGATACGGTCCGGTCCGGAGATG
This sequence comes from uncultured Methanospirillum sp., assembly GCA_964637135.1. Lineage (GTDB taxonomy): Archaea > Halobacteriota > Methanomicrobia > Methanomicrobiales > Methanospirillaceae > Methanospirillum. Next base: position 25,703 of record CAZWTX010000015.1, on the reverse strand, counting down.
AATTGGTGAGGAATCTGATGATTATCCCGGTTAGTACAGGCGGAGATTATCAGGACAGATGAACCAAATCCCTCATGATCCAATATTGTCCGTACATTCCTGATCCCGCTCTATCCACACGAACACTCGTTTCGGTTCCTTGCAGGAGGGGCATCGCCAGGTATCCGGCAGGTCGGAAAACGACGTGCCGGGAGGAATATTCTGGGTGGGATCTCCTCTCTCAGGATAATAGATCCACCGATAGGGATCACACCGGTAGACATCCTTTGAGGTATCCCTTGTTAAGACGACTATTTTCACACGGTCTGAAATCTCTGGCACCGTTTTTTTCTCCTCGTGTACCAGTTATATGCCCCGGCAATTCCCATGGATATAAAAAACAGCGGCCTGATTGATGGGTTTTGTGAACCTCTGAAAGCAATCAGAGTACATATCAAAGAGCGGGTGAAAGTTACCCCCGTTCCCTCTGAAATTCCCCAGGTTAATCAGGATGAGCATCTTTTTGATGAATCACCGGGGAAGGTGGGAGATCCTTCTTCAGAAAATTATCAGGTATTCACAAAAAAATCTCTGATCTGGTAAATCTTTTTACAACATGGTATGAACAGGTGCAGGAGAATATACACCTGTTCTCTACTAATCCTCTTTCCTGAAGGGTGTCCCGATTCGTTTCTGAAATTTCTGATCGTCTCCATTATTGCCATCATATCAGTATCAAATCCTTCCTTGACCTCTTTCGGAAGATCTTTTCCGATTTGAGGGAAAGTATTTTTGAACTTGTTCATTCGCTGGAGGGCAGTTCTTTCTGTGAACAAATTTCCAAATACCGATGAATATTGAACATTTGCTTGAACATCTTCAAGGAGGAGATCAAATGAGTGCTCTGTTGCCACACCTAACATGACCGTTGCCGAAAGAACACATCCATGGAGATATGACTGCATTGCTTCCTTCAGATAGGTGACGGTTACGTCATCAATACCAGGTATATTCTCCCTGAGTACCGTTTCATATGTCTCAACACTGTGGAAATAGTATAATGACTGGTTTTCAAGAATCTTCTTCCCATGATAGGATACACGAAACCAGGGGTATTTTTCATTGCTATTGTTATATCCCAGAGTTATTATCCCCTGCCTGAAGAGATCCCAGAATACATCGCGAAATATCTCTTCGTCATCATCAGATAATCTGATGTGACCATCAATATTCGGCGGAAGTTTTTCAAGATTGTTTTCCCGAAGATATAATATTTCTGCGATTCTACAATGAAATGAGATATATTGTGCAATTTCACCATTAAAAGGACTTTTTAATGGATCATTTCCAACGAGAATATCACAGGCTGTCTGATAAATCTCCTCATAGGTATGGCTATTTTGTAATCTTCCGCCAGAATACATTTCATCACATCCTTTTTTTCAAAATATTACTGATAAACACGCTCTTCTATTACTCTAATCTCGTCATCTGTGAGACCGTAGAGTTCATAGACGAGTTTGTCGATAGCACGGTCGGTTGCGTCGATCTGACGTTCGATGACAGATCGTTCGTGGTCTGCTTTAATTTTCGGAAGTTGTCTATATAATTCAAGCAGATTCTCAACCAAAGAAATTATTCGGGTTTGAGACTCCTCATTTCTTCCAATAGGGGCAATGGGTAACTGCTCAATGTATTGAGTCATATAGTGAGCATACCCGGAACTCAAGAACGTACAGATCTGAAGATAATACCAAAATAATAATCTTGAATTTAATAGACCAAGAAGATAGTAATCAGAATACTCGTCATCTGTTAAAATTATCCCATATCCGGTTTTAAAATAAAATCCAGAAACATCATATGAATATGCAGCTTTATTGTCATAGAATGGACAAATAATCTTGTGACGCTGAAATAATATCATACTTTTGGGATAACCGTAAGCAAACCAATTCGGTCCATTAAATCTCCCCTTTTCTCGTTCCATCAAAAATTTCTTATTACGGAGGAGATAGGTATACGCTAATGGAAATGTTGTTTTTAATGACTTTTCTTGTAACAAATGAAATGAGTCTGATGTAATTTCATACGGGCATACAACAGCAAAATCAGTAACAGGTGGAAGATATCGTCGGATATTTTTCCCTTTTAGAAACCATTTTACCGCATTTTTTTCAACCGTCACGGACTCATTTAATGCCTTAGAATACCCGGTTATGGTTTCAGAATCAGTTGTACAGTTTCGAAGGACGAAAATATCCTCAGCACTTGTTTGTGTCCCAACAAATGTATGAGATATTTCTGCGAGTTTTCTTCCCTGCCCTTCAATTTTTTTCATTAGGGAGTCGTTAATATCAGAAACAAAAATCCAATCTGCAGTTGAAGCCTTCTCTATAGGAATAGTAATTACTTCATGGTCAGACGATTTCTTCCATTCGTCAATATCAGTCACGGATATGAAGGAAAAGTTCGGTTGTGAACAATTGGATAAAAAGAGGAGGCAAGTATAGGTTGTTGCTCCACTAAAAATCTGCTGATGGCCAAAGTGAACCACACTATGAAGAGTTTTTTTCTGATAAATGTACTCTCGGATTGGTCCTCCATACTTTGCTGTAAAAAATTTGTGTGGAAGAATGAATCCCAAACGACCATTTTGGTTGAGAAGTTCCGAACCTTTTTCTATAAATATTACATAAATATCATAATTCCCTTTCTGAGCGGAGCAGTAGATTTTTTTGTATATGTTAACCTCATAAGCAGCCCATTCTTTCATGGTTTGTATTCTGATATACGGAGGGTTTCCGATTACTGCATCAAACCCTCCTCCTGTTATAATCTCTGGAAATTCCCGCTCCCAATCGAATGGATTAACCCTATAAATTTCTTCGCCATCAAGAGTGATTTGACTCAGGATATCACTCCCGATCAGGGAATTTCCACATTTTATATTCTTATGAAGTGACGGAAGCACCCGTTCAGCAGTGATCTTCAACTGAGTATTGATCAACTCAGCCCGCTCCCCTTCCAGTACTTTGAGGAGCAGGGAGAGCTTTGTCACCTCCACCGCCTGCGGATCGATATCAACCCCGTACATATTGTTGATAAGAATCCGCTTCTTCTCATCAGTGGTAAGTTTCCAGTCGGTTTCAGAGACCTGAAACACCGGGAGCGGATATTCCGGTGATTTTCCCTTCTTCCCTTTCACCGGAACCTGCCTGATTCCGGCCGGAAGTAGATCGCATATCTCTTTAGAATTCGGAGATGCTCCGGCTTTCAGGAGCGGAGTGAGGTACTCCATATACCAGAGGAGATGCCAGTCAAGCAGAAACTGGTACGCCCCGATCAGAAATGAACCCGATCCACAGGCGGGATCCAGCACCCGGAGGGAAGCAAGCTCTTTCGGTGTCTTATCTCTGACCAGGTCTCCCACGGTATGCCTGACGATATAATCAACGATGTAGGTAGGCGTATAATAGACACCACCAGCTTTCCGGACCTCCGGTTTCTCTTCCACCTTTGCCTGGTGTCCTTCAGTAAGCCGGATAACCTTTCCAAGGAACTGTTCATAGACCTGACCGAGAATATCTGCCGGCATCACCGAGAATTCAAACTGTGATTTCGGATAATATAACCCACTGATGATATCTTTGAGGATTTTGTCATCAATTTTCAGGGAAAGCGTCAGCATATCTGGGCTTTCGTCCCACCCTTTCTCATCAGAAAAATGAAACAGGCCTGAATTGAACTTGTCATCAGCATACCGGAAGAGATCGGTCAGTCGAGTGTAGATATCCTTTCCTTCACCAATCAATCGCAACTGATCTTCCCGTTCAATTCCCCGGTCCTCGCAGATCCGCAGAAAGACCAACCGGTCAATCGTTTTAGTAACCGCATCATTCAGTTCACGGATGGAGAGGTCTGGATTGCGAAGAGCGATATTCTTCGCCAGGGCTTCACGCCAGGTTTCAAGGGATGCAAGAAATTCCTTATCAACCGTGACGGTCCCTTTCCCCGCTTTTCCTTTCACCAGTTCTTCAGTATAGGTATCCAGCCCCCCGTGAAGGATACCATTTTTACTGAACCGTTCAACTATCCAATCCCATTTTTCTTCATAATCGGAAAACTTACAGTAAAATATCCGGGAGTGCCCGGAGTCATCCTTATCGCCCGGTTTTATCGTGCAATCGTAGATGGCAAACTCTTCAAAATCAGTCAGGATAGAAACTGGCAGTTTCGCGTTCCATCCGTACCGCCGGATCTGCAGGGCTGGCCCCGGATCCTCCCTGACATTAACACTTGGTTTCTTGGCTTCAACGAAAAATTTCCGTTCAGTCCCAATCCGAAACGAGTAATCTGGAGCTTTGGTGACCCCTTTTATCTTAACCCGGTCTTCATGGATCACATCTTTGTATCCTTCAGAATAGCCCGCCTTATTATATATGTCCCACCCGAGTGCTTCAAAAAAAGGATTGAGAAATTCATTGCGGAGCTGCGTCTCGTTATAGTCACCGGATTTGTATTTATCACGGTATGCACCGAATCGATTAACGAGTTCAAGCACTTCTGGGGGACAGACCATAGTGTGAGATTATTTATACTGCACCAAATAGAATCCGGTTTATATCTGGTCATCAGACGTATTATTCCTGATACTACACAGTTGGGAAGAGAAATGGACAAAAATGATGGCTCTCGATCAACCATACCTCCGATGTCACAGGACCTGGCTGATTACCTGATTCGGGCAGAAAAAAAGATTGTTGATGCCAGGATCAGCTTCCCGAACCCGAACTCTGTACTGTTACTCTCCGTTTCTCTCGTCTACGATCCTAAATACCACATAACGTTTGACATCGACAGAAAGGGAAAAATCAACACATACCGGTGCACATTTCAAAACAGATATCTGGAGATGTTTCACCTCATCCGGCTTGATCTCAACGGGCGCCCTCATGATAACCCTGATGTACCGCCCAGCGATCACAGATTCACTCCATTCATCGGTACGCACCTTCCCTGCCCCCATCTCCATATCTATCAACATGGATTCGATGACAGGTGGGCTATCCCTATGCCTGAGGAAGTATTTACCGATCCAGAAAACCTCATACAAACCTTTAAGGAATTCTGTCAATATTGTACAATAACGGGAGTCCCCCATATCTCGTATCAGGAGCAGTTCCATGACCAGCATGTGTGAACAGCTTGTCGGGTCATACCAGACCTGGTTACAAAGCAATCTTACCTGTGGTCAGGTGAATGGTGCGTATCAGATCACTACTCCTTTCAAAGACAACCACAATGACCGGATCCAGATATATGTAGTGCCTGAAGGGACGCATTTCCTCCTCACCGACGATGGATATACCATTCATGATCTTATACAGAGCGGGGTTGAAATAACCGGTAAAAACCGGCAAGAGATCTTTGCAACGGTCATCCGATCCTATGGCGTGAAAGTTGATTCCGATGAAGCTTTAACAATACAAACAGATAAAGCGAATTTCCCTCAAAAAGTCCATGATCTCATCCAGGCAATTCTTGCGATCAATGATCTGCATTACCTCAGTCGCCCGCAAATCCAATCCCTCTTCCGCGAAGATGTGGAGCGACTTCTCATCGATAACGATATCCCAATAGTACCGGACATACGACTTGCCGGGAAATCAGGATTATTCCAATCATTCGACTTTATCATTGCGAGAACCAGGACAAAACCCGAGCAGGTGATAAAACTTATTTCCTCAGTTCGAAAGGATAGGATAGAGGCGTTGATATTTGAATGGAATGATGTCCAGGAGATCCGGACAAAAGATTCAGAATACGTCCCAATTATTGATGATATTTCTAAACCGGTCAAAGATGAATCCCTGCAGGTATTCAAAGCATACGATATCCAGCCGGTATTATTTTCAGATCTGAAACAGAATCCCCAGCAACTTGCTACGGTAAAATAGAGATTTCCTTTCATATCTGAAAGCCATTATACCATCCCACCTAATCTTTTACTCATACGGCGATTGAGGTCCGCCATTAACTGTCCATCGGGCTGATGACTTCTACCTGATAAGGAGGTAGAACACCATGGATTGGTTACACCCACTCATCTGAAGCATCAGTACGGATTGATTAATTCATGTATCCGGAGAGATCATCTCATTACCCGGGGAATACCAGAGATACGGTCCGGTCCGGAGATGAATTGGTGAGGAATCTGATGATTATCCCGGTTAGTACAGGCGGAGATTATCAGGACAGATGAACCAAATCCCTCATGATCCAATATTGTCCGTACATTCCTGATCCCGCTCTATCCACACGAACACTCGTTTCGGTTCCTTGCAGGAGGGGCATCGCCAGGTATCCGGCAGGTCGGAAAACGACGTGCCGGGAGGAATATTCTGGGTGGGATCTCCTCTCTCAGGATAATAGATCCACCGATAGGGATCACACCGGTAGACATCCTTTGAGGTATCCCTTGTTAAGACGACTTTTTTCACACCGGTTAACCGCTCTCTGAATGTAAATATTTAACCGATTTTTGAAATTTCATGAGAGATACAGGTTTTTTGCCCAAGGAGAGGGATCCGTTCACCGACAGGGAACCGGACCAGCGACGACACGGCAATAATTGTTTTTCGTCTTTTTTTGTTCTTGTGATAGTGTCTGAAAAGAATATCCGGAAGGATTAGATGTGATCAAAAGAATCCCCGGGTTTCCATGATGCTGACGGAATGGAACGAGGAGAGTGAAAACCTATCACCGATTTCTCCAGATACGGGCCGTAATATGCAAATAAACCCCCGTCTCACAGGGATTGAAGTGTTACCACCAAGGCCCCTCCCCAGAACCGGATTGCCCGATTGCGAGGTATCTCCTTATATGAATCGGGGGGTATGGGGCATAGAATATTGGGTCGTTTGTTCCAGGAATATCCTGACACTACCCGGAGCCTGCCACCATGGCGTATACTCTCCAGGCTTGAACCATACTCCCTCATCGCGGAATTTGTGAAAAAGAGAGAGAATCGCCAGTCTTTTCTCTCTCCCCGGATCTTCCGTCCGGCATATTACTTCAGGAATACTGCCGTGGTGTTCATCCCGTCCGATCAGGGAATTGATGAGATCTGATCCTGTTTTCTCTGATTTGGTACTGATCAGAAGTAATAATACGATAGAGAGCCGTTTCTCTCCTGACAGTGAAATGACAATAAACTCCTGCGGTCTGGTTTTGCATTTTTCGAATTTGGAAAAAATTATCGGAGATTAATAAGGCGTTGAGAAACACATTTGCACCCAGAAAAGAACGGACGGAAAAAAGATATCATCGTGACCAGATTGATCGGGGTCCCCTTCGCGACGAACTCTTCAGCGGAGATCAACTGGAGAAGCATGCAAAGGAAATTGCAGAATGTTATCGGATTGATACGCGAAAAGGAGAAGATCGCCTTCTGCCCCGGCTTGCCGATAATGAGCAGGTTCTGTTAAAGGCATATAAACTCCTCAATACCGTAATTGAAGGAAATTCACCGGTTGCCCCGGCTGGCGAATGGCTCCTGGATAATTTCTATCTTGTCGAGGAGCAGATACGCGTTGCCCGTCTCCATCTTCCTGAAGAATACAGCAAAGAACTTCCCCACCTCGCAAACGGACCGCTGGAAGGTTATCCCCGGGTCTACCATATCGCAAAAGAACTCATAGCACACAGCGACGGGCGTATAGATACTGAAAACCTCTTCGTTTTTATCGATGCATACCAGCAGGTCACACCGCTCAGGCTCGGAGAGTTATGGGCAATTCCCATCATGTTCAGACTCGCATTGATCGAGAATTTGCGCAGAGTCGCCGATATTATATCAGAAAACCGATCAGATCGTGAATCTGCCAATTACTGGGTCGATTGCATGACCAAAATGGCACGACAGGATCCAAAAAGTCTCATTCTTGTTATTGCTGATATGGCACGTTCGGATCCACCCCTGACCAGTGCTTTTGTTGCCGAGGTGGCACGCCACCTGCAGGGAAGTTCAGGTCCTCTCCTGTTTGCCCTTTCATGGATAGAACAGCGGTTATCTGAAAAAAACCAGACCCTTGAACAGATGATCAGTGCGGAGATACAGGCTCAGGCTGCTGATCAGGTCTCTTTTGGAAACAGCATAAGCAGTCTTCGCCTTCTTGATTCCAGTGACTGGCGTTCTTTTGTTGAACGGCTGAGTATTGTTGAACAAACCCTTCGCAGTGATCCTGCAGATGAATATGCAGCGATGGATTTTGAAACCAGGGACCGGTATCGCCACGTGGTTGAAGAGATCGCCCGGAAAGGAGGGATCTCAGAGAACCTGGTTGCACAAAAAGCGGTTGAACATGCAAGTCTAGCGAGAAAACGCAAACATCATAAAAAAAGACAGTCTCATCTTGGATATTATCTGATAGATGAAGGAAGAAGGACGCTTGAAGAAGCACTCTTTCATCATCAGTCAGGAATTGATCGGATCAAAAGGACCGGACATACTCACTTCTTTCCCCTTTACATTGGTGCGATTGTATTCGCCACCCTCATGGTTCTGTATTTTGCAGTAACCCGGCTCATGCCCCGTGAATGGTACATCATTCTTCCCGTTCTGATATTGCTCGCATTTCCCATCAGTCAGAGTGCAATGAAAGTGACAAACTGGGTATGTACTCTGGTTCTCACCCCGGTATCTCTTCCGAAGATGGACTATTCTCACGGGATCCCGAACAATCGGAGAACGGTAGTGGTTATCCCTACGGTCCTTTCAGGATTTGCAGATATTGCGAACCTGATTGAGTCGCTCGAAATCAGATTTCTCGCAAACAAGGACAGAAACCTCTTCTTTGCACTGCTCACCGATCTTAAAACGGCCCCTGCCGCACAGATGCCTGAAGATGCAGAACTGGTATCCCTGCTTGCCGGTGGAATTACAAAACTGAATGAAAAATACCGGAAAGAAAACCCGGATACATTTTTTCTCATGCACCGGAACCGTACCTGGAATTCTGGTGAAGGAATCTTCATGGGATACGAACGGAAACGTGGAATCCTCGAAGCATTCAATAAATTCCTCTCAGATCCCGGGAAAAATCCGTTTTCGTGTATCGCTGGCAATCTGGAAGCGCTTTCGAATATCACCTATGTCATTACATTGGATACCGATACCGATCTCCCCCGGAATAGTGCACGAACACTCATTGGTGCGATGGCACATCCCCTGAACAGACCCTGGATCGATCCGAAAACCCGGGTGATCAGCGAAGGATACGGCATTCTTCAGCCTCTTGTGGCCATATCTCTCTCTGAATCGGGAATCTCCCGGTTTGTATCACTCTTTGGGGGCGAACGGGGAATAGATCCCTACACCCGTGTTGTATCCGATGTGTACCAGGATGCGTTTTTCGAGGGATCGTTTATTGGAAAAGGGATCTATGATCTCAACGCATTCTCCCAGGCAGTCAAGGGTCGGTTTCCGGAAAATCTCATATTAAGTCACGATCTTCTGGAGGGGTGCTATGCCCGGACCGGCCTGGTCAGCGACGTACAGATCTTTGAAGAATATCCCACAAGTTACCTTGCTGATATCACCCGGAGACATCGGTGGATCAGAGGCGACTGGCAGATTCTCCCCTGGATATTTTCACCGGTTCCTGATAATTCGTCTCGAAAGGAACAAAACACGCTCTCTTTTCTTTCACGATGGAAGATCTTTGATAATCTGATACGAAGTCTCACCACCCCGGTTACCGTTCTTCTTTTACTCCTGTCATGGACGCTTCTTTCAGATCCCCTCTTCTGGACCGTTTTTATCGTATCGCTGTTCCTGATTCCCCCGATAATCACGATATCTCATAACATCATTCGAAAGCCGGGAGGGCGTACCTGGAGGATGCATATCCATGATATGGGCCCTGATCTTCAGGGGATGATTGCCGTCCCATTGCTCACGCTGGCTTTCCTCCCCTTTGAAGCATATATCAGTCTTGATGCGATTGTTCGCTCCTGCTGGCGGATGAAGATCTCTCATCAGAACCTGCTTGAATGGACCACCCACCAGGAAGCTGGCCGAAGGGGGGTCTCCGGTGTTTCCGGTTCGTACGGTATTATGTGGCCAGCACCGGTAATCGGGACCGGATTGCTCATACTTCCGGGATTACTGCCAGTATCGGTATCTCCTTCCTGCATCATCTTCGCCGGTGCATGGATTCTCTCCCCTGCCATCGCCTGGTGGATAAGCCAGCCGCTAACGTCCCGGACTCCCCCCCTTTCTCCTGAACAAAACCTTTTTTTGAGAACGATTGCACGAAAAACCTGGCGTTTTTTTGAAGTCTTTGTCACGGCTGAAGATCATTATCTCCCCCCTGACAACTACCAGGAACATCCGGTTGCTGCTATTGCTCATCGGACCTCTCCAACCGATATCGGACTCTCTTTACTCGCGAATCTTACCGCCTACGACTTCGGGTACATTCCCGCGGGTGAGCTCATCGATCGTACTCAAAAAACTCTGGCAACCATGGGAAACCTGAAGAGATTCCGGGGTCATTTCTACAACTGGTATGACACGATAACGTTAGATCCCCTGCTTCCCCGGTACATCTCCACGGTCGATAGCGGCAACCTTGTCGCGGATCTGCTGGTACTACGGCAGGGACTTTATGAACTCCCAAACGAGCCGGTTATTTCCCTGAAATTTGCCGACGGACTCTCTGATGTGATTCATCTCCTTACCGATGCATTGCAGGCATCTGAACCGAGCACGGGAGAAGTACCGGTTCTCGTTCGAACAAAAATTGCGACGATGAAGGAGTCAGTACCCCGGATACCGAAAACGATTCCCGAGATGATTCACTATCTTGCCCATCTCAATGAGACGGGGTCAGACCTTCTCGTCATCCTCGGTACATACCCTGATGATGAAGTCAGGTGGTGGGCAGATGCAGCATTGCGTCAGGTACAGACATATCTGGCTGATGTAACCTCCGTTCTTTCATGGGGGTCCACCGGAAATTATCCGGACACGCTCCGGAATGAGATTCCTGCTGACCTTTCGCCCGCTCTCTCCCTCTTCCTGGAAAAATATGAGTCACTCGTAACCCACATTCCCACGTTCCGGGAAATCGCTGATATCAGAGACGTTTTTCAGAGCGAACTCTCTCCGTTACTGGAGTGGGTTGCAGCAGGAACAGATCCTGTCACCACACCAGGGAGCGGATATCAATGGCTTGCCAGAACGCTGGAAGAGATGGAGATCTCAAGCATCCGGGCCGAAGATCTCATTCGAAGGGTATCTGAGTGTGCAGAGGAATGCGAAATGTACTCTGATATCGAGTACGAGTTTCTGTATGATCCGGCCAGCAAACTCCTTGCCATCGGGTATAATGCAACAGATCTCAAACGCGATGCCAGTTTTTACGATCTCCTCGCATCTGAAGCACGACTGGCCAGTTTTATCGGCATTGCCCAGGGGCATCTTCCCCAGGAGCACTGGTTTGCGTTAGGGCGTCTGCTCACGACCACCGGAAAGGGCAGAACAACGCTTATCTCCTGGAGTGGTTCGATGTTCGAATACCTCATGCCACTCCTCCTGATGCCGAATTATGAGAATACTCTTCTGGATCGCACCTACCGTACGGTGGTTTACAGACAGATGGAGTATGGTAGGCAGCGGAATGTTCCCTGGGGGATATCAGAATCCGGCTATAATATCATTGATGCAAACCAGAACTACCAATACCGGGCATTCGGGGTTCCTGGTCTAGGGTTTAAGCGTGGTCTTTCTGAAGATCTGGTCATTGCCCCTTATGCTGCAGTGATGGGGCTGATGGTCCATCCTTCTCTGACCTGCATGAATCTGAAGGAGATGGAATCACTCGGATATGCAGGGGCATACGGTTTTTACGAGGCAGTTGATTTCACTCCATCACGAATTCCTCCCGGCCAGAATCACGCGATCGTGAAGTCGTTTATGGTACATCACCAGGGAATGACGTTGCTTTCGCTTACCTACGTTCTTCATAATCGTCCCATGCAACGGCGGTTTGAAGCAGATCCCTCCCTTCAGGCAACGCTCATGCTCCTTCAGGAGAAGATGCCCCGTATTACTCCGTTCTATCCACACACCGGTGATGTCCAGGGGGTGCATAAGAAGAATGGTGAGTCAGAATCGCTGACGCGTACCTTTCAGACCGCACAGACACCCCGGCCTGAAGTACACCTTCTCTCGAACGGACATTACCATGTGATGGTGAATAATAGCGGATCAGGGTACAGCAGGTGGAACGATCTTGCCGTTACCCGGTGGCGGGAAGATCCAACCACAGACAACTCGGGAACCTTCTGTTATATCAGGGATCTCGCAAGTGGAGAGTTTTGGTCGAATGGATACCAGCCCACGCAAAAGAATCCTGAAACCTTTCAAACAACATTTAAACAGGCCCGTGCTGAATTCAGAAGACGGGACCGGGACATTGATACCCGCACCGAAATCATCGTTTCTCCTGAAGATGACGTGGAACTGCGAAGAATACGCGTAACAAACCGGTCCTGGAAACGAAGGACCCTGGAGTTTACCAGTTATGCCGAGGTGGTCCTGGCTCCCCAGTCCTCTGATGAATCACATCCGGCCTTCAGTAACCTTTTTGTTCAGACTGAACTTCTCCAGGAGAAGAATGCGATACTAGCCACAAGAAGATCACGTTCAGAGGATGAAAAACCGCCATGGATGTTTCATCTCATGACGGTCCAGGGCACCGTGGTGCGAGAGATCTCATTCGAGACGGTCAGGTCAAATTTTATCGGAAGGATGAATTCCCTGTCAAATCCTGTCGCAATGACAGATTCATCTGTCCTTTCAAACACGGCGGGTTCGGTGCTTGATCCCGTGGTTGCCATCAGATGCACAATCATATTGGATCCCCAGGAGACTGCAGGAGTGAATATTTTTACCGGCGTCAGTGAAAGCCGGGATAAATCGGTTGCCCTTGTTGACAAGTATTACGATAGTTACATCGCGGATCGGGTATCCGAACTTGCCTGGACTCATGCACAGGTTGTCCTTAAACAATTGAATGCTACAGAGAGGGATGCCCGGGTTTTTGGGAGTCTTGCATCTTCGGTTATCTATCCTCACCCCTCGCGACGGGCGAGCCAGAAGATACTGGAAAAGAACTCCCGTGGCCAGTCTGGTCTGTGGGGGTATGGAATATCAGGGGATATCCCTCTCGTACTGGTGAGGATTCAACATCAGAGCGGGATCGATCTGGTAAAAGAGATGGTTCAGGCCCATGCATACTGGCGAATAAAGGGTCTGATGGTTGATCTGGTGATCTGGAATGAGGAACAGTCTGGTTACCGGCAGGAACTGCATGATGAGATAATGCGTCAGATTCCCCAGGGTTCTGATTATCCACAGTTAAATCAGAAAGGGGGGATTTTTATCCGGCGCCTGGAGCAGATGTCAGATGAGGATCGTATCCTTATACAGACAGTGGCACGGGCGATACTATCGGATCGGAGGGGCACTCTTGCTCAACAACTGGAACGGCCTGGCTGGAATGAGATCCCGATGCCCTCGCTTATCCCCACCCGGACACATAACCGGGAGACAGATCCCGGTTTATCCACTTCTGGTGAAGATCTTCTCTATTTCAACGGAATTGGCGGGTTTTCACCTGATGGAAAGGAGTATCTCATCTTCACCGGAAAAGAAAAGATAACTCCGGCACCCTGGGTAAATGTACTGGCAAATGAGCATTTTGGGACCGTGATATCAGAGAGCGGGAGTGCTTATACCTGGAGTGAGAATGCCCATGAATTCAGGCTTACTCCCTGGACAAACGATCCGGTCTCTGATCTCTCGGGTGAGGCCCTGTACATCAGGGATGAAGAAACCGGCAGATTCTGGTCTCCTGCTCCCTTACCGGTCAGGGGCCGTAATAATTACATAACCCGCCATGGATTCGGTTATTCAGTCTTTGAATACGCAGGCAATGGGATTCATACCACCCTGACGGTCCTTGTATCCCGGCATGATCCGGTAAAAATCCTCTCTCTCCGGGTAAAAAATCAGTCCGGGAGAGCCAGGTTTCTTTCCGTAACCTGTTATGTTGAATGGGTATTAGGAGAATCCCGGTCGCGATCACTGCCCTATGTGATCACAGAACAAGATCCGGTGACCGGAGCGGTTATCGCTAAAAATCCGTATAATTCTGAATTCCCGGGAAGGATAGCATTTCTTGACTCAAACATCCTGAACAGAACGATAACCGGGGATCGGTACGAATTCATCGGACGGAATGGTTCGATGGAAAAACCCGCTGCGATGGATCAGGAACGGCTCTCCAATAAAGTCGGAGCCGGTCTTGATCCATGTGCGGCGATCCAGGTCGTATGTGAACTTACGGAGGGCGAGGAACGTGAGATCATCTTTACCCTTGGAATCGGTCGTGATGAAGAGGATGCACGAACTCTTGTTCTCCGCAATCGCGGAGTCGGCGCTGCACGTGCCTCACTGAAAGCGGTGAACGATTTCTGGGCATCAACACTCGGATCGGTGAACATCACGACACCTGATCCATCCGTGGATCTGCTCGTCAACGGATGGCTCCTCTACCAGACGATCGTTTCCCGTCTCTGGGCACGATCAGGGTTTTATCAGTCAGGAGGAGCGTTTGGATTCCGGGATCAACTGCAGGACGTGATGGCCCTTATCCATACAAAGCCAGAACTTGCAAGAAAACAACTCCTCCTCTGTGCCAGCCATCAGTTTTCAGAAGGTGATGTTCAGCACTGGTGGCATCCGCCGATCGGTCGCGGAGTGAGGACCCGGTGTTCTGATGATTATCTGTGGCTCCCGTATGCAACCTGCAGATATGTTACCGCTACCAACGATTTCGAAATCCTTGATGAGGTGGTTCCTTTTCTTGAAGGGAGAAAAGTGCATCCTGACGAGGACTCATATTATGATCTCCCTGGAATATCTGCGTCAGACGGTACGCTCTATGAGCATTGTGTACGTGCTATCCGGTTGAGTCTGAAGGTTGGTGTCCATGGCCTTCCGCTCATGGGAACCGGAGACTGGAACGATGGGATGAATCTTGTCGGGGCAGGAGGGCAGGGAGAGAGTGTGTGGCTCGGTTTTTTCCTCTATGACCTGCTTATCCAGTTTGCCAGAATCTCAACAAGTCGAAATGATCCAGGATTTGCAGAGTGTTGCCGGGCCAATGCCGATCTGATGCGGGATAATCTTGAAAAATCCGGGTGGGATGGTGAATGGTACCGCCGGGCCTTTTTCGATTCAGGGCAGCCACTCGGCTCTTCCATCAACCAGGAATGCAGGATAGACTCTCTCTCCCAGAGCTGGGCTGTCCTTTCCGGGGCCGCATCAAAAGAGAGAGGTATCTCTGCAATGGAGGCAGTAGGTACCCACCTTATCTGGTATGATGAAGGACTGGTTTCTCTCTTCACCCCTCCGTTTGATTCATCCGTGATGAATCCCGGGTACATTAAAGGATATGTGCCGGGAGTCCGCGAAAACGGCGGACATTATTCCCATGCAGCCATCTGGGTAGCCATGGCTTTTGCTGTTTTAAAGGATCCGGAGCAGGCCTGGAATCTGGTATCGTTTATCAGCCCGATCGATCACAGTAAAACTCATCAGGATGTTCAGAAATATCGGGTTGAGCCGTATGTTATGGCGTCCGATATCTATACTGCTCCTTCTTATTCCGGACGTGGAGGCTGGACCTGGTATTCGGGATCGGCAGGCTGGATGTATACGCTGATCCTTGAATCTCTGCTCGGTCTTGAGGTTCGAGGGGATCTTCTGACGTTCAATCCCTGTATCCCGGAGATTTGGGAATCATACCAGATTAATTACCAATACCTTTCTTCAAGATATCATATCTCTATAATAAAAAGAGGTCCGGGATCAGCAGTCAGATCGATGAGCGTTGATGGGTGTATCCAGCCTGATAGAACAGTACATCTCGTTGATGATGAAGGAGAACATCAGGTCGTGGTAGAACTTGGGAATACGGTGTCTCACTTATCGTGAAGGAAATGAGGGGAGAGGTTTTCAATGTTGGAAAGACTACCAATAGAAGATGTTCCCGGTATCAGTACCCTATCATCGATTCGGAGTATTCTTTTTCAGTGAGGTGATAAATGCACGGTTGATTTCTGGATTCTTCTTCGGATAAATTGTACCGGTGAGATTTTATCTCCAAAAAATTGGGCATTTTCTCATTACCGAGTATTGTCGCATATCCCGCTTCTCCGACCATATTAAAGTTACAGTGAAGTGTACCATCATCATCCAAGAGACAATGGACACATCTTCGTGAAACATCTGCACTATAGCACGGTCTGATTGCTCGTTCTTCTATTGGAGGTATCATACTCCCAATCAGTCTTTCTTCTCTTTAATTGTTCCTGCAGTACCATATAGAATCTCCATTTCAGATTTCATCGATTATTCATAGGGGATATCAAGAAAAACCCCCAGGATACGGGGGGAGGTCTTTCACAAAACGATTCTGAATACGGGCTGGAAACATAAATGGGTCATATTTGAGGAGGATCAATCGATATTACGGTTCTCATCAATTGTTCTCCGTAAAACCTCTCTGAAAAAGGATGCAGGCAGTCAGTCACTTCCATCAATTGAGAAACTACGCAATGACGCCGGAAATTCCCTGATCAAAACCGGATAATAAATCCGTTCTTACGGGTCATACTATATGCACTGATCACCATTCAATGTAAGAGAAAAAATGCAGGCACTTGAATTTATAAGATCACTAAAACCTGAAGAGATTAGTTGGATCGATTCTGCGATGATTCTGCTCATCTTCTTCTCAATGACTTCGTTCATCTTTATAGGTATATTAAATCTTTTTTCGGTATATCTGTCTATCTATGAGTTTTTTTGTGGACTTGACGGCACGATGTCAGATACCCAGGTACTCGGAATAATCAGTACAACACTAATAACGATTATCATTGTAGAACTCTATATAACGGTAAAAGAACTCAAATGTGGTAATATTGATATTAAATTGATTTTAGTTATCGGTCTGACTGCAATAATCCGCCACTTTATATTGTTGATATCACAGAATTTCAGCGAAAAAGATATACTATCCATGATTGGACTATCAGTGGTAATGATGCTCTTTATCTATGGATTATGGATTGTCAAGAGTAGAAATATTGATAGTATCGCGAATATCTGGTCACCGGTATAGTATCATGATCTGTACCGGCAGAGAATTTCAGCTCTGCCGAACCAGACCACTCCATGATATCAGCCGTCAGGATTACCGACTGCCTCATACCCAGGAAGATGAAGGAAGAATCCGGCATTCGGCAAAATTTTTTTCCCATACCATTTTTCAATTCGTGAGCCGGGTAACCTTAAAATCTGCTGTAATTCATCCAAATAATTCACAATTCTTCAACATGACTCTGTTCCCAATATTTGTAGTTCTCTCACTCGTCGGAAGACCCATTCTTCAGATGCTTTTCCCGATACTACCTCCCGATTGGCAGAGACCGGTGGATCGAATCAGATCCTCCCAGATCTGATCAGGCTCTACTCCAAGAGTGCAGAAGATTCCACCAAAAGGTGCCATTCGCTCTCGTGTACCATATACAAACCCCGGTCATGGGGGAACATCACCCCGGGAGATACGATTTTCATCGACTGTTTTCAATATTAAGTACGAATTGGTATCAAAGCAGACACTGGACCGATCACCTGCAATCCCATCAGGGACATACTTCCAGGGAAAACCTGCAATAAGAGGAACAAGCGTCAAACAAAAAAAGGTAGAAAACCAGTATCTGACGCCCCGGCCGGGACTTGAACCCGGGTCAAAAGCTCCGCAGGCTTCTAGGATATCCACTACCCTACCGGGACCCTTGTGCTTATACAGATAAGAAGTGCAGCCATAAATAAGATCCGGATCCCGGTCAAATCGGTCCGGTTTATTCAGGAACTCCCGGGAACCGGATGAGATAATCGGGCAGGTCAGCGGAGAAGAACCGGTCCCCGCAACCCGGGGGAACCCTGCTCACGATACCCCTCCGGGATAATCCGGTTACTTGTACTCCTTCCGGGTGTACGAGTACTTCTCAGACTCGCCACCCTGGAGGACAATGTAAAACCACTCCCAGATCGACTTGATCGCCCCGAACTGATCATACCGCCGCATGGAGAACCCGACGAAGAGCTTCCGGTCAAATTTCACCTTCCCGAGAAGACCCATCCGGCGGGCCACCTCGAGATCGTCCCCGGCATCGGAGACCCGGTACATCCCGGCCTGCACGAATGCATCCCGCCGGAAGGCACTGTTGCACCCGAGGGTGAAGAGCACCGTCCCGGTGACATACCCGAGAAGGGCAAAGGTATTTGCCATCTTCAGGTAGACCCGGTTTTTGATCGTGTTCTCGATCGGGTACACCGGTCCGTACAGCATCACGACGTCCGGGTCGGCAAACCCGGCCTTGATCCGCTCCAGCCAGTCGGGCGGGAGGATCGTATCCGCATCGGTCGTCGCAATGATCGACCCGGACGCCCGTTCGGCACCATCGTTCCGGGCTCCCCCGACCTTCGGGCTCGTCTGGATAAAGACAATATCCGCGTACTGCCCGGCGATCTCCCGGGTATTGTCCTTTGATCCCCCGTCCACCACGATGACCTCGTACCCGTCACGGGGGAGGGTCTGGTGCATCAGGGATTCAAGGCAGCGGCCTATCCGCTCTCCTTCGTTAAACGACGGTATTACCACTGAAATCATGCCATTATCTCCTCGTAGAGCCTGACATGGCTCGTGCAGACATCCCTGATATCATACTTCGCTGTTGCATCCCGTGCCCCGGCAGCACACGAGGAGAGGGCGGCATGATCCAGGAGCTGCCGTCCGGCATCCTCAACGGTTGAGAAATACCGGATCGAATCCCCGTAGATCTCATGGAACTCGGGAATATTGCGTGCGATCACCGGCAACCCGCAGGCCTGGGCCTCGAGCACGGCAAGCCCGAACGTCTCCGCATGGGTCGGCATGAAGAAGACATCAGCCCCGCAGTAGGCCTCCGCGATATCCCTGACAAACCCGGTAAAGAGCACGTTATCAGGCCGCTGCTGGATCATCCACTTAATCTTAAGGTAGTCCTTAGAGGCCAGCCCGTACGGAAACCCCCCGACCCAGACAAACCGGTGCTCGGGATAATGGGCTGCAAGTTCCATGAAGTCGTAAAATCCTTTCCGCGGACTGACCTGGGCCACGTTCAGCACCACCCGCTCGGCCTCGTCGATCCCCCATATCTCACGGAATGCATCCCGCTTCTCCGGATCAGGCCGGAAATAGGAACGATCGATCCCGTTCGGGATCCGGGTCACCGGGACATCGGGGACCATCTCCCTGACCTCCTGCTCGCAGGACTCCGAGATCGTGATAATGTGATCAAACTTCCGGTAGATATCAGGGTACCGGTTGTTGATCGCCTGGGTCAGGGCAAGGTTCCCGATATTGACCCGGGGAGTCGAGTGGGCGGTCAGGATCCGCGTTCCCCCGGCAAGCCGTCGGTTGAGGAGGGCGATCGGGCCGAACGTATGGTAATGGGAGATATCGGCATCCAGACGGAACCGGTCCCAGGTCAGGTTGAGGTCGCCCTGCTTCTTCAGACAGGTATATATTGACCTCGCCACCGTCGAGCACCCGATGTACTTGAAGACAAACATGTCCTCGACGACAAAGTTGACATTCATCAGGGCTCACCCACGAAGTTCAGGACAGACCTGATAACCCCGTCCATGTTCAGGTACTCAAACTCTGAGAACCTTCCGACGAGTGGAAGCCCGATCCCGGAGAAGTAGGACCGGATCGTCTGCATGTTCCGCTGCCAGGCGAGATCGTAGACGACATAGGCGAACGGGTTTCGCACGACACAGGTCTCCACGACCTGTGCCGGATCGAGGATCCCGGCTGCCCCGAGCGTCGTTATGACATGGTCACGGATGGCGTCATCGCTCATCCGGTCGATATCGTCACCGGCATTGTAGGTGATCTCGGCAAGAATCGAGGAACACCCGGCCGGGGCGACGGTCTCCGAGAAGTTCGAGGGAAACGATATCCGGTTTGCATACGAGTGATCCCGGCCGGGGAGATAGACCCAGGAGTAGGGGAGCGTCTCTCCCGAGAGCCCGATCCCGATACAGGCCACCGAGTTATATTTTAGGTCACCGATCGCGGTCCTGACCGCTTCGGGAAGGGCCTCAAGGCAGGGGGCAAGGTGCTGGAGCGGGATCGTGCTGATCACCCGGTCTGCAGCAATCGTCTCGTTCCCGTCGGAGACTTCCCACCCGGACGGTGTCTTCCTGACCGACCGGACGGAAAAACCGGTCCGGATTTGGCTTGCAACCGGGCCGGCCATCGCGTGGATCAGGGCCTCTATCCCCCCGGTGACCGGGTAGGAAAAAACGGCCTGGTGGGTATACCCTTCCGTCTCGATCCCGACGGCAGACCGGATGATATCCTCCACCGGCGGGCGGGGCACCCGTCCTTCAACCCAGTGGAGGGACATCTGGTCAAGGGGATAATTCCAGATCTTCTCGTTGTACGGGATCAGGTAGGCATCCCCGATCCCCTTCCCGAATGTGTATAGGATCCAGTCACGGAAATTTGCCGGCGGGGCGACCTCCCCCCGCTCGATTGCCATCCGGTTCTTCACGAACTCGTTCAGGCAGGTAAAACAGTCCTCTTTCGGGAGCTCGGAAAGACCGTTCTCGAACGGGTAGCGGACGTACCGGTCCTTGTACCTGACCTTGGTATTCCGTTTTCGCTCGCCCCGGTTCCCGCCGAGAACACGGTGAATGAACGAGAGCACCTCATTATCACGGGAAAAGAGGATATGGGATCCCCCGGCGTCAAAGGTGAATCCTCCAAAGGTTATTGATCTGCAGAGTCCTCCCGGACGATCCTCCCGTTCCAGGACCAGGACCTCCTCTCCACGCTCTGCAAGGAGACGGGCCAGGGTGATGCCGGCCAGGCCTCCTCCGAGAATTACCGTCTTCACTCCCTATACATAGGGACGATGGCGTTAAAATGCCTGCATATAGAGATGCCGGAGAGGCTATATGATCCGGCTTCTCTTCAGGTTCCGGTACGATGATTCAAGGACGGAACGCACATCCTCGGTGACCGGTTCGCCATGGCCGGGATAGATTGTGGTGACATCGAGATCCATGATCGTCTCAAACGCGTGCACAAACATCGGTTCGTACGTTCCGTCCGTTCCCCAGATGAAGATCGGACTGTCACCGGAGAAGAGAAATCCCTCATTTCTCGAGTATATCACAACCGAATCGGTGGTATGACCAGGCACATGGATGATCTCAAGGGTATCGGGTCCTGCCCGGATCTCCTGGTGGTCAGCGAAGACGTGATCGATCCCCGGCGTATACGAGGACCATCCGTACACCGGAACGGGAAACTCCTCAACAATCGGCCTGACCATTTTCGCATGATCATAATGACCGTGGGTGAGGAGGATCTGGTCAAGCGGCCGGGAACCGGTCTTTCGCCACAGATCCCTGAGCTGGAAGAGGATCCGCGGATCACAGCCGGTATCGATCAGGGAGAGACACCCCTCCCCCCCCTCATCGCAGGCGTACAGCCAGGCATTCGCGGTATAGATCTCGCTTTTTTCCGTGAGATTGGTGACGTGTGCAGATCCCATGATCAGAAAATCCGGCTTTTGCGCAGGTTGTTCAGGGACTGTTCCAGGATGGATGCGGTATTCTCGGTGATGGGATCCCCGTGGCCGGGATAGATCACCCGTACCGGCTGCGAGCAGATATACTCGAACGCCTCCAGGTATGCCCCGGGGTACTCCCCGTCGGGGGTATAGATCCTGACCGGAGAATCGCCGGAGAAGAGAATTCCCTCTTCCCTGCAGAGGATGCAGATCGAGTCCTCGCTATGCCCGGGAGTATGGATGATCTCGCAGTCCCGATCCCCGATATGGCAGTACTGCCGGTCGCCGACCGGGATTACCCCGGTGAGCCGGGAGGCCGGATGGGCATATACCGGGACTCCCCATGATATGATCACCTGCCTGCACATCTCGGCATGATCGAAATGGGAATGGGTGAGGAAAATCTGTTCCACGGGTTTCTTCCCGATGCCGGTCCGGATCTGTTTCAGGGTATCCATTATTGCCGGATCCCTGCCGGCATCAATGAGCGTGTTGAGATCTGACAGGGAATAATACGACCCGGTAACGTGGTACGCATTCGAGGTATACTCGTGGCTCCCGGTGGTCAGATTGGATATCAGCATGCTCAGCTTTTCTTCCTGAAGATCTGGGCATTCATCACGATCTGGTCAAATTTCCCGTCCATCTCCTCAGGAAGTTTCTGTGTGTGTTCATGGAGCATAAACCCGCCCGTTTCAAGGGAACTCCAGAACATCTTCCAGACCGCGAGCCGCTCTTCGGGAGTGAAATGAAGGAGGACATTCTTGCAGACGATCATGTGAATGCCAGAGCGGATCGGCTCAAAACTGAGGAGATCATGTTTCTGGAAGACAACCGCATTCATGATCTCCTCGTTCAGGATGCAAAAGTCCGGTTTTTCAGGATGGGCACGGAAGTACCGCTGGAGGATATCAGGGGGGATCCGCTCAAGGTCGCGGAGCGGGTATACTCCCGCCTCGATGACCGGGCGGTACTGGTTATCAGGATCAATATCGGTGGCAAACAGGCGGATATTCTTGAAGAGATGCGGCCCCATGTGCTCCCGAAGGAGGATAGCGAGCGTGTATGGCTCCTGTCCCATCGCAGCGCCGGCACTCCAGACATATATCCGGGATCTGCTCTGGACAAAGGGGATAAAATGTTCTATTGCGAGGGTGAGTGTCTGGGCATCCCTGAAAAAGAATGTGAAGGCCATACAGACTATCTCATTTAGGGAAGGTTACAGATAAACCTCCTCCCTGTCCGGTCACGTCGCTGGCCGGTCGGGACGGGTTACCACGAGGATCCGCCGGGTCAGGCTCCGGTGCACCCGCTGTTCATAGTACCCGGTTATCGTGAAGAACTCCCCGACAAGGGGACGGATATCGCGATGTGTCACGATCACCGATCGCTTCCCCGGCCGGATGACCCGCCGTATCTCGGCAAGGGCATCCCGGTACAGGAGATCGAGCCCTGAACCAATGATGAACACCGACTGGCCGTACGGGAGATCGGAGACCACGTGATCGATGGAGCCATCGGGAAACGGCAGGTGCCTGACATCGGCAACCGCGACATACGCCCCGGGTAGGTTTTGGCAGGTTCCTGCGACCATTAGCGGATCGGCATCGGTTCCGACTGCCCGGCAGCCGATCATTCCTGCCTCTATCAGTGTCCCGCCGGTGCCGCAAAAGGGATCGAGCACCGTTGAAGCGGGCGCTGCCCCGGAGAGGTTGACCAGGGCCCGGACCATTCTCGGCATCATCACCCCCGGGTGGAAAAATGCACGGTTCCCTGGCTTTCGCTCATGGTAGGGATCCCGATCAAGGGTGAAGAAGACCTCTCCGAAAAAGATCCGCCCACCGGACACGACCGCCCGGTATACCCGTTCCGGCGCAGAGACCGAGACCGGTCCCCGTATCCGGGATCCGATCATCCGCTCCAGGAACGTCGTTGAGGCGTCAAGACCTGAATCAGCCATCTTCCTGACCCGAGCGCAGAAGGGTTTGTCTGATTCTATCGCGAGATCGTCAAGCAGTATGGAGAATGCAGCCTCATCAGCGTCGCACTCGCCGAGGTACTGCATCGCGACATGGGTATAGGCAAGCCGGCTGACCTGTTCAGGATGCGCAATCTCGGCAACCGCAACCTGGGTCCGGTGCCCGGTGACCTTCCCTATTGCGGCAATCTCTTCCCTGGGAAGGTCCGGGTGTTCACCGGAGAGTTCAAGAATACATTTCACGGCTGAACAGGTTGGTTGCACAGTCGCATAAAGGAGGCTGGGGAATCCTTACGAAGAAAGAGCGGTATCGATCTTTTCAAGGAGATCGGCCTGTGAAAACGGCTTGACAACATAGCCTTTTGCCCCCGAACGGAGTGCTTCATCGACATGTATTGACTGTTCGGATGCCGTGCACATGATGACCCTGACCTCCGGATTGATCTCTTTCAGCTGTTTAAGGACTTCCAGTCCGCTGCCGTCTGGCATCAGGATGTCAAGAACGACCAGATCCGGCTTCAACTCCTTGTACCGCTCGATAGCCTCAGCCCCCGTCTCTGCCTCCCCGACAATCTCATGCCCTCCTTTTTTTGCCATGATGCCGACAAGCCGACGCATGTACGCAGCATCATCTACCAGAAGGAGCCTGCCCATACAAAGAATCTCTCTTTAAAGCCAGTTAAGCTTTTGGATGCCTAATCAGAACAATCGGGAAAAAAATAAAGATTTAGCCTTTAAGGATGGATTCGAAGAATCCTTTCTTATCATTTCCGTCGCCTTTCGGGGTCCCTTCGAGTTCAAGGATCTTCTCGTAATATTCTTTCGCCGGTCCGGAGACATTCTTCGGGATGACGACGTCCACCTGGACGAGGAGATCTCCCGGGCGTCCGCGTTTCCGCACGCCTTCCCCGGCGAGCCGGAGCCGTTTCCCGGTCTGTGTCCCGGCAGGCACCTTCACCTCGAGGTTCCGGTTGTCGATGGTCTGGACGGTGACCGTTGTTCCGAGTACCGCCTGGGCCGGCGAGATGGACACCTGCACCAGAAGGGTATCACCATCACGCCTGAACCGCGAGTCGGGTTTCACATGGAGCTCAAGGTAGAGATCCCCGTTCGGAGCCCCAAAGTCCCCGGCCTCTCCGTACCCCTCGAGCCGGAGCCGCATCCCGGTCTCGACACCTGCCGGGATATGCACTGACACGGTCCGTTTCACCTTCGAGTGACCGGTGCCGTGACAGGACGGACAGGGTTTTTCCGCTATCTTCCCCCGGCCGTGACAGGCGTCGCAGGTCGTCTGCCGGACAAAGTTGCCGAACGGGGTCTGGGTTGCCTGCCTTACCTGCCCGGAACCGTTGCACTTCGGACAGGTCTTCAGGTTCTTCGTCTCTGATCCGGTTCCGTTGCAGGTTTTACAGGCCTCGGCATGGAGCACCTCGATATCCCGGTCAACGCCGAAGACGGCATCCTTCAGCGAGACCTCGAGCCGCATGAGGAGATCGTCACCCCGGCGGGGCCCCCCCCGGCGCCGGCCTCCGCCGAAGATATCGCTCGCAAAGTCAAAGATATCCCCGAACCCGGAGAAATCGGCATTGAACCCGCCGCCGTATCCACCGCCGCCGTACGATCCCTTCGAGGCATTGGTGAAGTTCTCATGCCCCAGGTGATCGTACTGGGCCCGTTTCTGGCTGTCGGAGAGGACGCTGTATGCCTCGTTAATCTCCTTGAACTTGTCTTCGGCTCCGGGATCCTTGTTCACGTCAGGATGATATTTCCGGGCCAGGTTGCGGTAGGCTTTTTTCAGTTCTTTCTCATCGGCAGTCCTGGATACCCCCAGGATCTCGTAGTAATCCGCCGCAACCATTTCGGGCTCTACTCCTTCTTCTCGGTGAAGTCTGCATCGACGACATTGTCATCGCCGGACTTCGCTTCGCCACCGGTTTCCGGGGCTGCTGAAGCCTGTGCCTGTTCCTGC
>CAZWTX010000014.1:35337-58458 GCA_964637135.1 uncultured Methanospirillum sp. | reverse complement strand
GTTGAGATGCTCTCGGCAACAAAAGCGGTTGTCTTCATCGACGACCGGGATGTTCCGGCAGCCATCGGAAAGGGCGGCAAAAACATCGCGGCAATCGTCAACAAGGTCGGTGTCGGGATCGATATCCGGCCGGCGAGCGAACTGATCAAGAAAGGCCGCGTTTCAGCCCAGCAACAGCCTGAAAAAGAGGAACTCAACCTCGGCGAAGGACTCCAGGTCAGGATAGACAAGAAGCAGCTCTCCATTATCTCCCCGGAGAATACCGGCAAGATTGTCGATGTCTTCGCCGGCAGGGAATATCTCTTCACTGCGACCGTGAACGACAGCGGGGAGATCCATCTCGCAAAGAGCAGTACTATCGCACAGGAAATGGTACGCAGATACAACGAAGGCGAGCCTATCAGGCTCAAAACCGTCTGAGGAGGGGATTCGATGGAGATGCATGAAGCTGAAGCTGCAATTCGGAAAAAATGGGATGGAACCTTTACCGCGGCTCCTTCAGAAAAAGAGAAGTTCTATCTCACGGTTGCCTACCCGTATCCGAGCGGGGCTATGCATGTCGGGCACGGAAGGACCTACATCGTACCTGATGTCATAGCACGGTTCTGGCGGATGCGCGGACGGGAGGTTCTCTACCCGATGGCCTTCCACGTCACCGGGGCACCGGTGGTCGGGATCTCGAAACGGATTGCACGGCGGGACGAAACGGCAATCAGGCTGTACCGGGATCTCTACCGGGTTCCCGAGGATGTCCTCAATTCGTTCACCGAACCGCTCAACATCGTCAATCACTTCTCGAACGAGTACGAGCGGGTAATGAAACAGGCCGGTCTCTCAATCGACTGGACCCGCCGGTTCACCACCGTCGAACCGACATATTCGAAGTTCATCGAGTGGCAGTGGGCACATCTCAGACAGGAAGGACATGTCGTCAAGGGTGCCCATCCGGTGAGATACTGCCCCCAGTGTGAGAACCCGGTCGGTGACCATGATCTCCTTGAGGGTGACAAAGCCGAAATCCAGAAGTTCACCCTGGTGCTCTTCCACCTCGGCGATACGATCATCCCCTGTGCCACCCTCCGGCCGGAGACCGTCTACGGGGTTACGAACCTCTGGGCAAACCCGAACATCACCTACGTAAAGGCAAAGATAGACGGACAGGAATGGATCCTCTCCCGGAACGCGATGGAGAAGATGGGTCTCCAGGATCATGACGTCACTGAGATCGCCGAGATCTCCGGAAAGGACCTGATCGACAAGACGGTAACCCATAAGCTCTGCGGGGAAGTTCCAATCCTCCCGGCTGATTTCGTGGATCCTGACATGGCGACCGGGATGGTCATGAGCGTGCCTGCTCATGCTCCCTATGATTACATTGCACTCCGCGATCTCCAACGGAAAGGGGCATACACCTCTATCAAGCCGGTCGGCCTGATCAAAGTCGATGGGTACGGGGAGTTTCCCGCAGTCGAAGCGGTTGAGAAGGCAGATATTGTCAATCAGGATGACCCGAACCTTGAAGCCCTGACCCAGGAGGTCTATTCCGCTGAGCATGCCACCGGAAAGATGTACGACCAGTATGGCGGCAAGCCGGTGAAGTTTGCCCGCGATGAGGTGGCCAGGATCCTGACCGAACAGTACGGCTCGCTGATCATGTACGAGTTTGATACCCGGCCGGTTGTCTGTCGGTGCGGATCCCGGGTGTTTGTCAAGGTACTCCATGATCAGTGGTTCCTCGAGTACAGCGATCCTGCATGGAAGGCACAGGTTTTAGATCATTTACGGGACATGGACCTCGTACCTGCCGAGGTCAGGGCCGAGTTTGAACGGACCGTGGACTGGCTGAAGGACTGGGCCTGTACCCGCCGTATCGGACTTGGAACAAAACTCCCCTGGGATCCGGAGTGGCTGATCGAACCGCTCTCAGACTCCACGGTCTACATGGCCTACTATACCATCGCATCACGCATCAGGAAGATGAATCCGGAAATTCTCATACCGGAAGTCTTCGACTACATCTTCCTCGGGAAAGAGTCTCCCGGCCTGCCCGAACGGGATCAACTCGACGGGATGCGCAGCGAGTTCCTATACTGGTACCCGTATAATTTCCGGTTCTCGGCAAAAGATCTCATTTCAAACCACCTTACATTCCAGATCTTCCACCACTGCTCGATCTTCCCGAAGGAGAAACTCCCCCACGGTATGGTGGTCTTCGGGATGGGTCTCCTGAACGGGGCGAAGATGTCATCCTCGAAAGGAAACGTCTACCTGCTAGAGGACGCGATCAACGACTTCGGAGCAGACACGGTCAGGATGTTCTTAATCGGGTCAGGGGAACCCTGGCAGGACTTTGACTGGCGTAACGAACTTGTCGCATCGACAAGGAAACAGATCGAACGGTTTGCATCGACCATTCGAGAGGGCCTAGCCGGTACCGGCAGTCCGGTGCCGATCGATACCTGGCTCGTCTCACGGATGCAGGCCCGGATCGCAGAAGTCACCCGGGCCATGGAGAACTTCCAGACCCGTCAGGCCCTGCAGGAAGGGTTCTTCGGATTCGAATCAGACCTGAAATGGTACCGGCGCCGGCTTGGGGGCGAATTCTCCGGCGGGAAGGAGACGATCCGGTCACTCTGTTCGGTCTGGACCCGCCTGCTCGCCCCCATCATTCCGTTCACCGCCGAAGAACTCTGGGCAGAGATGGGAGGAGACGGTCTTGCCTCCTTCGCCCCCTGGCCAGCCGGTGACCAGGCAAAGGTAAACACCCCGGTAGAGATCGCCGAAGAACTGCTTCAGCGGACGGTTGAAGACATTGATTCAATCCTCAGGATCCTCCAGATGACCCCGAAAAAGGTGACCATCTCGATATCTCCTGCCTGGAAATGGGAGATCTTCAGGATGGCAGCCGGGGCAGAGGATAAGAAGAATGTCATCCGTGAGATCATGCAGAACGAGAGTGTCAGATCCCGCGGAAAGGAAGCCGCCGATGCGGTAAAGCAATGTACAACCCATATCCACCGGCTTCCGCCGGAACTGGTCGATAAGATTCTCGCCGCGGTTCCTGATGAACTCGTGGTCTTCACCGGGGCTAAGGAGTTTCTTGCAAAAGAATTCGGACTTGTTGTCGAAGTCGTTACTGCTGATACCTGCGATCACCCGAAAGCAGGGGCTGCTCTGCCATTTAAACCAGCGATCATCATCGAGTAGGAGGAGGATCGGCTGTATTATCAGTCTTTTTTTGCATCTCTGGAATGTCCCTCTTTTCCATCTGTATCCCCATCCTCCCCATCTTCAAAGCAGAAGAGTTCCTCGATCCTGAGATCGAAGAGGCGGGCCATCCGGTACGCCACATCAATGGAGGGATTATACTTGCCCCCTTCAATGGAGTTCACCGTCTTACGAGTGACCCCTATCTTCTTCGCTAGTTCATCCTGGGTCATCGAGTGGATGGCCCGGTATATCCGGATCTTGTTCTTCATGCCCTATGCTTCGAATCGTTTGTCGTAATAATATGAAAAGGCCAGATAAAAACCCGCAAGAAGGACGACGACACACCCGAAGGCGAGTCCGAAGACAAACGGAGCATCGCGGAACCGGTATCCATCCCCAAAGAGCCGTTCAAGGGCATAGAGATCTTCACCGGTCATGTTCCCGATATTGGAGATCTCTACCTGATCTCTATAAATTAACGTTCCATGAGGGAAATAACTGGCATATGAAAACGACACTGAACCATCATCCCCAGAACTCATCCCGGATCCCCATCCAGAATTGAAATAATATGTCATTGATCCGGCAAACAGGATCGCCGCGATGATGATCATGATCTCAAGGGTACGCACGGCAGCTTTGCCATTGATACAGTCAGAGAGATCGTCCTGCATCACTTCTCCAACCTGATGGTGAAACAGCCAGACTAAAAGAACCGTAAGTAGAATGATGATTCCCATGAATACCGGATTTCCACTCGTTAATCCAATCCCCAGGGCAGGAATGAGTGCAATACAGATGACCGGGAGGAACAGCAGGTATGTCTTTCGTGTAAGCCTGATTGCCATGTAACCTTCTTTACTCTTTATGAGGTATAAAGGTGTCTCTGCCTATCAGGGGCTGGATACCCCTTTACATCAGAATACGGGTGATCACCCCGTGGATCTTCTCAGGCGGAAGGGAATAGAACTGGACAAACGGAGGCGCCGCTTTTTTCATAAGCCCGAAAATGTTCCATATCATCCGTTCACTGATGATATTCTCCATCCCGTAGAAGATCGTCCGCTCCACGATTCCATGCTTCCTGATCAGGGACTCGATGTCAAGGATCTCCATGTACCCGGTCTCGATGATGAGAACCGAGAGGCCGGGGGCACAGTCGGCATGGTACCTGGTGGTCACTCCGAACGGATATTTACCCATCCTGACCGAGACAAAAACATTCATCTCGTAAATAATCCCGTTCTGAAAGAAGATCTGCCCGATGTACGGTGATATACTCTTCAGGCCGGAGGTAAAATACAGGGCACTGCCAGAGAGCCGGCACTGGTTCTCATAGAGATCCAGGTATTTCGGCAGGAATTCCCTGAACGGGATCGGGCGGAGGAGCTGGCGAAGACGATCCTGCCCGGTAATGAAGATGATGATGATAAGAAATGGAATGACCGCAAGGAGGAGTGACCAGTAGCCGCCGTGGGGGATCTTCGTTAAGGAGGCGAGGAAGAAGGAGAGATCCACTACAATCAGGCCGGCGGAAAGGATCATCTTAAGTGAATCCTTCCTGAGGATGAAGATCAACATGAGCAGCGTTGCTGATATGATCATGTCACCGGCAACTGCCAGCCCATACGCAGAGGCAAGGTGCTCGGAGGATCCAAACGATACCATGACTACGAGAACGGCAAGGAGAAGCACCCAGTTCACCGAGTCGATGTAGATTTGCGAACGAAGATCGCTTGAGGTGAAATGAATCTTCAGTTTTGGGAGCAGTCGTGTCGTCATTGCCTGGTACGCTATCGAGAACATCCCGCTGATCATCGCCTGTGATGCAATAATCGTCGCAGCGATGCTCAGGAGGAGGAACGGAATGTACAGGAATCCAGCCATCGAGGCAACCATGGTAAAGAGAACGGTTCCCATCGGGCCGTGGTAGAGGACGAAAGCCCCCTGCCCGAGATAATTGAGCATGAGGGCAGGAAAAACAAAGTACCATCCCTTTACGATTGGTTCACGACCCATGTGGCCCATGTCGGCAAACAGGGCTTCACCACCGGTCACACAGAGAATGATGGAAGAGAGGACAAGAAATCCGGTAATGCCATTATCAAGGAAAAACTGGAGGGCATACCAGGGATTAAGCGAGAGAAGAACCTGGGGAGCAGTCGAGATGCCTGCAATCCCAATCAGGGCAAGCGATGTAAACCATGCCAGCATTACCGGTCCGAATGCCCATGCAACCCGTTCGGTTCCCTTTTTCTGGATAGAAAAGAGACCAATGGCAATCAGGGAGGCAATACAGAGGAGGAACTCCCGCCCGATCCCTTCAAGTCCGGGAACCAGGCGGATTCCCTCTACCGCAGAGAGGATGCTGATCGCCGGGGTGATCACCCCGTCACCCATGAAGAGGCATACCCCGATAATCGCAAGGAAGGAGACAATCGGCACCATTGGTCCCTGCCTGAGCAATGAGGTGAGGATCTCCTTCAGCACGATTGTTCCTCCCTCTCCCTTGCTTCCGAGGCTCATCGCCAGCCAAACATACTGGCCTGATATTACAAGAACAAGGCTCCAGAATATCAGTGAAAGGAGACCGAGCACATTTGCCTCGGTTGGGAGAATGAAAAGAAGGATAACCCCGAGAGTGTAGATCGGGCTGGTCCCGATGTCACCGAATACGAGCCCGAGGGATTTTATCACGCGGGAAGAACACTGGGCCGGTATCATCAGTCAGGTTTTGGAAAGAGATCTTATATTGTTTCTGCTTAATAAAAAACGGAACGGGAGAATCAGGCCGCTGATAACTCACGGCGCTTCCAAAGGACCTTGAAGAGTTCCATCACACCGATGAGGAGCAGGGCCAGTGCCAGAAGCATGATGCTGTCCGCAATACCGACCGGGCTGAGACCGAGAAGATCCTGCATAATCGGGATCTGCATCGAGATCTGGTGAATACCCTGTGCCGCGATGACCGAACCGACGAGGAAGAGGTTTCTCTTCAGGGGCATCCTGAACGCGGAGACATACTCAGATCGGCAGTTGAAGACATGCACATTCTCAAGAAGGACAAAGAGGAGAAGTGCGAGGTTACGTGCCGAGGTCTCATCGTAGCCGGCTGATATCAGATATAACCAGGCTGAAAATCCGATCAGTCCCATGACGGTCGCCGATACGAGAGTCTGGCTTATCATGAGCGGGTTAAAGATCCCCTCCTTTGGGGACCGCGGGGGCCGCGTCATCGCCCCGGGCTCACCAGGTTCAAACGCGAGACCAACATGCTGGATCCCGTTGGTAACAAGGTTCAGCCAGAGAATCTGGACGGCAAGAAGAGGGAGCGGAAGGCCGGCGAGCAGTGAACAGGTGAAGAGGATCACCTCCGCCGCTCCGGTCGAGACGAGGAGGTAGGTAACTTTACGGATATTATCATATGCAAACCGGCCCTCCTCGATCCCTGCAACAATCGAAGAAAACCGGTCATCAGTGATGATCATCGCTGCATTGTCCTTGGCAATATCGGTCCCCGAACCCATCGCCACCCCGATATGGGCACGCCGGAGGGCCGGGGCATCGTTGACCCCGTCCCCGGTAACCGCTACGAAATGTCCCATGCGGATGAGAGCATCCACGATAGCATGTTTCTGCACCGGGGTGACCCGGGCAAAGACCCTTGCACGCTTTACCTCTTCAAAGAACTCAGGCACCTCAAACGAGCCGATAGCATCGATTTCCCGCCCGGAGAGAACTTGCGAGGGATCATCGGCGATCCCGAGTGTCCGGGAGATGGCAAGTGCCGTCGCCGGGTGATCCCCGGTCACCATCACCACGGTTACCCCTGCCCGCTGGCAGGCTGCGACGGCATCCCGGGCATCCGGCTGGACCGGATCGATGAATCCGACAAATCCGAGCAGGACAAGCGGGGGAAGTCCGTCAGTTACTGGATCTTCGGGAATGATCTCCTCAACTGCCTCAGCCACCGCAAGGACCCGGTATCCCTTTCCGGCAAGACGGTCGGCAGTGCCAAGCAGTTCATCGGGATCGGCAGGATGGTCGCCGGCACCGGTCCGGATCATCGTACAGGCCGGGATCACGACCTCTGCCGCACCTTTCACACCAAACCGGGAACCCGTTTCAATCGAAAAGCCGGCTGCCGAGTACCGCCGTTCGGCCTCAAATGGAATGAAAACGGGCCGGGGGGTATCTCGTGACAGGGCGGTGGTGTCGATACCGGCTTTCCGTGACAGGGCCAGGAATGCGACATCGATGGGATCCCCGGAGGATGTCCATCCATCGTCACCAGGATCAAGACGTGCTTCACTGCAAAGGGTGGCAATCCGGCAGAGACGGTTTACCTGGCTGGAAAGTCCGTGTGGAGCCATTTCACCGTCCCGGGTGAGAAGGTTCCCGTCCCCGGAATACCCGGTCCCGGTGGCAGTAAGGCATTCACCACCGGGAAGCAGGACGATCTCGGCAGTCTGCTCGTTCACGGTGAGGATTCCCGTCTTGTCGCTCGCAATAAGCGTACAGGATCCCAGGCTCTCGACCGCGGTCATCTTCCTGACGATCACGTTTCGCTGTGACATCCGGTATGCCGCGATGGAGAGAACAACCGTCAGTGCGACCGGGAGCCCTTCGGGAATGGCCGATACCGCGAGGGCAACGGCAAAGAAGAAGACATCGATGATTCCCATCCCCTGCCAGACGGCGATCACCCCGAGAACGGTTGACGCAGCCAGGACAGCGATCGCGATATGCCGGGAGAAGGTCTCCATCCTGACCACGAGCGGGGGTTTCGTCACCCCGGTTCCGGCAACGACAGCCGCGATCTTTCCAACCTCGGTGCAGGTACCGGTTCCGATCACGAACCCGCGACACATCCCCCTGACCACGGTGGTTCCGGCAAAGGCCATGTTCACCTGGTCGCTGACCGGCGTCTCCTCCGGAAGGTCACGAAGCTTCTTGGTGACCGGGACCGACTCGCCGGTCAGAACAGACTCGTCTATCGAACAGTCAGCGACCTCTGTCAGCCTGATGTCAGCTGGCACCCGGGATCCTGATTCCAGATGTACCAGGTCACCGGGAACGAGGTCTTCTGCCGGGACGCGGACATCCTTTCCATCCCTTGTCACGAGGGAGGTAATGCGGAAGAGCTGCTGGAGTGCCTTGGCACTCTGTTCGGCCTTCCATTCCTGGATGGTCCCGATGACGGCATTGACAAGCACAACAACCGTAATGAATGCAGTATCTGTGATATGATCAAGAAACCAGGAGAGGAGTGCTGCTGCAATCAGCACATAGATGAGAGGGCTTTTAAACTGGGCAGCAAATATTGCAAAAATAGAGATCTTCTTCCCTTCCGGGAGAGCATTCTTTCCAAACTCTGCTGTCCGGAGATCAACATCCGTAGGGGATAAACCCTGCTCCCCAGTCGTTAATTTCTCTATAACTTCCCCGGTAGAGAGGGAATGCCAGGGCAACCCGTTTTTATACCGGGGTCTCCTGTCCTGAACCATACCAGAAAAAGGAGCCGTATTGTAAAAGCATTTCTTATGCTCCGTGTATGGTATCCCGGCAAGATAAACCCCGTCTACCGACTGATAAGCTCTTTGGGGAGGGGATATCCGTATCCGGCGAGAACAGGAGGAGTGAATCCTGCTTCTTCAAAAGCCTGCCAGGCTCGTATCGTGATATCGGTTTTAAAGATAAATTCGTTTCTCAGATCGTTAACATATGCCTTCGCAATCAGTCTCCGATAGAGGGGGTGATTCTCAACGAGGATTGTAACCGGCCGTGAACCAGAGACGAAGACATACCGGGACGTAATTACTGTTTCTTCAAGCAGAAGGACTGCTTCGGCAATGTCACCCGTGTACGAGAGGAAAAGATCAGTGATCACCATCATCTCGGCAAGACCCGCATTTGCACTGGAAACAGAACGGGTGAATACGGAGTAGTTCGGGATTGCGACCCGGCTGTCATCCGGG
The DNA here is from genome assembly GCA_964637135.1 of uncultured Methanospirillum sp. Classification (GTDB taxonomy): domain Archaea; phylum Halobacteriota; class Methanomicrobia; order Methanomicrobiales; family Methanospirillaceae; genus Methanospirillum. The sequence goes on along the minus strand of CAZWTX010000014.1, from coordinate 49,270 downwards.
GTAACGATAATCGTCTGGACAAGCCCGATATCCACCACCTCGCCGTAATTATTATCAAGTTCGATCTTGTCACCGATCTGGTAGGGTTTCTCAATGATGATCACAAACCCGGCGACGATATCTGCAAAGAGGTCTTTCAGACCAAACCCGATACCTGCACCCAGGAGCCCGGAAAGGACTGCCAGTTCGTTCAGGCCAAGATGGAGAAGCGGGGAGAAAACAAGATAGACCGCAATAATGTAGATCAGTATCTTCAGGACCGGGATGAGCATTGCGAGGATATGCCTGCTCGTTCCCCTCCGTTCTGAGAGGATACGGAGGGAAAGATCCATCACCCAGACGATCACGTATGCCATTGCCAGGATAGCAAGGCTGCCGAGGATCCAGGCAGGGTTGGTCAGAACCTCTATCAGGGTTTGTGAACCAGCCACTTCCTCCGTTATTGCCGTAAGACTGGTCAGGTTGCTGATGAGCGACGGGGTTGCATTCATCTACCACACCATCCTGAGTCGTTTCATCTCTGCCGTTACTCCGGCAACGGCGATCGGACGGATCGATACCCGCCCGTTATCATGTTCGAGGAACCCCCAGCTGGTAAGCTGATAGAGGATCGGTTGCAGGGGGATATCATCAGGAATAACCGAGGAGAGATCCCCGATCGACGGGTTTTCAAGGGCGAGAACAAGGAAAAGAAGATATGAGGAGGCAGGATCAGGTATCTTCGGGAGGGAGGAAGGTGTGATGTTACTCATCCGGATCTCCCATGCATCAAGGGATTCTTCCCAAATCCGCAGGGCTATTCCGGGATTGCCATCTGAAACGAGGGTCAGCCGGTCAAAGATGATCTCATCAGGATCTGCATAGTATTTCTTCCTCTGCAGGTAGGTACCGAGAAGGGTCCGGTTTAAGCGGTAGTACGGGATCCTGATATCCCGCCCGAATCCGGGCAGGGTGAATCCGGCGGTCTCCGGGATGAAAAGAAGCCGTTTGGGAAGGGGGGCATCAATCACGTAGAATATGGGGCTCGTATGCTCTGCAAGGATATACTCCCTGAGCCGCGGGGCATCAAGCTGTCCAAGGGATATCTGTACCGGAAACAGCCTGCCGATCCCGAGAACCGCATCCAGGTACCGCCAGGAATGGATGTTCCATGACGTGATCCAGAGTTTATCCGTCCAGGTAAGAACTCGGATCAGATCCCGTGCCTGTGAGAATCCATGTATCTTTCTCCTGAAGAGATACTGACAGTTTTCAAGAAGGATGATATCCGCACCTTCCGGGAGATCCAAACGTGAAGAATCGGAAGAAAAGGAGTCGAGGACTATCCTGGCAACACGCCCGGGATACACGCAGGCAACCTTGCTGATCAGGGATTCCCTCCCGGCGAGGTACCCGGAGATGATGGCGATATGCCGGGGGACCCCGTTCAGGCCTGACTCGATCGCTTGTATCAGGGTATCCGTCTCGCCGGTCCAGACATCACTGAGGGGCGGGGGACAGAACTGACCGGAACCGGGTGATTCGTTTTGATCACGATCCTCATCCATGCCTGAAAGGAATCTCTCCCGAGAGCTTACAAGGATATCGGCAGAACACGGAGGGGCATGGAGGATGAAACCGATCAACCGGAGAAATAGAAAGGGGACGATGATTCCGGAGAAAATTACTCTTTCTCTACGGTCTTTGCCTTCTTTACCCGTTCCTTCGTGGAATACCCGGTGACATCGTCAAGGTACCGGCGGAACCGCTTGTTCGTATCGAGGATGACCGTCTCGTCATCAATATCGGTCCGGGAAGCGGTCTCAATGATCAGACTCTTTTTACTCTCCCCCATCCAGACATCCAGTCGCTCAAGTGCCCCGAATGTGATCCGGTACCTGCCATCTGCTTCAGTTGGAGCCACGCCGAAGTGTTCAACAAGTTTTCCGGAGATGTTCTCCGGGAATGTCTTTATATGTGTCCGCTTGATGGGATACTCCTGCATACACATTTTTTAGCTTTGCCTGATATCTAATGGTAATGATGAGTAGCCAGGTGCCTGATGTGATCGTCCAGGCGCAACCCCTCTCCCAGGAAGGATCAACCGTCCTTATCGGATTTCCCGGGAGCGGCCTGGTGGGAAGTATTGCTCTCTCCTACCTCGTCGACAAGCTCGGGTTCAAACCTATCGGAACGATGACCAGCAAATATTTCCCCCCGATGGCGATGATGACCGAGGGAGTCATCTCGGTGCCGGTCAGGATATACGAGAAAGACCAGTATGTTGCGATTCTTGCTGATATTCCCATCCATCCGCAGATCTGTTACGAGGTGGCAAATGCAATCCTTGACTGGCTCGGCCCGTTCAGAATCAAGGAAGTTCTCACGATTGCGGGTATCATCACCAACGAACCGGAAAAACGGGTCTTCTGTGTCGCCACTGACAAAGAATTACTCGATCGGCTTGGGGAAACGGCAATCCGCCTCCCGATAGGGAGTATATCCGGAATCGCAAGTAGTCTTCTGACCGAGTGCAAGGTCAGGGGAATACCAAGCATCGGGCTTCTCGGCGAGACGATCAATGCACCGGATCCCCGGGCAGCAGCAGCAACCATGCAGGTTATGAATAGTCTGTACGGATTTGACATCAGTACTGACGGACTTATTGAGCAGGCAGAAGAGATAGAAGCACAGATGCACCAGCTCTCCGAAGAGGTGCAGACCGCTGAAGAACAGCCGATCAGGAAAGATCAGCAGCTTCCGATGTACGGGTGATCTGGAAATGGAGTGTATTGCACTGAGCGGGATTCATCAGAGTGTCATTGATGAGCTGCGAAAAGGAATTCCCCGTACCATCGAACTGACCAGCGCCCATAATGTCATCTCCATTGCCAATGTCTCGCCTGGAAACCGGCTTTTTATGACCCCGGTAGACTGTGAAGATCTCTCAGTGGGGGATACCGGTATCATCGTTGAGGTCCTTTCGATCGCGATCTCGATGAAGCATTTAGTTGAAGTGACACCAACCCAGCATATCATGGAACGGGAACGGATGTCAGCGCGGATAAAAGTCAGGTTTATTCAGAACACTACCATACGGGCAACCGTGAACCCATGCAGGCTTACGGAGCCCCGTCTTGTGGATATTGTCCGTCCGGTGACCTTCCGGGCAGGCTAATCTCTTTTTTTGAAAAGATTCAAGTGAGAGGCTGAATAACAGATATAGACACATCTGGATCTGTGGCTTAGCCAGGATAGAGCGTCGGGCTTCTAACCCGAATGTCGGGGGTTCGAATCCCTCCAGGTCCGTCTTTTTTGATCCAATCCAGACAATACAACCCCGGACAGTATCAAGGAATACTGCTAATGAGATATCCCATCACCTGCAGATAGGGAAAAAGAACCCGTCATCTGAATTTGCAGCACTTTTTTTCATTGCCGGCTCAAATCTTTCGTTATGGTAATATACGCAGAATACATCACTTACTGAGAACGAAATGATACAGGAGAACAGTGTTTAAATTTCCTTATCATCAATAGAGAGAAAATATGACCATTACACTTATTATTCCAGCATATAATGAAGAAAAGGCAATTGGCCCGGTTATTGAGGAATATTCACAATATGTTGACGAAATAATTGTTATCGATGATGGATCAAAAGATGCAACATATGATATTGCTCGTGGATATGCAAGCGATAAGAATCATGTTTTCCAGCATTCTGTTAATCAAGGAAAAGTGGCGGCATTACTTACAGGTATAGAACACTCTTCTGGTGATGTCATCATCTTCACCGATGCTGATTGTACATATCCTGCCAGATACATTCCGGATTTTCTTAAAGAACTGGACAAGGGTTCTGATCTGGTATTAGGAATTCGGAATATTAACCCTCACAATATCCCCTTCTTCAACCGTATAGGGAATGCAATTTTTTCCATGATGGCTACCTACATCAGCGGGAAGTATATTTCTGATGCCCAGACCGGATACCGGGCTTTTAAAAAAGAGATGTTTAACGAACTCCAGGTTCATGCTAAGAGTCTTGAATTTGAAACTAAGATGACGGTCAGGGCCGCAAAACTGGGGTATCTCATATCAGAAGTGCCGATTGAATATCGGGAACGAGTGGGTACATCTAAACTTCATCCTATCCGTGATGGATATCGCATGTTCAGGGCTCTTCTGTCGATTGCATGGCATGAAACGTCTCCATTGGCGAAAATGATATCAGTGCCGGGATTATTGCTGATCATTGCGGGTTTTATATTTGGCCTAGTCAGTATCCATGAGCGAATCTTTCACTACTACCTTATTCATGAATTTTATCCATTAATTTCAGTATTTCTGATGCTTTTCGGGATTCAACTCAGTTCAATGGGGCTCATTATTGATCATCTTTCAAAGAAAATGGAACGGATAGAAGAAAGGATTCGTCAATTATCATTGAAAGAGGAGTAATTGCCGGATATGAACACGATATTTATCATTTTAATCGGAATACTATTCGCTTCATCCGGACAGATTCTCTGGAAAACCGGGATGACAGACATCGGACCGGTTACTTCACTATCCCTGAGTTCATTCATTCCCATGATCCTGAATCCGTGGGTTATCGGAGGTACATTATGCTATGGATTGTCCACCGTTTTCTGGTTAATAGCGTTATCCCGTGAAGATCTTTCATTTGTATATCCATTCATTGCCCTTACCTTTGTGATAATATTCATCGCTTCATTCCTTCTATTCCATGAAAACATAAGTGTAATGAGAATTTCAGGTGCAATTATCATTATCTGCGGTATCATTGTTCTTGTGAGAGGCTGAAAAAAAACCTAGATATTATCTTTAGAAGCGGATATATTGGTAAATTTAAAACTAATGCACTTATCGGAAAGGGTATTCAGTTCAGGAATGTCGCACATCCTTGTACAGGTACTCGAGAACGCGATATCATTAAATCCTTTATTCAAATGAATAATCCCGCCCCCGTTAATGAGCTCCCCTGATGGGGCTGATAACGTTCCGATTTCTTCCCCATTTACAAATAGGGATATATTTTTATCACCATAAACCGGTTCGGCGAGGAAATTTAACTGGTAATCACCCTCTCTTCCCGAAAAAGCATTGATGTGACCCGTATTTTTTAAATAATACCCGGGTTGGGAATTTGAACCATACCAGCCACTTTGTAAGAGGAAGAGGACATCATCAGGATTCACTTCAGGTTCAGGAAAAATTTCATAGATAAAGGTTTCATTGAATGAACAGACCATACGGACTGAATTAGGATGTTCGTTAGAAATAGACTGGTTTATTGTAGATATAAGCAGGGGTGTGAATTCTCTAGCATCTTCTCCAGAAAGACCCAACACTGACTTGACTCTGTCGACATGGATAATTACATATTTTATTCCGATCTGTTGTAACAGTGAAATGGTATTGTTGGAAGGGAAAGACGCCCCTGTATCTCTCATAATCTTTGAACATTCCTCAACATCCCTGCCACTATACCCATTTACCATATCCTTCCAGTGATACACTGAATAGTATGTATATTCTGAATTATCCTCTACCCAGCGCGTCGGAAGTTCAATAATTGCAAAGTCACCCGATTGGTTGGCAAGCCATTTGTATTCTTCAGGAATCTGATCTCCCATGGGAAGAGAAACCGGCATGGAGACCGGACCGTGCCAGGAAACGATGATTGTCAGGATCACAAGAACAACGGCACCTATTTTTTTATAGTTTTCAGAATTTATCCGGTTAATTATCGCTGCCACACCGAAGCCGGTCAGAACAGAACCGGCAAAACTCATACTAAAGCTGAACCGGGCTATATCCCTGACGATGGCAAGAAAAGGAAACATTGCATAGAGATAATAATACGGGGCGAGTATTCCGGTTAGATGGCCATTAATTTGGAATACCGGCCCTAAAGCAAGGATATAACTAATAATTCCGATAGCCGCAAAGATGAGAGGTATTTTCTGTCTCCTGATGCGTTCTGTTAATCCAGGTTTCAAATCATCCTCAGTTTTATCAGGCATTATTGGGATTACTACCCCAATAAGGGCTAACAGTAAGAATAAAATCCCGAATTCATCTACTATTTTAAAAAGATCGAGCGACCAGGAGGATTGTATCGGTACGTCGATATCCCTTTCAGCATCATAGTGTGTACTTGCCTGGAAATAGGGCAGGGCAAATGGGATGAGGATAAGACTGACAAGAACCAGAGAAACAATGATCATCAGACAGGCATTTCGGGTAAATACCCTGACACGGACATCACCATCCATTATCAGATACCCGGCGACGAATATCAGTCCGATCAACAGGGACAATATTCCTACATACCAACCGGATAGGACTTCAAGTACAAAAAAAAGAGATGCTGCACCGATATCCCTCAGGCGTACCGTATGGAAAAACCGATCCAAAAAAAGCAGCATGAAAGGCACCCATTGCATGGCAAGAAGGTGCATCTGAATCTCCAGACGGTATGCAAAAAAGGCAAAAAAAATACCGGCAATAAAGGCCGCATACCGGTTTTGAGTATAATGGCAGCAGAGAACATACATACCAAACCCGCAGAGAATAAAAGTCAGAAGACGGGCAAAATTGTGAGTCAAAACGGGATCATGAGTAAGTGCATAAATTGGAATGGTTATTGGTGTCCACCCGACAAGGTGTTCTGATAAAGCCAGTGAGTATTCATTGGCCGGATAAAAAATATTCGCCTGAAAGAGGTGTAAGGGATCCTCAATTATTGTTTTTGTTGTCCAGATTAATGACCAGCAGGTAAAAGCCTCATCTCCGTTCCCAATGGTGTCAGTCATATGAAAGGCCATCGGGTATGTCAACACAATGGTGAGAATTGAATAAAGAATAATGATAATCAGATATTCACGGGATATCGATAGCCTGTTAATCATTCATACCTCGATAGTTAATTGATGTCTGTTGAATATAATTGTATGAGTTATGCCGGCTAATCCAGAATACCGGCTCATATTAAGAGAACTGAATTCGGAATAAAAACCTGGACCGATCAAAATGAACGTCAGTCCATATATCATCATTTCGAAGGAAAATGCACAAAAAAATAAAAAATGAATCAGGTGTACCTGCTGATATGCATGACCCGGTCATAGAAGTGATACGATGTCCCGTCCATAAAGGAGATATCTGCCTTGATCCGTTCGAGACAGTTGTTTGAAGCCGTAAATTTGACGGAATCACCTACTGCCGTACCCAGCAGTTGCGTATCTTCCTTTCCTTCGGGGGTGACCCGGGTTACTTTCAGCTCCTTGATCAGATTCTGTCCGAATCCTCCCCTGAACTCGACAATAATCGTCCGGATGTCCACATTCGCCTGGATGGAGACTGACTTCTTTGGGGGAATCTCCTCGATCGGCTGTGTCCGGAGTGCCGGTGAAGCCGCAATAACAGCACATGGATCAGGAGTTACGCTGAGATCAGCTGAACAGAGACCGGGAATATTCTCGGTCACCATGTTCAGGATCGGATACGACTGACCGTTCATGAACGAGGCAGTTGCTATGATCTGATCGCCGCATCCTGAACCGGTGAACATGACCGAATCGCCGACGACATTACTTAGGGTTTTGGTCTGGTTTGTCCCGTCCGGCATGATCAGTTCAACCTCGATTCCCTTGAGCAGCATCTGCCCGGAACCGCCACGGAAAGTCGCGGTGATATATGTTCCCTCCTGATCAACCTGAACACTTACCGAGAGATTTGCCGGCGGCTGCTGAGTCGGAAACGGCTGGGGAAAATCGGTTGTATTCTCACAGGAAGCCACTCCTGCTGCCATCATAAATATGAGCACAAGGGCTGTCAGATATCGCTGATACTGTTGCATGTGATTGAACTCGCTGTGCAAACTATTTCAGGATTATGATTCAGATAAAAATAAAAGAACAACGCCTGGGGGATAAAAACCCGGGGTTATTCGATGATAATGTCCTGAATATTATGCTCCCTCTCGACGAGCATCTTGCTCCGGTTCAGGTTTCTCCCGGCCTTCCCGATAGCACGACCCCGATCTTCGTCCTTGATCACCACATGGGCAATCTGATCACCGTGATAATCTGAAAACTGAACCTCGGTGACCTGGGAGGGGTGGAAGCAGTTCCTGATAAACTGTGTGGGATCGTCTGAATACTCGACCACTTCACAGTGTTTTCCGAAAGAGTCTGAGGCTTTTCTGATGTTTGCTCCCTGTTTCCCGATGGCATACCCCATCTCGCCAGGGTTGATCACAAATATGAGCCGGGAGTTCTCATCATCAGTGATGACATCACGGCTCCCGGCACCGGTCAATTTCTCAAACTGCGCTATGAGCGCAATCGTCTCTTCGTTCAGGACTACTCCCATGGAGGATCTTACCTCGCAAGTGTCAGGATATCAGACTCGCCAGCCTCAATGACCGTAAGAGCAGAAACCATGAATGGTTTACCGCATGCTCTGCCGAGCTGGACACTTGAACCTTCGAAGGTGTGGATCTTTGCCTGGTCTTTTGCAGAGAGATAGTCTACAAACTCTTTCGGACAGTTTGCCGCAACCACAATGAGCTGTGCTTTTCCAGCCTCAATGCTTTCCTTTGATTCGTTCTGACCCAGGATGACATTCCCGGTCTTGATAGCCCTTCTGAGTGACGTATTGAAATCCATATCAGATACCCCTATACTTTTTGTTTTACTATTAATTTAACATCCCCTGTTCCCAGCTGGATCGGCTGACCGACAATCACATTCTCGGTAACTCCACAGAGGATATCTGCTTCGTGGGCGACCGCTGCATCAAGCAGATGATTCACCGTAACTTCGAATGCTGCACGGGAGAGGACGCTCTCTTTCTCACCTGCGATACCATGACGACCGATCTGCTTAACCTCGCCATCCATACACATCATGTCGGCTACGAGCATGATATGCCTGACATCGACCATGATACCCTGTTCTGACAGGGTTGCCAGGGCTTCATTGATGATCGCGTTCCGGGCCGCCTCGATCCCGAGGACCTGGGAGATCTCATTGATGTTGTTGGTCTTCGTCCGGGAGGTATCAACCCCCCTGACGGCAAAAACGTCCTTCATGTTTGAGCCTTCCGTGTAGAGAATATACTCCCCGGACTCCTTCCTCACGACCACCCGCTCGATATCATCGATTCCTTGGACGATCACATTCCTGACATGTTCCTTGAGCTGGAAGAGATTCTGGTAACTCCCCCGGTCCTTCGGGACAAAGGTAATGACCGCACCGGTTTCATTGACCTCGAAGTCAAAGTCACGGTAATGTCGTTTCTCACGGATCTTCTTCGGAGCGATCTCAAGGATATCCTTGACCGCAATCTTCCGCTTGTCGCAGACCTGCTTGTTCAGGTGAACCACGATCTGCATGTTTGCCATATCAGTCGTGATGTCACCGAACTCCTGGAGCGGTGCGGCCTCGATCTGCCATGAGACCTGACGGGCCTTGTCACGGTCGGTGGAGTACCCTTCCCGCAGGTAGATCGTCATCGTCGGGGTTGAGGGTTCCTTGCGTGCGTCCATGATCTCGATCAGACGCGGGAGACCGAGGGTAACGTTAATCTCGGCCACACCGGCGTAGTGGAAGGTACGCATCGTCATCTGGGTACCCGGCTCGCCAATCGACTGGGCCGCAACGATCCCGACCGCTTCACATGGCTCAATCCGGGTATGCCGGTACTCCTTGACCATCTGGGCGACAATGCGGTCATAATGATCGTCACTGATGATCCGTTCAGGCTGTTCAAGCCCTTCCAGTTCACGCTTGATGAGAATCTTGGCAAGGGTTGTGTTGGTCCGGTGTGGAAGATCCTGATCGACTAATGTGAAGAACCGCGACCCGGTCCGCTGGATGACATCCTCAAAACCGGAGAGTTCAAGAAGCTGGACCATGTGGTCACGGAGAAGGGCCCGGTATTTATCCTGCCGGGACCGGTCAAGTGCCTCGTACCGGCCGCTGTCAACCCAGTCAGGAATCTGCATCTCTTCAACCGGCTCGACCTTCCTGACGATGACTGGTTCACGTTCCCCGTCTGACGGGAGCGGGAATGCTTCGACTACCCACCGTTCAAACTCACCGTCCTTGAGAAGGTCAGTGAGGAAAACAGTATACTGTTTCTGGGTTAGTCTGAAGTTCGGGTTTTCTTCCCGCTTGATATCCTTGATCCGGTCTTTCAGGATCTTCTCAACCCGCTCGGGGAGCGAATCGAGGTTGTCTGCCGTAAGGGTGTGATCAAGGAAGTAATCCCTGACTTCCATCGATTTCTTGTCAAGGGGAGTCAGTTTCGCCCGGGGGATCGGGGCGATCTCGGGGGTTGCAGCGGGAACCTCATCAATCTCTTCCTCTTCGGCCGTTACAACTGCGAGCGGAGCGAAGTTATCCTTCAGCCAGTCGTAGAAATGGTCAGCGTGGATGAGGTCTTCCATCCTTGCCAGGAAAGCGGCATCATCAAGGAGATTGTCCTCGGCCCCTTCCATCACCTTCATCTGGTGCTCGACCATCTCCATGAGCACTTCCCGGATATGATCAGGAACATCGTCAGGGAAGCGTTTCTTCACCCGGTGCTCCTGGAAGTACTTCAATACCTGGGCGGCTCCCTCGGTAGGGATTGCCGGCAGTTCGTTCATCAGATCTCCTCCTTAAGGATATTCCCGACGATCCCTTCGACATCCACCGGCTCTCCAAAGGAACTCTTCATCGGATCAGTGGAATCCTCACCGTATTCGAACTGGATGATCTTTCCACCGGTCGTTCTGACCGTCATATCATATGCTACCTTGAGATCCTGCAGGGCATTGATCATACGCCGCTGGAGGTATCCCGACTGGGAGGTACGGACTGCGGTATCCACGAGACCTTCACGTCCTCCGATGGCATGGAAGAAGAATTCGGTCGGATCAAGTCCTGATTTATAACTGTTCATAACGAATCCGTGTGCACGGGCACCCCGGTCCTGCCTGCGGAAATGGGGCAACGTACGGTCTTCGTATCCTCGCATGATACGTTCACCACGCACTGCCTGCTGTCCGACACAACCGGCCATCTGGGTCAGGTTGAGCATCGAACCTCGTGCTCCCGAGACTGCCATGACCACGGCTGAGTTGGACAGACCGAGGTGCCGGCCTGCAATCTCTCCCGTGTTATCACGAGCTTTCCCGAGCACCTGCATGATCTGCATCTCAAGGGTCTCTTCCGGTGTCCGACCGGGCATCGGTTCCAGCTGGCCGTCCTGGAAGATCTTGATGCGCCGTTCAACATCCTTTGCTGCGTTCTCAAGAACCTCACGGATCTGACCGTAGTCGCTCTTTGAGAGATCTTCGTCATCGATGGCAAAGGTGAATCCATCATGCATAATACCCCGGATGGAGAGCCGGGTCATGTCATCGATAAACTGGGCAGCCCTGGCATACCCGTACTGGCGGATGATCCGGTGAAGAATGGCCCCGTCGAATGCACCGACTGCCTTCTTATCAATAACACCGGCGAGTAGTTCCCCGTCCTTGATATGGACATAGGCATCCCGGTCGCAGTTGATCCTCTGGCATTCGTCACAGTTTTTGCATGAAGATGCCTGGAAGACCATGTTCAGGTCATCGGGCAGGATCTTGGAGAAGATCTGCTTATTTGACCAGTATGGGACGCCATCCTCTACTTTTCCGGGTTCTCCGAGCCGCTCGACCTTCGCGTTCTTCAAAAAGTCGATCGCTTCCTCCTTGGTAAACCACCTGAGGGTATGGGTGAGCAGGAAGATCCCGGATATGTGGTCATGGATACCCCCGATGATCGGTCCGCCGAAACGGGGTGAGAGGATGTTTTCCTGCACTGCCGCAAGCATGGCTGCCTCTGCACGGGCCTCCTCGGTCTGCGGGATGTGCAGGTTCATTTCATCCCCGTCAAAATCTGCGTTATAAGGAGGACAGACGGCCGGGTTGAGCCGGAAGGTCTTTCCTTCCATCAGTCGGACCCAGTGGGCCATGATCGACATCCGGTGAAGGGACGGCTGACGGTTGAAGAGAACGATATCGGCGTCACGGAGGTGACGTTCAACGATCCAGCCCGGTTCTATCTGGTCTGACACAAAGTCAAGGTTCCCATCCTCGGCTCCCGGGTAACTCGGCTTGACAAGGCGGATTCTCCGTTTATCCGGTCTGATGACATAGTTTGCGCCACAGGGACTCTTCAGGTCAGGGCGTTCAGGGCCGACCTTCACGATCCGGCGGAGTTCGTCGATGTTATAGATAGTGACATGGACCGGGATGGTCATCTCGTTCGCGATCCTGAGCGGGATACCAACTTCGTTCACCGAAAGGTTCGGGTTTGGCGAGATGACGGTACGAGAGGAGAAGTTCACACGCTTTCCGGAGAGTGAACCCCTGAAACGCCCGTCTTTTCCTTTCAGACGCTGGGAGAGGGTCTTGAGCGGACGGCCTGAGCGGTGACGTGCCGGTGGACATCCGGCTACCTCGTTGTCGATATAGGTGGTGACGTGGTACTGAAGCAGTTCCCAGAGATCCTCAATGATGAGTTGGGGAGCCCCTGCATCCTGGTTCTCCTTGAACCGCTGGTTGATCCTGATGATGTCCACGAGCTTGTGGGTAAGGTCATCTTCAGATCGCTGTCCGTTCTCAAGGATGATGGACGGACGCATCGTGACTGGAGGAACGGCGAGAACCGTGAGGATCGTCCATTCGGGCCTGGCTACTATCGGATCTATGCCGAGATGACGGAGATCGTCGTCAGGGATCTTCTCAAGACGTGCACGGATATCAGCGGGAGTCAGCTTGTTCTCGACTTTCTTCCCCCGATCATCGGTGGTTATCTCGGCAAAGGTGGTTGGTTTCTCGAAGTTGATCTTGAGCTGCTGCTCACCGCAGTGCGGACAGATCCGCTCCTTCTTCACATCCTTCTCAGAGAGCTGGTCCCCGCCGATCTCGTCTTCCGGACCGATGATCTTCTGGATTTCTTCGGGAGAGAGGAGAAGCCGGCCGCACTCACGACAGGAGACACGGAGGAGCTTTCTGATGAGACGGGTATACCCGACATGGATTACCGGTTTGGCAAGTTCAATATGACCGAAATGGCCCGGACATTCGCCTGCCTTCTGGCTGCAGGTTTTGCACCGGAGACCCGGGTCGATGACCCCAAGATGGAGGTCCATGAGACCCTGCGGGTACGGGAACCCGTCATCATCATAGGTGTCTGCCCAGATGATCTTCCTGACACTCATCTGGCGGACTTCTTTCGGGGAGAGGAGACCGAACTCGATCTTCCCAATTCTTTTTGGACTTGGCATGTATCTCTCCTCCTTATACGACGTCCTCGAGTTTGAGCCGCGGAGCGATGCTCATGCTCTTCATCTCATCAAGGAGCAGTTTGAATGCATAACTCATCTCAACCGGGTAGATATCGGTCTCTGCACCACAGTTGAGACAGCGGGTGATATTCTGTTTCCGGTCAAGCATGGCGATAATCCCGCAGCGTGCACAGACATATTCGGTGACCTTGTCAGACTCCTCGAGGAGACGCTCCTTGAGTGCCATTGCGGCCCCGTGTCCGATCATCACATCACGCTCCATTTCTCCGAACCGGAGACCTCCTTCACGGGCACGGCCTTCGGTCGGCTGCCTGGTCAGCACCTGAACCGGTCCGCGGGAACGGGCGTGCATCTTGGACGAGACCATGTGGTAGAGTTTCTGGTAGTAGATGACACCGATATAGATATCTGCAAAGAACCGGCGTCCGGTGATCCCATCCCACATTGCTTCCCGGCCGGTATGGGAGAATCCGAACTTCTTGAGCGACGCCCGGAGATCCTCCTCTTTCTCGCCCGAAAAAGCAGTGCTCTGGATCCGCCGGCCTTCAAGGGAGCCAACCTTCCCGCCGAGCATCTCGAG
>CAZWTX010000014.1:0-35327 GCA_964637135.1 uncultured Methanospirillum sp. | reverse complement strand
TGTGCCCGATGGTCATACGGGACGGAATGGCATGCGGATTGATGACGAGGTCAGGGGTAACCCCGCTCGCGGTGAACGGCATGTCGACATTCGGAGTGATCAGACCGACAACTCCTTTCTGCCCGTGCCGGGATGCAAATTTGTCCCCGACTTCCGGAACACGGAGGTCACGGGTCCGGACCTTGACGAGTTTCGAGTTGTTCTCCCCTTCGGTGAGGATGACGGTATCGACGATCCCGTGTTCGTTACTCCGCATCGTGACCGAGGTGTCACGGCGTTTCTCAACCGTGATAAGGTCGGATGTCGGTTCTTCAAGAAAACGGGGTGGAGACGTTTTACCGATCAGGACATCCTTCTCCCTGACGATCGTCTCCGGGTTGATGATCCCGTCATCATCCAGGTTGGCATAATAGTCAGCACCATGGGCACCGGTGACTTCCTCGTCGGGGACTTCTATCCGGTCAATCTGACCGCCGGGATACCGGCGTTCTTCTCCCTCGTAGGTTCTGAAGAAGTGGGATCGGCCGAGACCCCGGTCAATGGATGCTTTGTTGAAGATGAGTGCATCTTCAATGTTGTACCCTTCGTAACTGAGAATGGCCACGACGAAGTTCTGGCCGGCTGCCCGGTCATCGGATCCGATAAGATCTGAGGTCTGGGTGTACACGAGGGGTTTCTGGACGTAGTGAAGCAGGTGGCCACGGGTATCAGGCCGGAGTTTCATATTGGCGCAGCCGAATCCAAGTGCCTGCTTGACCATTCCTGCTCCCATCGTGACACGCGGGCTGGCGTTATGCTCCGGGAACGGGACATGGGCTGCCCCGATACCGAGGATCAGCGAGGGATCGATCTCAAGGTGAGTATGATCAGGGGTGACCTCTTCCGGAGACATCGCAATGAAGAGGTCTTCCTCCTCTTCAGCATCGATGAACTCGATATACCCCTTCTTTACAAAGTCAAGGAAGACCAGTTCCTTATTCTTCAGTTTCTGGAGTTCTTCATCGGCGATAACCGCCTTTCCGTTCTGAAGAACAATCAGCGGCCGGCGGGCACGCCCCCGGTCGGTATGGATGATGACATCCCCGTTGAACTCCTTGTGCGAACAGTTTACTTCGTTCGAGATGACACCCTGGCGGCGCATGGCCCGGATCTTCTGTACAAGCGCCTTTGGATCGTCAACGAGCCCGATGAGGGCACCGTCAACGAAGACACGTGATTTCGTCTCTATCACTGCATTTCACCCCTGATCTGTTCTACTCCCATTCCATACAGGATCCTGATGACTTCCTCGTCATCGAGGACTCCCTTGCTGATCTCAACCATCTGGGCAAAGTTCTTCACCAGACCACAATTCGGGCCTTCAGGAGTTTCTGAGGGACATATCCGCCCCCATTGGGTAGGGTGAAGATCACGGGCTTCGAAGTGAGGCTGTGAGCGGGAAAGCGGGGATATTACACGCCGCAGGTGGGAAAGAACAGCCATGTGATCAACCCGGTCAAGCAGCTGGGAAACCCCGGTCCGGCCACCGACCCAGTTCCCGGTGGCGAGCGGGTGCAGGAGCCGTTCGGTGAGCACATCTGCACGGACGGCTGTCCCGATGGAGAGATCACGGTGACGCATGCTCGCCCGTTCAAGCTGGTACTTGATATCCCTTGTGAGCCGGTTGAGGGAGATACGGAAGAGATCCTCCATTAGGTCACCGGCGAGTTTCAACCGCTTGTTCGAATAGTGGTCTTTGTCATCGATACGCCGGCGTTCAAGCACGAGATCGAAACAGGCCTCAGCCATACGGCCGAGGAAATGGGCCTTTGCCATCCGGACAGAACGGACAACCGCCATGCACTCCTCGTCCTCCTCGTCGACGTTCCTCGGCATCATGTAGTTCAGGTGCGGCAGGAGGTAGTTATCAAGGACGAACTCGGCACGCTTCCGCTGGTAATCACGGGTCTGGTTTGGGGCGAGTTTCTTTCCGACATACATCACCCCGCACTCAATCGTCTCGCACTCGCTCTCCTCGAGATTCTGCATCATGAAGGTGAGAATCTCTTCGTCGGTAGAGACGGCCTTGACGATTTCGGCATCATTTGCCATCCCGAGTGCCCGCATGAGGTCGACAAACCGGAGATGTCCGGCGACCGAGGGGAACGTCACTTCAAGAAGGTTCTTTCTGTTCCGTTCGACTACTACGAGGGCACGGTATCCCCGGAACTGCGAGAAAACCTTCGCAACGTATATCCGTTCATTGTACCGCTCGGTGTACTCGGTCATGATCTTGTTTGAGGCAAGATCCTCGAGTGTCATCAGAACACGCTCGGTTCCGTTTACGATGAAATAGCCACCCGGATCAAGGGGATCCTCACCGTGTGACATCCGTTCCTCATCAGTCATCCCGAAGAGATTGCAGGCACAGGAGCCGACCATGATCGGGAGCTGACCGATCGTTGCGATCACCGGCTCCTGCCTGACTCCACCCTGCATCAGGGTGAGTTCGAGCTGAATGGGTGCTGCATAGGTGATGTTACGCAACCTGGCCTCGCCGGGAAAGAGCTCTGACTGGGAACCGTCTGCTTCCCTGACGAGCGGTTTGAGAATCTTCAGTTCTCCAAGTTCCACCGAAACGGGCTCGTTTCCCTTTCCCCGTGATTCAATGTCGGTTTCTATGACTCTCTGTTCATCGACCACTTTCTGGAGATTATTCTGTAAAAAGTAGTTGTAGGAGTCAAGCTGATGTCTCGCAACGTGATCCCGTGAAAAATACGCCTGAGATAGTATACTTCGGTCTATCAACGGATCGCCCCGGTTATTTCTTCGGTCTCTTTACTACCAGGCGATATGATTCTGCACGCCCGGCGGTCATGCTCTTTCTGACGATCTTGATGACATCCCCGATCTTCGCCCCGATCGAGACTGTCGCCGGATCATCATGGTACATTTTCGGAAGATGTTCAGGACCTATTGAGTATCGTGAAAAAAGCGCCTGCTGATCTTCGCTACTCATAATGCTATGCTCTGGTACCATCTCATGTTTAAGTACGTTCACTTCGGCACTCACGCCATACCCCCTCGGACAGGATGCGTCCCGTCGAAAATTCGGTGCACAAAAAGACCACAACTCACGTGGAACGGGCTCGAGGGGATTTGAACCCCCGACCACCTGGTTAAAAGCCAGGCGCTCTGCCGAACTGAGCTACGAACCCTTACGCATCTGATCAGTAGCAGTATTAAGAGGCTGTTTAGCCAGATAAACCTATCCGACCATCCGGAGAATATGAACCGGCAATCTTGATATACCATCAGCTAAACCGTTCTTACGAGCGGTCCTGATAAAAACTGCTCACTGCGCGTGAATAACATATATGCCCTATGAACGGAAGAATGTAGTGACATCTATATCTTTGATACAGATTCTGCTGCCATACGTGAGACCTGTCATTTTTTCAATGGCAGTCAGGAGAACAGGAAATAATGACCAGGAAGTTGTTTGATTGATCTACCATGGATGAACTGAGCCGCTGGCTTGCAGACAACAAGCGCCAGTGCCAGCCCACAAAAGATCATGCACTCAGGGCGATCCGCCATCTCTCCCGGCTTGAACGCAAGAACCTCTTCTCAGAGGAGATATCATACATGCGATCAGCCGAAGGGCGATGGTTCGAGATGATCACCTACGAGCTCTTCCTCGATCTTGCATCAAAAACCGATGCGATCAGTAGGGTCATCCTGAAAGGCGACGACGTAAGGGGGAAAAAACAGCAACCGGCCCTCGGCCAGGACGGTTTTTTCTACTCACGGAACGGGGATATCACGCTCCGGGGTAACGGGCAGGATCTAGCCGAGTTTGATCTCCTCCTCATGAAACAGGACGGATCAATCGTCTTCGTGGAAGTCGTGACATCCCCGGCAGATCTCAAGGATTTCCTTCCTGAAATATACTATAAAAAACAGGTCATCAGGTACCTCTTCAACCAGAAGGCCGTGACATTCATCCTCGTGACCTCGTTTCCCCTGACAAATTACAAGGGAGGCCGCAAGGTTCTCGGGTCAGAGGAACATCTTTCGATCTGTACCCGCTCATGCGATACCTTCCGGACCCATATCGGTGGAACCTGGAACAAAAGTCTCCTCAAATCCCGGCTGCCGGCAGGCAAGACCGTCCGTTCAACGGATCTTACCCTCTCCCGTCCCTTTGTTTACAAGGAGTACCATGATCTTGAGAAGGAGTGGGTCTTCACCCATATCCCCGAAGACGGCCGGGTCCCAGAGTTCCCGTCCCCGTACCGGACCCATACCCTCGTGAAGAAGATCCTCTTCGGGCGGCTGTACCCCTCGACGACCCGCCGCCTCTGTGAAAAGTACCGGTTCGTGGTAAAAGACGAGGTGCTTGATGAGAAGAGCCTTGCCGAGCGGTTCACGAAGATCATCCTTGCCGCGGATCTCCCCGATTATGCCCCGCTCATCTACCTCAGGCAGCGTAACAAGAAGGAGTACCTGAAGATGGTCTTTGATGGTCAGGGGACGTTCAAGTTTGAACGCAAAACACCGCCAAAAGTCGGATTCTTCGTCTGGCTCGAGTCCCTTCAGCCTGAACTCGGGGCAAATGTCTCGATAAAGACGATCGATGCCCTTACACGGTACTGTTTCCAGTCGGTGAATCCGCCGGGATCGTAAAGTCAGATCAAGATAAAACCCCATTTTTTGTATGAGTCAGGTATACCCTGAATCTACCATCCCCCATGGGGATATTTCGCATTGTTTTTGAAAAAAAAGAGTAATCTGATTCAGATTATTTATTCAAGCAGAATATCCCAGGCTTCGTTCCGGTATGCTTCCATGACATACGGAATGCCGGAGACTTCGGCTGCTTCCGGAGTGAGTGCCATCAGGTCGCGACGGGAGACGGACTTCAGTGAGAAGTTCCGGCTTCCTGCCATGATCTGCGACATACCGGTCTTGAACTTCTGGGCGTAGGTGTAGAGCCCGATTGCTCCGAGCGGCAGTTCGTCAACCTTTGAGCCGAACTTCTCCTTGAGTTCCTCGTAACAGACGAAGATTTCTGGAATGCTGTTGCCGTATTTTGAGATGGTCTTTGGCAGCTCTCCTGCCTTGAGCCACTTTGCAATGTTCTTTCCGAGCATGCCCGGGATCATGAGGCCACGGCCCATGCAGACCGCCTTGAAGTAGGGTGCACCCATGGCGAGGGCCTTAAAGGAGTTTGCTTCGTCTGCAAATCCACCAGCCATGGCGAGATCCGGTACCCGGAAGCCTTTCTTCGTGAGTTCCTCGGCCATCTGGTATGCAAGAGACTGGAGATAGAATGTCGGGATACCCCACTCGTTCATCATCGGCCAGGGTGACATGCCGGTTCCTCCCGGGGCACCGTCGATGGTGAGGAGATCAATTTTTGCCTCTGAACTCCAGCGCAGGGCCATCGCAAGTTCTTTCATGGAGTAGGCACCGGTTTTGAGCGTTACCCGCTTGAATCCGATACCTCTCAGGCGGTCAACTTCATCAAGGAAAGCTTCCTTGGAGACAAAACCAAGCCGTGAGTGGCGCTCAAACTCCTTGATGGCGCCGTCTTTGAAAGCAGCCTGGATGTCTTTTCTGGTCGGGTCAGGGAGAACGATATACCCGCGTTTCTTCAGTTCCTGGGCACGGGCAAGATCTTTAACCTTGATCTCGCCACCAATACACTTGGCACCCTGTCCCCACTTCAGCTCGATCGTCTCAAGGTTATGCTTGGAGGCAACGTATTCTGCCGTACCAAGACGGGTATCCTCGACATTCATCTGGACGAGAATCTCACCATATCCCTGGTGATACTTGCGGTACAACTCGATCCGGCGATCCATCTCGGGAGAGGATACGACCTTCCCATCAGATCCGAGCTTCAGGCCCGGGTCAATTCCACATACGTTTTCACCGCAGACGAGGGTGATTCCGGAGATAGCTGCTCCGACTGCGAAATGTTCCCAGTTCACCCGGGCAATCTCGGTTGAACCAAGGGCACCCGTGAAGATCGGGACTTTCATCCTGACTTTGATATCCCAGCCATATTCAGTCTCGGTATCGACATCATCAAAGACGGCAGTATCAGGGTTGGCAGTAACTCCGGCCGGGAGGCCGTTCGCTCCGCAGGCATATCCCTGGATATTCAGATGTGAATAGTCTATCGGGTAGTTCTTGTCTGCCCCTGCAGTGACCTCACCAAAAGGCCCGGGATACAGAACTTCACGACCACGGAATGATGCAAGCCAGATATCACAGGCTCCCTTGCATCCGTCAACACATCGGGAACACATCCCCGACATGGGAACAACGTTCTTGGAACGGTTTATCGTCCCAATGGCTTCATCAGAATTTGGCGTTTTAAGATTCATGGGATCGCTCCAGCCACAATCCTGCAACCGGCAGGATCGGCCTCGTCCGGAGTATCAGCCGAACAGCTGATCGTTGTCTGCAATCCCTATAAGACCTTTCCACCATCCTTATTTAAATGGCTAGGATAATTACTTAAGTAATAACCCCGGAAGGAAACGACATTCAGTCAGGCGCATGACCGGTCCGGTTCGGAATCAGGTCTATATACCTGAAGAGAAGAGATCAGAACCATGGCACCAGTACGAAAAACGACTCCAAAGATGGCACCAAAAACAGCCGCGAAACCTGCTCCAAAGGCTACCCCAAAAGGCAATCCGGGAAAGGTTTCCCGGAGCGGAATGAATCCGCGTCTGGAGAAGGCGATAAACGACCAGATCAAGGCAGAACTATACTCTGCCTACCTGTACCTCTCGATGTCATCCTGGTTTGATTCGGAGGGACTGAAAGGATTCGCACACTGGGAACGGGTTCAGGCGATGGAGGAGCGTGACCATGCTTTGAAATTCTTTGATTACCTCCTTTCCCGTGGAGGACGGGCCGTTATGCAGGCGATAGAGGCACCCCCGCTCGAATGGAGGGGATATAAAGAGGTCTTTGAGACCCAGCTTGCCCATGAGCAGAAGGTAACCTCACTCATCAATGCTATCATGGATCTCGCAATCGCCGAGAGAGATCATGCTTCGGTGAATATGCTCCAGTGGTTTGTCGCCGAGCAGGTGGAAGAAGAAGAGAATGCACGCGAAATTCTTGATCAGATGAGCATGATCGAGAAGGAGAAGGGAGTCGGTCTCCTCTTCATGCTAGACCGGGAGATGGGAGCACGGGTGTATACCCCGCCTCCCGCATCAACCGAATAACCTCTTTTTCAGTCATCCGGCGATTTCTACCCGGGAACCCGGATCAAAGGGATTGCTCCTGACCGCAAGCGAATAGAGATACGGGTACTGACGGTGCAGGTATCCCATGTGCCGGATCCATTCTCCGGTGAGAGAACGATAGACCCGTGAAACATCTCCGGCAAGATGTTTCCGATCCGCCGGACTGAGTCGGCTGAGATCCCCCCGCCGTGCCAGTTCATCAGTGAGATGAAAAGCAGCCTGGAGCATTCCGGTAAACGTCTGGTGTTCAAGCATCACCGGATTTTCAAGCAGACGAAGAAGAAAATTACGCTTTTCCGAGAGAAAAGAGCTGAGATCGGGAAACGAGAGATCGTCCGGGCTGACGGTGAAGGCATGTCGATCTGCTGCAGCTTCCATCATCCGGATTGCTGGGGTCTGCCCGGTGGAGAGGGCAAATACCTCATGGAGATCCTCACGGCCGGGATCTGAAGGAATGATCCGTGAGAGCAGATCAGAACCAACCTCAGAGAAGAACGTGCTGATGACCATGTTCAGTTTTTCGAGCCGGCTTCTCCGTGCCCGGATGGTCAGCAACTCATTGATCACGAGGGTGACCATAAGGACATTGATGAAAAGAAACCCGAATGAGTTGAAGATATACTCAATCGTGCCGGGAAGGTTATCAATCAGAACTAACTTTGTCGAGTAAACGATGATCGAACAGCAGAGAAACACAATGCCAAACCGGGCCTGCCAGGGTATGGAAACCATACCAGTGATCTGTTCTCCCAGTTGAAAAAAACCGGCAGGTGTTTTTTACCGGGAACCGTACCTGAACATATGCCACGAACGCTGGGCGAACGGGACAAGGCGATTCTATCCGTCCTTGCACCGGAATTCTCCGGGGAGTCCTGTGCCGGGTCTGGAAATATGTACCGGTCTATCCTTCCCCCGGTTGCGAACCATTATGCACGTGACCGGGAAGATTTCCGGGAGCGTATATTCCGGCTTACACCTGACGACCTCGGATACCTTGTGGATCTTATGCTCTCCGGAGAGGAGAGCCTTCATTGTCTCTCACCGGAGTACTTTGCCGTTCTCGAGGAAAGAATCCGGGAACTGGCTGGCGATGAGGTTGTACGGCAGATAACGGCACGGTATTGTATCGAGTGCTCGTAGCCGGTTCATCCCCGGATCCGATCTTCGATCAATACGTATAATAGGGTCCCGTCCGACCTTCTGGTATGCAGGGAAAAGTGAGATGGGCAGGAGTATGCATCCTTCTTGCGCTCCTAATCTCCGGTGTTCAGGCGTATATTATTACCATTGATGCACCAGGCTCTGTTTTTGTCGGCAGTCCGCTCATCGTTACCGGAACAACCTCGTTTCCCACGGATACCTCGTTTGACCTCACCCTGTACTACTCAAAGTACACGTCAGACCAGGTTGCAAAACTGGGCGTGATCGTCGATGAGAACAAGGAGTTCCGGGTAGCTTTTGACACGAAGGGACTTGACAAGGGACAGTACAAGGTTGAGGTTCATAATATCGTCTACGATAACGAACTCTTCGTCGAGAGCCAGCTCGGTTCTGCTTCAACCCTCCGCCGCGTGGTACAGCTGATCGACCGGTCGGATGAGATCATCATCACTTCGCCGGCAACCCAGCCCCTTGCCCAGGCACTGACAGTCGCCGGAGAAGTGAAAGGACTTGGCCAGGGTGTCATCACCATGCGGATCTTCGGACCTGACGGATATACCTATGGACCTGAACAGATCCTGACCACGACCGGGTATGCCGATCAGAACGGCCACTTCTCAAGTACCGTCGCCGTCTCAATCCCGGGAGAGTACCAGGTGAGTATCTCAGACAAGACCGGGTTTATCGGTGAGTACCCCTTCATCGTCACCGCTCCTGATACTCCGGCTCCTGAAGTGACGGAGACAAAGGAGATCACCGTTGCACCGACCGCGACTGTTTCCCCGCTCCCTACAACACCTGCCCCTGAACCAACGAAAAGTCCGGCCTGCTTTGCCACGATTCCCGCTGCGCTGGCAGGACTGATCATCTTCCTGAAAAGACAGCAATAAGATAGTACCGGGATGCCGGAACAGGATCCGGAATCCCAGGCAGACCAGAGAACATGAGATACCTTCTTTTTTGATCCGGATGGGAGGAGAAGACCTCCCGGCACGGTTCTCTGAAATCCCAGAACATACGTTCTGAAAACCAGGGATGACACCCGGAGGAGAGCCGGGAATCCGGGAAATTTCCGTCTTTCGGATCTGCCGGGAGATTACCGGGTCCGGGACCGGTACCACCCGGCAAGGAACAGGATCACCAGGCTGATGATCACGATGACCCCGCCGATGAATACCCCAAGGGCAAGATCGGGGATCCCGGGGATGATCGAGATCCCCGTATCCGGGGAGATCATCTCCTGGGAAAAAACAGGCTCCGGAGCCAGCGCAGGAAGAGCCTTCTCTTCCATGTCCATAGAGAAACCCACCATCATCTCGGCGGGCATTCCGGGAGATCCGGCCATCCCTTCTCCTCCAAGAGAGGCTTTCATCATCGCAAAGGAGGCATCATTCGAAGGGAAGAGAGTCGGGAGTGAGAACGTGCCGGCTGCCAGGGCGATGAGAAAAGCTCCTGCCGGAATAACAAACAGGGAGGCATATTTAAGGAGTTGCTCACGAATATCGGTTTTTTCAGGGGTAACGATGAGAATCTGCCGGGTAAGACGGTATATCTTCACCTCACGTCCTTTCACGCTGTAACTCATCCTCACGATCTCGATCAGCCCGGCTTTTTCAAGCGAATCAAGATGGTACATAACGGTGCTGACCGGAAGGGAGAGACCATCAGCGATAGAACTTGCAGTCCGTTCTTCTTCGCCGATATACCGGAGAATATCTCCGGCAGTTGAACTTGAGACCGCCTTTCCGATCCGCCGGGTCTCCTCATCGTCAGGGGAGAGAATCCGGATCCGTCGGTCTTCGGTGCCGGGACCCGGTACGGATGGCGGAGGGGAGGCGGTTTGTGTCATTACCCTGCCCGGGTGATCAGTTCCCGACCCGTTGCAAGGGCATCATCGATCTTTCCGACATCAGGACCGCCTCCCTGGGCAAGGTTCGGTTTTCCGCCACCCTTGCCACCGAGGACCATACAGATCTCTGATATGAGTTCTCCTGCCTTCAGGGCCGCTATCCCGGAAGCGACCACCACACGGGCGGTTTCTCCCCCGGCAATGAGGATAGCGATACCTCCTTTCTCTGATATCCGGCTTGCCACCTTCGCAAGTTCAGGCATCGGAAGATCCATCCGGCGGATGAGCACCTCCTTCCCGTTGATTGTCTCGGTGGTCAGGTTCTCAATCTCCAGCTCGCTGATCCGGGCTGATAGCCGGTCGATCTCCTTACGCTGATCCTTCCATTCAGAAAAGAACCGCTCGGCAGTCGCGGGAAGTGCTTCGGCCTGGACAGAGAAGGCATTCGCAGCCGCGTTCAGGTGTTCCTCGGTCCGGTGAATCTGCCTGATGGCAGCCAGCCCGGCGGCAAATTCAAGACGCTCGATACCATCCTGAATATGTTCGACTTTGAGAATCTTGATCGTCCCGATCTCGCCGGTCTGGGCACAGTGCGTTCCGGCACAGGCCTCAATATCTCCTGCCACCTTAACGACCCGTATCCGGGAACCGGGGGGGACGCCTCCCTGGTAGAGATTAAATCCGTACTCCTGTTCGGCTTCGGTCCGGTCCTCCCAGGCGATTGATGTCGCCGTGTTTGCCATGACAAGCCGGTTCGCAACGGTCTCGATTTTCCGGAGTTCCTCAGGAGTGATGTGCTTGTAATGCCTGAGATCCATCCGCGAGCTGAATTCGCCTTTCTGGGCTCCGGCCTGGTGTATATGGGCACCGAGTACTTCCTTGCAGGCATGGAGAAGGATGTGGGTCGCGGTATGATGCCGCATGAGGGAGAGCCGGCGATCTTCATCGAGGATTCCCCGGATGATGTCGCCTTTCCTGACAACCCCGCCGGTGATCTTGTGAAGAATGACATCACCGAGCTTGATGGTATCCTCAACCCTGACTGAAGTCCCGTCAGGTGTAAGGAAGAGACCGGAATCTCCCGGCTGTCCACCTCCCTCTGGGTAGAAGAGCGTCTGGTCGAGGATCACGTAGGAGCCATCCAGGATCTCCAGGCATTTCCCTTCGAACTCCATCGAACATGGCCGGTCGTAATACACCTGTTTTGTCGCGGGGATATGGGCAATCTGCTCAAGGTATTCGTGAAGCGGGTTTTTCTCGACTCCCTTGTCTGACTCGGAGTGCATATTTGCAATCTGGGAGTAAAAGTCATCAGGGAGATCGACTACGGCTCCCTGGGCAGCGGCGAGATCACGAACCATCTCAGGCGGGATCCCGTGTGAATCATAGAGGGTTACGATCTCTTCTAGGGGGATCTTTTCACATTTCTTCTTGTATGTCTGGGCAAGGCGTTCCACCGTCCGGGCTCCCCGGTCCATGGTGAGCTGGTATTTCTCGACCTCACGGCCGGTGATCTCCATGACCACATCGATATCCTGCTCAAAGCCGGGAAGACCGATGATTCGCATCTGCCGGTCGATGAGTTCGGGGAGGAGATCATCCCGAAGCCCGAGTTCCCGCATCATCCGGAGGGTCCGCCGGAGAACCAGCCGGGCAAGGTATCCGTCCTTGACATTTGAGGGCACAACGCAGTCGCCAAGCATGTAGGCAAGGCACCGGGTATGATCCACGATCGCATAGACACTCTCGACCGGGGCGATCATCTTCTCGAGTTTGTCAACCGGGATGTGGATCTGATCGGCTACCTTCTGCCGCAGTTCGTAAATCTTCTGGCCTGATATGTCCATCAGACCGGCAAACTTGGCATTCTCGCCGAGGATACGGATGAAGTCAGGATCATCAAGCCGGTGGCCAAGCCCGGCTTCCTGCATCACCGTGCTGACCATCTCGGGAAACACCGCATCGTAGACGGTCGGAGAACCCTTGGATGCCCAGACAAACCGTTCAAGTCCATATCCGGTGTCCACGATCCGCAGGTTCATCGGGTAATAATCAAGTCCGTCGAGGTATACCGGGGGTTTATCATTCTTCTTCCGGCCAAGCGACATGAAAACGAGGGTTGCAACCTCAAGCCCGCCCATCAGGACCTCGACACTCGGGCCGGCGTTTCCACCACCCATCCACGGATGTTCCTTGTATGTGACCCGGTTCAGATCTGCCCCGATACTGGCAAGGAACTGGTCGCAGAGCTCAACGGTCTGATCTTTCCAGTAAACCTCATTTCCTTCCGAATTGAAGGCATGGTGGGCCATCATCTCGAAACAGGTGAGATGCCTGCCGGATCGGCCGACCGAATCGAGATCGTTAAGCCGGATACACGGCTGGGAGATCGTGAGGGGGTTGGCTGGCGGTGGAACCACGCCGCTCGTCACAAAGGGTTGAAAATCAGCAATCGATGCGATGGTCAGGTAGATATCGTCACGCCAGCGGGCTGCCACCGGGTACCGGGTGATCCGGGTATGCCCCTGCCGTTCGAAGAACGAGAGATACGCTTCACGCATCTCGTCAACGGTGTGCGGCCTGAATAACGGATTGCCGATGAACTGGTACGGTTCACAGGGTGCATCCCCGCAGACCGTCCGATCAGGATCCCTCGTCCAGAATGCTTTTCCACACGAGGTACAGACTTTCCTGACCAGCCCTTCGGTCCGGAAGTATTCAAGCTGATACTCTTCTTCCATCATGGGGATTCCAGCGATTCCTTAGATCTCTGGCGGCAGGCTATAAGGTAACAGCGGGTGGGATGTCCTGTCAGCCATATCCTTTAGACCGGGAGAAACCGGCGGCGCAGGAGAACAGGTGGGTACTTATAGCACCGGACTGATCCTCAGATACAGTCCGGACAGACTGTCCGGCAGGAGGCCGGGATCGTGCTGACAAAGATACATCGTCTTGTTTCATTATACGAAGGACAAAAACGGTACTTTCTCGCATCAGGGATCCTCAATGTCCTGATCGCGGGAGGAATGCTGGTTATCCCGGCACTGAGTGCCGATCTCATCAATCATGGGATCATGGCAGGAGATTTTGAGACTACCCTTGATATCGGTATGCTCATGCTCGGAGCTGCCGTGTTTGCCGGGATATGCCAGGTATTGAATGCTGCCATCGCGGTATGGGCGAGTGAGCGGGCTGCCCACCAGCTCAGGATCAGGACATTCAGGAAGATTCAGACCCTTTCCTTCGGAAATATTGACCGGTTCCGATCCAGCGATCTCCTTGTCAGGCTCACGACCGATATCCAGAATGTCAAGACCGCTGTCCAGCAGTCGGTGATGAACCTCCTCCAGGCACCACTCCTTCTCATCGGAACGATCCTCGTCATGTCTGTTCTCGCGCCCGGGCTTGTCTGGATCATTATCGTCATCCTCGTTCTCCTTACTGCCCTCCTTGTTGGATACTTCATCATCGTCGAACCGTCATTCTCTGCCAAGCAGAGGAAGATCGACGGGGTGAACCGGACTCTCCGGGAGACCCTTGCCGGGATCCGGGTGGTCAAGGCCTTTGTCAGGCAACGGTTCGAGGAAGAAAAGTATAATGCCGCCGCTGAAGAACTCAGGGCTGCTGCGTTCCGGCCGCAGTATTACCTCTCATACCTCCTGCCGACCGTCTTTTTCATCTCGATAGCAGGCTATGCCGCGATCTACTACAACGGCGGGACCGAGGTTCTTGAAGGAAACCTCCTCATCGGGGACGTGACATCTGCAGCACAGTACATCCTCATCCTTATGATGCCGCTTCTCATCATCGCTATAATCCTCCCGATCATCACCTCGGCAGCTGCATCCTTTGACCGGATACTTACACTTCTTGAGAGCGTTCCCGAGATCGAAGAACCGAGGGAACCGGCCCGGATCGATCCGGACGCGATACGGGGACGGGTCACCTTCGAGGATGTCTCCTTCGGGTACCGCGGCCCTGACGGGAAACCTGAAGGAGAGGTCCTCTCCGGGATCTCTCTGACAGCCGAACCAGGGGAGGTAATCGGGATACTCGGGGCGACCGGATCCGGTAAGAGCTCCCTAGTGAGCCTTATCCCCCGGTTCTATGATGTCACTGCCGGACGGGTTACCATCGACGGAACCGATGTCAGGGAGTTTGCCCTCGACGACCTCCGGTCCCTCGTCGGGATCTGCCTGCAGGAAGCGGTACTCTTTTCAGGACCGGTCAGAGAGACGATCGGGTACGGAAACCCGGCAATCGGCTGGGACGAGATGCGGCGTGTTGCAGCGATGGCAGATACAGACGGATTTGTCTCAGCGATACCAGACTCGTACGAAGCCTGGGTGGCACGGCGGGGGGCGAACTTCTCCGGAGGACAGCGCCAGCGGCTTTCTATCGCACGGACCCTCGCGACACGGCCGAAGATCCTGATACTTGACGACAGTACAAGTGCCTGTGATGTTGCCACCGAGGCGCGGATCCAGGACGGGATCAGTGCCACGATGGGTGGCATCACCCGGTTCCTCGTAGCCCAGCGGATAAGTTCGGTCATCACCGCCGACCGGATCATTCTCCTTGACCGGGGACAGATATCAGCAACCGGGACCCACGAAGAACTCCTCCAATCCAGCACCCTGTACCGGGAGATTTATGATTCCCAGCTCGGCGGGCGGCCGGCAGGAGGTGCTGCATGACCACCGGAGACGGAAACCGGGATCTGCAGACATCCTGGGGGGCAATGAAACGCCTCCTCGGCTATATCGGCCGGTACCGAATCCGGCTCGCAGCAGCCGTGTTTCTTATGCTCGTGTACTCGGCCTCCATGGCGGTTCTTCCGGCCCTGATGGGATATACAACCGATCTCATCACCGAAAAAGCCCCGCTCGACGCACTTCGCACGGCAACCCACCTGATCATCCTGAACGGGGTGATCCTCTGGCTGAGCGGCCATGCATCAGGCCGGCTCCTGGCTGCCCTGACCCAGCAGACCCTTTTCGATCTCAGAACCGAACTGTTTTCCCACATGCAGGGCCTGTCACTCAGTTTCTTTGACCGTCAGCCGATCGGGGAACTGATGAGCCGGGTCTCCAACGACACGGATCTCATCGACCAGTTTTACAGTTTCGGCTTCCAGCAGGTGATCCAGTCAGTACTGACGATTGTCATGATCACTGTCGTGATGCTCTGGATAAGCCCGCTCTTCACGTTCGTCGTGTATATCGCGGTATTCGCGCTTCTTGCCCTGTCAGGGATGATCGCCCGGGTTTCAGGCCCTGCATTCGAACGGGTACAGGAACTCCTTTCAGAACTGAACGGGTATGCCGAGGAACGCCTCACCGGCCAGAAACTGGTGGTTGCCTGCCGCCAGCAGGAACGGACCACCGCAGAATTTGCAGAGCGATCGCTGAACCTTGCCAATACCGGAGGAAAAGCCCAGTTCGTTGCCCTGACCTCGGTTCCGGCATCGACCATCACTTCAAACCTCCAGACCGTGCTCCTTCTGGTCATCGGGGGGGCATTCGTCATCCACGGGGATATCAACCTGGGTATTCTCGTGGCATTCCTCGGATTCTCATCAAGCATATCAGGCCCGCTTTCGCAGATCTTCTCCCAGTATGCCCTCCTCATCGGGGCGGCGACCGGGGCAGCACGGGTCTTTACAATCCTCGACGAGGAACCAGAGGTTGCAGATCGTCCTGACGCAACTGTTATGCCACCGGTAACCGGCGATGTCAGATTTGATGATGTCACCTTCAGTTATATCCCCGGACGCACGGTGTTGAAAAACAACTCCTTTCATGCCCTGCCCGGGCAGATATTCGGCCTCTGCGGACCGACGGGGGCAGGAAAAAGCACCATCATCAATATCCTGACGAGGTACTATGATATCGATTCGGGTTCTATTACGGTGGACGGCGAGGGTATCGATGGGATCAGGCAGGACAGTCTCCGGATCCAGATCGCCCAGGTCCTTCAGGAACCGTTCCTCTTTTCAGGAACGATTCTCGAGAACCTCAGGTATGCCCGCGAAGGAGCAACCGACGAAGAATGTTATGCTGCCGCGAAACAGGCAGGGGCAGAGGAGTTCATCCTCTCGCAGCCGGACGGGTACGGGACCGTCCTCGTTGACGGGGGAATCAACCTCTCCCAGGGACAACGACAGATCCTCACGATTGCCCGGGCGATGGTGGCCAGGCCACGGCTCCTTATCCTTGACGAGGCAACAAGCAACGTGGATACCCGGACCGAAAAGCTGATCCAGGCAGGCCTGCTTGCCCTCCAGAACGAGAAAACCTCGTTCATCATCGCCCACCGGCTCTCGACGATCCGGCATGCCGACTGCATTCTCGTGATCACCGAGGGGAGGATTATTGAACAGGGCACCCATGACGAGCTGCTCGCAAAGAACGGATTTTATCACTCACTCTACATGAGCCAGTTCCGGGGGAAGGCCGCCTGAACAGGAGCAGCTGACATGGCCTGTCAGCCGGGTTCCTCTTTCAGGAGATCCTCGTAGTACCAGAGATCGATCAGTTCATACCGGCCGATGGCACGGGCTATCCTGACGGCAAGGATATGGGCACAGGCACCTCCCCGGTGAAGGAAATCCTCGCATGAACAGTAATCGTCCTCGATGACATATTCACCGGAAGCACCGACGACCACGAAGAAATCGAGATACCGCTTCACCCGATCCTGGTCCACGATCTCAAGTGCTTTCTTTCCCCTCGCCTGGTAGTACGCGGTGATCCGGCGGCGCAGCTGCTCATCAAGGTGGCCCGACTCCACGAGATCGGTGATGGGGTCGCTCATGGAACGGAAGTGAGGAGTGGGGGGTCGTCAAGATACTCCCAGGACTGCCTGACGGCAAGTGCTTTCATTGCCGGTGCCTCAAGGGCATAATGGGTCGATTCGAGAAGGAGGAGCGGGGAGGATCTCGCCACCGAGTGTTTCAGCTCTGCAGAGAGGAAGGCATCTGCACCGGCTGCAACCGCTTCCCCGAAGAGGACGGGATCAAATCCGGATCCGGCAGCAACTGCAAGCCGGCGTATTTCTTTGAGCGCTCCCCAGATGCGAAGCGGGGCATGAAGGAGGGAAGAGATCTCCCCGGGGGAGAGGGTGCAGATGCCGGTCAGGCCAAGACTCATCGCGGTGCGATCTGACAGGCCGAGAAGATCTGCAAGGACATGGTTAACACCACCGGGGGCATGATCGTAGTTTGTATGCATCACGTAGAGATTTAGATCGGCAGCAAGAACCATCCTGAAGAGGGAGGTATCGGCTCCCCGAATCGCGGTGAGCGGGTTCCAGATCGGGGTGTGATGAACCACCAGGAGATCGGCTCCCCCGCTGACCGCCTGACTGACAACGGCAGGAGTTGCATCCAGTGCCGTACAGACCTTCCTTATTTCCCGTTTTCCTTCAACAATTAGTCCGATCCGTCCCTCATCAAACGGCTCGGCAAGCCCGGGGGGTGCGATCTCTTCCAGCATTCGGATAATATCGTCACGATCAGCCATCTGGTCAGCCTCTGAAAGCATTGGACGCCGGTGGAGATAACCTGTTCAACCGGTACGGATAATATGACCGCATGCACGATCACCGCATGAATCCGCTCATCTGCCGGGTATGCATCCTCATGCTTGTACTCTGGCTTATCCCGGCGGTTCCGGCCATCACTGTGGACGGAAACAACCCGGTGAACACGACATTAGAACTCAGGATCGCAAATCTTACCCCGGGGGAATCCCTGCCGGCGGTTTACACCTGCTCCGGCCAGGGAATCTCACCCGCGGTATCCTGGGGTCCGGTCCCGGAGAATACCCGCTCGCTCCTGCTGATCATGGATGATCCCGATGCCCCCGCGGGAACATTCACCCACTGGATCCTCTCGAATATCAGCCCTGATTCACGGTCCATCCCCGAAGGGACACATGCCGGGACGCATGCCATGGCGGAGGGAAAAACAACCGCCGGAAAAACCGGCTACTTCCCGCCCTGTCCACCGGCCGGGTCGGCCCACCGGTATACCTGGACTCTGTATGCCCTGGACAGCCAGATCAGCCTCCCCGGAGCAGACCAGAAGGCTGCAGATACCGCCATCGGCGGCCATATCATCGGCATTGGGACGGCAGAGACACGGTACCGGGCTGGCTGATACCGTCCCGCCAGGGCCCCCTCACCCCAACATTCATCATACGATGCAACCCATTGACGCTGATCACAATGGGTATTATTCAAGAGTTTCTTGAGTTTCTGAAGGAATACAAGGTAGTAGCACTCGCCATAGCATTCATCATCGGTGTTGCCGCGACCGCCCTCGTGAAATCCTTCGTTGACAACATCATCATGCCGGTTGTAACGGTTCTCATCCCCGGTGGAAACTGGAAAGAGGCGATCCTTGCAGTCGGACCGGTACAGTTCGGGATTGGACCCTTTGCTGCCGAGGTCATCAACTTCATCATCATCGCCCTCGTCGTCTTCCTGATAGCAAAGAGTGTCATGGGTGAGGAGAAAGTCGAGAAGAAGTAGGGGAAAACCGGGAAGAGGGAAGAGGACTACCCGATCCGCTTCTTCATGATGAGCACGTTCCGGTTGTCTTCACGTACCCAGAACGCCTCGTCCATGAGTGACCTGATGAGATGCACCCCGAGCCCGCCGATTTTCCGATCAGAAAGGGCAGATTCGATATCCGGCGGGGGAATGCTGAAGGGATCAAAGGAGGGCGCAGTATCGCGGATGACTATCGTGACCATCCCGTCTTCGACCCGCACCGCGATCCGAACCTCTCCGGCAGTTCCCTTGTAGCCATGAAGGATACTGTTCGTCACCGCCTCTTCGACCACCAGTTCGAGCTGCGAGGTTTCCAGGTCAGGAACAGCATGCGGGGAGAGGCGTTCACCGAGATATGCCATAACCCGGGAGAGTTCACTGATATCTGCCGGGATTACCAGTTCATCATTCATCCGTCCGGGTCTCTCAGGAGAATCTGTGGATCCCGTCTTCAATCGTATCACAGATACAGAACAACCGGTTGAATCCGGTCATGGTGACCACTTCCCGCGGTGCCGGCTGGAGACAGGCAAGCACAAGGTCACCGTTATCTGCCTTGAGTTTTTTCAACGAGGCAAGGAGGATGCGCAGTCCTGAACTGCTGATATAAACGAGACCAGTGGCATTCAGCACGATTTTATTATTACCTGAAGAAATGAGGGACGAAAGGGCGTTTTCGAGCTCAGGTGATGTAGCCGCATCCACCCGCCCGGCGAGATCCAGGATCACAATCCCGTTCTCTTCACGTGTGCTTATCTGAACCGCATCTGCCATATTCTTCTCTCTGCTCAAAACAGTATGAGGATACCGGATCTCCTGTCAACAGGTCCGTCTTTATCATTCCGGAGACACAACCATCGATCACATATGCCCCTTGTGAGTGATACCTGGCAGAAAATTCCCGGAACCGTTGATTCCTGGATTTATCCCCTTTTCTTAAAACCGGACGTCACCTGTTCGAACGTCTCCCTGATCCGTTCAGGTACCGATCTTCTCCTGATTGACAGCGGTGCCCGTCCGGATATCATGGACCGTGTACTTACAGAACTGAAACAAATCCCCGCATTTCCGGGAGAGCCGGTGGGCCTCATCTTTACCCATGTTCATTACGATCACATCTACCAGGGGCTCGTTCATCCTGAATTCAGGACGCTTTGCAGACCGGTCCTGATCGCTCATGAAACGGGGGCAGAAATCCTTGCAACCGGAGACCAGGAGCGCAGTTTTGCACGAATGATGGGACAGGAGATCCCGGTGGCGGGAACTGATCTGATACTATATTACAAGCAGGCCGGGCCAGGCACGCGGGTGGCCCCCGGTCCGGGGGGAAGAGAGGTGGTCATCAGTCGAGAGATCCGGGAAGGACAATCCGGTACAACGGTTTCAATCGAGTCGTTTATCCTCCAGGGCGGTGACCGGATCGAGTTCTGGCATACTCCCGGCCACACGGAAGACAGCATCTCCATCCGGATCGGGGATACCCTCCATATCGGGGATACCCTCTTTGCTGCCAACCCCGGTGTTGCCGGGATCCCCGGCTGGAATCCGGATCACCTCCTGCAGACGGTGAGAAATCTCTCGTGGCTCATCGAGTCGGAGGGCATATCAGAATGTATTCCCGGACATGGAAATTCCCTTAACCGCGAAACCACGGGGAAGATACTGCGGAAGGTTGAGCGGGATATTGTCGCGATGCCGCGGATAGCAACCTTCGACCGGGAGAGACTGGATCTTTCCATGTGGCATGCCACCGATCTCATCGAGGAGGCACACCGGCTCTTCCCGATCATCGGTGGACGCATCCTCTTTCTCATCTACCAGCTTGGGGAGATCGGTGAGGAGGAAGAGGCCGGGCGGATCGAGGCGCTCTTCCCGGATGAGGAGATTGACCGGTGTATCGGTGACTTTGACCAGTTTTTCGAGGATTTCCTCGCCGGCAACAAGAAAGAAGTCCAGGTGGTCCTCAAAGCGCTCCAGATTCTCCAGAAGATAGAGCGGGTGATCCCGGATTCACTTGACCAGTTCCTTGACCCGGCACTTCTGAGACGGGCAGTGCGACTCTGCCAGGACTTTCTCTGTACCATCCAGGGTACCTGCCCGGTCAGGGATCTCTCACCGACCGACATCGCCGATCTCATTGAATCCTTCATTGAGGCACGTCACTCGGCAGGCATATCTGACGATGCATTCCTTGCATCTGCCGACGAGGAGGAGACATTCCGTATCGCCCTCATAAAACGGCTCTGCACTGTTCCTCACCAGGGAGAGATGCTGATCACCTGCAGTCGTCGCGGGAATTTTCCCCCGGTCATGGCAGATCCCGAACGTCTCTCTGATCTCCTTCATGCCATCGCAGACATCTGCCAGGCTGCCGGATCGACGGCCATCATGGTA
This sequence comes from uncultured Methanospirillum sp., assembly GCA_964637135.1. Classification (GTDB taxonomy): domain Archaea; phylum Halobacteriota; class Methanomicrobia; order Methanomicrobiales; family Methanospirillaceae; genus Methanospirillum. The sequence goes on along the minus strand of CAZWTX010000014.1, from coordinate 14,111 downwards.
CACATCGACAACCGGCCTGAAGGAATCCTCCTCGAACTGCTGATTGGGGATCCGGGAGATGAACATACTCCTTCTGAAATCAGGATCCCCCGCTCACTGATGCGTGAGATCGAAGCCTGTGGAGGTGTCCCTGATATCCTCCCCGTGAGCGGGAATACGATCCTCAGGGCCTTCTTTCCGCCGTCTGTCAGTTCACCCGGATCAGGATCAGGCTGATATCATCTGACTGGGGGGCTTCTCTCACAAAACGAGCAATATCTGCGAGAATTGCGTCTTTTACCGAATCAAGGGGACGATCCCGGACCAACCTGATGGTAGAGATGAACCGGTCAGTTCCGTATTCGTTTCCATCAGGATCCATCGCCTCGGTGATACCATCGGTATACAGTACAACAAGATCGCCAGGATCAAGCGAACTGCTCCGTGCCGGGTACGGAAACTCTTCGATCAGTCCGGGGGCCGGATTTTCATCCCCGAGGAAGACCGGATCAGCAGCAGGGTCAGCAGGAATGACAACCGGAGGGTTGTGCCCGGCATTGACCCAGGATATGTTCCGTGAACCGGGAGTGACCAGCATGAAGAAGAGGGTCACGAACATGCCCCCTTCGGCATCCCTGCTGATTAGGTTGTTTGTCCGGGTGATGATCGCATCAGCCTCGGAGTGTACGCCTGAACTAACCCGGAGGAGGGTCCGGGAGAGCGCCATGAAGAGGGCGGCAGGGACACCCTTTCCGGAGACGTCGGCGATGGCAACACCCCATCCCCCGCCAGGAAGCGGGATGAAGTCATGGAAATCCCCGCCAACCTCCTGGGCGGGGGAGGCATACGCCGCCATCTCGAATCCTTCAATCGCCGGGGGATGGTCGGGGAGGAAACTGAGCTGAATCGTCCGGGCGATCTCAAGCTCGTGCCTGAACCGCTCTTCTCTTGCCGTGGTGTCCCGGAGGGTGATGATATGGAGAGAAAGCCGGGCTGCCATCTGGTTGAAGGCATCGGCCAGATCCTCGAACTCGTCACCAGTCTTGACCGAGACCGGGGTGGAGAGATCTCCTTCCCCGATCCGTTCTGCCCCGACCTTCAGGATCCTGACCGGACCTGATACGTATCTTGAAATAAACAGGGAAAATAGGAGAATTACCACGAAAAGAAGGGCAAAAGTGGCAGCAAGAGCTTGCATGAGGATGATGATATGCCGCTCGATCTCCGTGCGGGTCATCGTTGATGTATCCTCAATCGCCCGTTTTATCATCATGGACGGGGCAATCACCGACTCAACGGGAAGAATGATGCCCACACTCCAGTTCACGGATTTGACCGGGGCATACGCGATATACCGGTCGCCGTCGGAGAAGTGACAGGTCATTACCCCGGAAAACCCGGCTGTCATCTCCCCGGCAACAGATCTGACATCCTCGTTTGTCGAGAGGAGGAGGTTCTCATCAGGGAAGACTGACTGATTAAGATCCCCGTACGAAGAATCCGGACGGGCAATGATCGCACCGTTCTGGTTCACCAGGAAGGCATATCCACGGTCCCCCATCTGGGTTCCGATAATACGGTCCATGATGGTGTCAATGGTCAGGTCAGATCCAATTACCCAGGTCTGGTTTGAACCGCTCCTGACCATCCGCGAGGCGGTTATCATCTGTCCGTTCCCGACTGCATCGAGATACGGGTCTGACCACACCAACTGGCCGGATGAGACTGCACGGCTGTACCATTCCCGTGTCCTGGGATCAAATCCATCGGGGATCTGGTTTGTCCAGGGGAAGAAATAGAGGGAACCATTCGAATCTGCCACGTATGTTGCAGTCAGATGGTGATCAGACTGGTATATGGGGGCGATAACCTCTTCCATCGAGGCGATCCTCGCATCAGGATCCCGGCCGGTGGTGTCGGCATCAGCCGAAATGAAAACACCATGCTCGCCCTGGCGATCAGGGGGTGTATCTTTTGAATAGATCTGAGGAATCTCCTGTTCAGGATCTGATATCCGCAGGCCCGCCTGCGTTGTCAGTACATCCATCTCGTCACGGATCCGTTCAAAGAACAGGTTGCTGATATCAGCCTGATCGGTGACCAGCCGAAGAAGGTAGAGCTCAGAGTTATCTCTGAGCGCCTGGGCACTCTCGTCAGCTGCGTCTGAACCGAGTGTTCCGCTCATCTCGGTTGCATACTGCCCAAGCCCCTGGAGAAGGAAGAATGAGATACCGCCAACCACCAGGAAGATGATTAACCCGAGGGTCAGGAGAATAATAAAAATCCTGGCAGATACTGAAAGTCTGAACCGGAATCGTCTGCCGGAACCGGAACCAGTACCAGGGGTGCCTGAGCCGGACGGGGATGGGGGATTCATATTCACAACAGTGTACCGTCTCCCCCGGGGATAATAAGATGAATGGATTGAATCCGGTTAGGGCCGGTATACAGCAGGTTTTCCATCCGTCAGGATGATTCGTATAGGATGAATGCAGCAGACCGGCCGGGAACCGGTCCCGGCGGAAGAATGATCCGGTTTTTCCAGAGTCCCTTCTTCCTCTCGCTGACCGTGGGCGTTCCCTTCTGTATCTACAAACTCCTCTTCGGTGTTCTGGCGATCCGGGTGGGAGCCGGGGGAAGTGATGATACGCTGCTCCTTATCGGATATGGTGTGATCATCTGGGCATCGGTAGATCTCATCATGAACCTGGTCCGTGCCGGATCAGGCATTACCGGCCAGGAAACCAGGATCGAATACTGTACGCTCGCCCAGGCAGGGAGGTTTCTCAGGATTCCATCAGTCTTTCTTGCGATAGATACCCTTCTCACCTTCTCGATCCTCTGTACGGTGCTCTGGTCGGGGTGGGCACCGAAGATGACACAGACCGAGACCTGGTTCTGGTACGGGGCGACAACCGTGAACCTGCTCAGCCTCTCGCTGGTGAGTCTCTGGCTTGAGATCCTGCGTATCCGGGACAGGCCGGTTAACCGGAGCCTGTAACTCCCCGGTTCTCACTTTGGAATCGTTGTCGGGAACGAACTGACTGCCGATTCATAGTCAGGGAATATCCTGAAGACAGCCTGCAGGCCAGACATCCGGAGCACCTGATCCACTGCCTCGTTCGGGGAGGAGAGCCTGATCTCACCCTTTCTATGGGCCTGTTCCTTTGCTGCTGCAATCAGGACCCGCAGCCCTGCACTGGAGATATACCTGACATCGGTCAGGTCTATCACAATCCAGTGCATTCCCTGGCTGATTCCTTCCGTCAGGGTCTCCCCCAGGTCTGCTGCGGTACCGGTGTCCACCGATCCGAACGGGCGGAATACCCAGATCTCCCCTTCGTACCAGATATCTATCTTCAGGTTGGTACCTTTCTCTTTTCTCAGCGTGTACAGGAGGTTTTCCTCTGTCTTTTCAGAAGTCACGGGATCTCAGGATCGTATGGTTTCACTCCCCATAAATCAGATTCCATGAGATGAACACGGATACGGGATATGTCCGGGCTGTAGGCTGGCAAAAAAATGGATTAGGACAGGATAATCAGGAAGCGGTCAGGGTAGACCGGTCAGAATAGGCATTCTGCCTGATAAACCCGGGACCTGAATTCGAGGTTCCGGAGTACTCCACATCTTCAGATGAGCGGAACGCTTTCGTTCCCCAGCTCAGGGAGGTTCCCCGGGAGGCATCAGCATAGAAGAGATTCTGCAGGGAGACCAATCCGGTATTGACCAGCGAAGCCCGGTTCCGGATGTATCCTTTCAGGGAGAGCGGTGCCCCGTCTTCCTCTCCTCCATTAAGGGAACATTTTCCCCATGATTCTCCTCCCCGGGCTTCACTTTCATGACCTGCATTCTGACCTCTTATCTCATACTGCCCGTCCAATGATATCGTCTGACCTTCTGTCACAAGGTCTTCTGTCCCTGATAGCTCAGCAGACGGGCCGAGAACATCCAGGACATCACTGATGTACTGGGGGGTATCTGATGCACTTCCATAGTATTGGCGGGAGATATCATGAACAGATAATACCTCATAATCTGCTGACATCTGGGACTGAGTACCATGATTCGAGACTCTTCCCAGGTATGAGGATTGGGTGACGCCATATCCCCTGATTGTGTGATAAGACTCATACCCTTCCGGATTATCAGACGAACCACCGACCAGATTCATCTGCAACCGGGAACCGGTTCCATCCTGAAGAAACTGGTGTGCATATGCCTCATCAGGCGAGGAGAAAGCGACCCCAATACGATTCCCAACCGTACCGACATGTCTCATCACAACCCGGGCATACTGATCATACCCGGCAAATCCATTTTGTATCGTTGCATTCCCGGTCTCCGCGATCTCAGGTTCTTCCAGTACCAGATTCAGGTCGTTGATGGCACTGGCTCCCATCTCACCGGATAACCGGAATGCCTGGTCGATGATATACCCATCACCGGTTACGCCTTGTACGATAAAGTGGCTTTCAGGACCGGGGAGATAGGCTGATGAAGAATCTGACGGAATGAGCGATCCATACTGAAAGGTTCCCGATACATCATCCTCGTACTCGGCAAAGGAGTTGGCAGTATCTCCGGTTCCGGTGACACCAACCGTTGTAAGCCAGAGAGAGGATGCATTCCTGACTTCAAGGATAATGGCAGTTGAGTATGGGGAAGTCTTATTGTTGATGACCGGCGTGTATGACCAGGTCGTTTCCCCGGTTCCCTCGATCTCGATAGTCGAGATCGAATATTCACCGGCAGTTCCATCCACCCGGATTGAATCATACAGGGTACCGGTTCCGGAGATCTCATCGCCCGATGCAAATAGTAAATTCTCTACTACCGTCATGTTTTCATTGACAGAAAAAAGCGGCTCTTGAACGGTAAAAAGATCAGGATCAAATAGTGAGAGGTTTTCAGGGTGATCAGCACAACCGGTTATTCCGCCCCAGCAGAGGAAAACCAGGATCACGCTGACCAGTTTGACGAAATCCATGGAGTCATATTATTCACCATGGCATATATTCTGAATTGAATGAACCGGCGCAATGCCGGTTTCCTCTTTCCAGTTAGAATGAGAACCTGAAATATGAGACCTTCCTGGCATCATCCACCATTGGAGGAGCTGACCACTCCGCAACCCTTGAAGAAGAGGTAACAGAAGGTTCCATCCGGTTCACAGGTTCTGAGCAGGCCGGCAATCCCTTCTTCCCACTCAGCGGGAGTTATCAGGCCGGCACGTAGTGCATCATCCTTTACTCCTTTTATCATCGCCGTGAAGGTCTTCCGGGTAAATCCGTCCACGAGTTCGGGACGGGATGCATCCACGTACACCATCCGGGGGGAGACCCGGACGGCATCAAGCCCTGCTGAGGCCAGCAGTGGGTAGAGACGCCGCCCGATGCAGGCATCGCCTCCATGGGCTGCCTGAAGATGGATCTGACAGGAGATCGCCTTCATCGCGGCAGGGCATTCCGGGGAGAGGGCAACGAGCCCGTGATCACCTTCGATGACCGTTATCGTCCCCCCCGGACGGATAAGGGTTTTCAGATGCCGGAGCGTCCCGGCAGGATCGAGCAGGTGTTCCAATACAAAACAGATGACTGCATGATCGTACATCCCGTCTTCAGGACGGAGAACCCGTATATCCCCCTGGCTGAAGGTGACATTGGAGAGCCCGGCCCGGGAAATCCGCCGGCTGGCTTCTTTCACCGAGGATGGCGAGATATCCACTGAATGAAAGAAACACGTGGGATTCAGGCTGGCAAGGATACCGGTCTGCGCACCGGTCCCGCATCCCGGTTCAAGAATCCGGGAACCAGGGGGAAAGAGGGAGTCATGATGAAGAAGGGTGCTGAGCGTGGTTGCCTGATCATGGAGGCGTGCAGATTCGTCAGAAGAATACCCGTGCACATAGGCATGTCCGGTCATTTCAGGAACGTTGGGCTGCCCGGTTGAGAAGGTTTCTTCTGGATGGGTTCATTAGACGGTCCGGCAGACCCCGTCCCGCACGGCTGCTTCGGCAACCGCAGAAGCGACAACCCTGGCAACCCCCCGGTCAAGCGGATCAGGAAGAATCTGATCAGGAGTCGGGTGCCGGATATACCCGGCTATCGCATGGGCTGCCGCGATCTTCATCTCGTCGGTGATCCGGGTTGCCCTGGCGTCAAGGGCTCCCCTGAATATCCCCGGGAAGACGAGGACGTTATTTACCTGGTTTGGATAGTCAGAGCGACCGGTCCCGATGATCGCAGCTCCACCGGCTGTTGCCTCGTCGGGATGGATCTCAGGTACCGGGTTGGCGAGGGCAAACACGATCGGATCAGGATTCATCATCCGGATCATTTCAGCCGTGACGATCCCCCCGGTCGAAACCCCTATGAAGACATCCGCACCCCGGAAGGCTGACGTAAGATCCCCTGATCTTCCCTGCTGGTTGGTCTCATCACCAAGGAGAAACTTGTAAATATTCTGGTAGAGACCGGGACGTCCCTTGTAGATGATCCCCTTTGTATCACAGACAATCAGTTCCTTCACGGGAACACAACTGTTACTGTACCCGATACACTTGAGGAGCCGGCATATGGCATACCCTGCAGCACCGGCCCCGCTGACAACCACCGTGAGATCTGAAAATTCCTTTCCCGTCACCCGGCAGGCATTGAGCAGACCGGCAAGAACGGCAATCGCCGCCCCGTGCTGGTCATCATGCATAACCGGTATCCCGAGATCCTGGAGTTCTTCCTCGATCTCAAAGCACCGGGGCGCCGCGATATCTTCAAGGTTTATTCCCCCGAAGACCGGTGATATCGCCCTGATGTGGCTGATGAGAGCATCGGGATCCCCGTTCAGACAGAGGGGAAAGGCATCGATGCCGGCAAATTCCTTGAAGAGGATTGCCTTACCCTCCATGACCGGTATTCCGGCAGAAGGGCCGATATTGCCCAGTCCGAGAACAGCGGTCCCGTCTGAGACGATGGCGATGGTATTTCCCTTGAGCGTATACTTCCAGACAGCCTGCGGATCGGCAACGATGACACGACATACCGCAGCCACTCCCGGCGTATAGGCAAGCGAGAGATCATGCCGGTCACGGAGTGCAACTTTCGATCGCATCTCCAGTTTTCCCAGATGGGAGCCATGTAACGCAACCGCCTGTTCACCTATCTCCGGGGTATCCCTGCTGACCATGAGGAGATATCTGAATATCAGTCGGATGAACATTTCCCTGGAACAGGGTAAACGAGAAGAGCATATTCTGAGAGTTCCGGGGCGGTATAGCCCCGGAGAAATGTGGAGGATTGTGGAGGATGTTCAGTTTGAAGGCGTATTTCGCACTTCTGCACCTGTCATGAGGTGTTCTCCTGTCACCAGGGTGACGGTGTGATAAGTAGTAGTAGGCAGCAGGAGATTATATAATTAACGTGGTGTGGTTCGACATTGCACGTAGGGTTTGATAGGTATATCAGTTAACAATGCGTCAAAAATAATCAGATCCGGTGGACATCAGTTTAGCCAATAGATGCGTTTTCCAATCAACCAACAGATATACCTGCGTTCATCCTGTGTCACCGGACGGGATCAGGAGACACCGAATGGTGGAGCAGAACAGGATGTCATTCCTCTGAAACAGCCGGTTATCGGAAAAAAGAAGAAAAAGAATTATGCCGGAACGAATTTTGTTCCATAGTAAATCGGACCGCTTGATCCGTCTTCCCCGAGTTTCCTGAAGACAGATTTCACCCGCATGCCGATCTTTATCTGGTCGATGTCGCAGATCACCTGCGATGTCAGGCGGGTGCCTTCATCAAGTTCAATGATTGCGATTGGGTAGGGAGTCAGGAACTTGAACTGATCTGATGCACTCCGGATGATGGAGTAGGTGACCACTGTTCCGGTTCCCTTGAACTTGTGCTCAACGATTTTTCCATCCCGGCGACAGTCCGGGCAGAACGGACGGGGCGGATAGAAATGCCGCCCGCAGGTTTCACAGCGGGTTCCAAGCAGGTTATACCGGTTCTGCTGTTTTCTCCAGAATCGTGCTACTGACATGCTTATACCCTCCCGAAGATGTGACAGACTACCGTTGCGCCGGTTCCTCCGACGTTGTGGGTCATTCCGATCTCGGCATCAAGCTGCCGTTTCGCTCCGGCATCACCGCGGAGCTGTTTGACGACTTCGTAGACCTGCTTTACCCCGGTTGCCCCGACCGGGTGACCACAGGCTTTCAGTCCGCCGCTCGGGTTGATTGGCAGTTTTCCGTGGAGAGCGGTGTGTCCGTCCTCGGTCAGCTTCCCGGCTTCACCTTTTTTGCAGAACCCGAGATCCTCGATGGCACAGAGTTCAGCAATAGTGAAACAGTCATGGACTTCGACAAACCCGATATCCTTTCGCTCGACCTTAGCCATCTTGAAGGCACGGTTTCCCGCAGCAACAGTACCATCAAGCGTACTGATGTCTTTCCGGTCATGCAGAGCGATTGTTGAGGATGCCTGTCCGGCACCGAGCACCTTTACCGGGGTGTCGGTGAACTCGCGGGCACGCTCAAGCGGGCAGAGGATGACCGCCGCAGCTCCGTCAGTCACCGGAGAACAGTCAAAAAGCCTGAGTGGATCAGCGACCAGGGTGGATTTCATCACCGTTTCAAGGGTGATCGGTTTCTGGAACTGGGCGTTCGGGTTAAGCGCACCGTTGTCATGGTTCTTTACCGCGACCTGGGCGAGCTGTTCCCGGGTAAGACCATACTTATGCATGTAATCCGTTGCCATCATGGCATACAGCCCGGGGAACGTGACACCGGCGATTCCTTCCCATTCCCGGTCGGCAGCGGCAGCAAGAACATCGGTCGTGACTTCGGTCCCGACATCGGTCATCTTCTCGACACCGGCAGCAACCGCAATCTCAGACATGCCGGAGGCAACCGCCGTGTATGCCTGCCGGAAGGCAAGCCCACCGGAGGCACAGGCAGCCTCGACACGGGTTGCTGCGATGTTATCGGTTGCAAGCCCGGCATAATCAGCGATCAGGGCACCGATGTGTTCCTGTTCAACGAACCGTCCTGCACTCATGTTTCCGACGAAAATCTCATCGATATGCTCACCGGAGAGATCGGCATCCTCAAGGGCAAGGGCACCGGCCTCTACAAAGAGGTTACGAAATGAGGTGTCCCACTTCTCTCCGAATTTGGTACATCCAACACCGATTACTGCTACTTCCCTCATTCCATCATCACCACTTTGCCTTTGTGCTTGGCATATACTGCATAATCCACGAGTTTCTTATCTGCGAGCAGGGATGCAACCGATGGGGCTGCCTGGCGGTTGAACATGTCTGACGTGATCACGTCGGTGACCGTCATGTCAAAGGAGTCACTGCCTGAACCGGATCCATACGAGGTCATGAAGATCCGGTCACCTGGCTTTGCCACATCAAGCACCGCGGAGAGACCGACCATCGAGGCTCCTGAGTATGTGTTCCCGAGGTAGGTAACAGCAAGACCGGGCTTGATCTGGTCCATCGAGAAGCCAAGCATTCCGGCAGCCTGGACCGGGAACTTCCCGTTCGGCTGGTGGAAGATGGCATAATCGTAGTCAGAGGGCTTTGTGCCCATGTGCTCAAGCATGAGCTTTGACGCTCCGATAACATGCTTGAAGTACGCTGGTTCACCGGTGAACCTGCCACCATGACGGGGATAGGGCTTATGCTCCCTCCGCCAGAAGTCAGGTGTATCAGAGGTAAATGAACAGGTGTGGTTTATCTCCGCAATCGGGTTGTCCATGCCGATCACAAAGGCTGCTCCCCCTGCTGCCGCGGTGTATTCAAGGGCATCACCCGGTTCACCCTGGGCGATGTCTGCCCCGACCGCAACCGAGTACTTCACCATCCCAGATGCAACAAGACCCATAGAGGTCTGGATTGCCGCTGTTCCGGCCTTGCAGGCGAATTCATAGTCTGCCGCAGTCATGATCGGGGTTGCCCCGATCGCTTCCCCGACAGTAACAGCGGTTGGTTTCACCGCATAGGGATGGGACTCGGAACCAACATAGACGGCACCAATTTCAGCAGGATTTATCGTCCTGCGGGCCATAGCGGCCCGGGCAGCCTCCACGGAGATGGTGATCGTGTCTTCGTCCATGTCCGGAAGGGATTTTTCAAAAACACCAAGCCCTTTTGAGATCTCTGCACCATTGGCGCCCCATACCCGGGCGATCTCCTCAACCTTGATACGGTAACGCGGGATGTATGCACCGTATGATATGATTCCTACCATTTTTCGTCCCTCAGATTCTCCACGATCTCCTCTATGCCCTTTTTGGTGCACATCAGGGTGATATTGTCCTTTTCGGCCAGTTTTGGCACGATCGGGTGAATATCACCGGTAGAGATTCCCTGGAGTATGACACACCGGGGTTTGAAGGGAGTGACCCGGATTGCCACCATCGGTGACTTTCCATTTGATACGCCGGTGAAGATGAGCGCCCGTTCGGTGCTCCACCCGTAGATCCGGTTGAACTCGTTGGCCGAGAGGTTCATAATCGCCCGGATACTGTCAATCACGGTATGCCCGTAGACACTCTGTCCAAGTCCGCCACTGATGACCTCTGCCTCGATGATCGAGGCAATGGCATCCAGGGTGACCGGACGAGAGTAGTCGTGAAGGTCGTAGATGACACCATCTCCCATGTCCTGGAAGAGCAGGGAGGCATACTTCTGGATGTACCTGCCTCCCCGGCCTTCATCAATGGCAAGGATACTGTCTACGATTCTGCCGATGATTGCAGTTCCCGGGCTTTTCCTCCTCCCGCTCTCGTAATCGCTGATTACGGAGGGTGAGACCCCGAGAAACTCGGACAGGTGACCCTGAGAAATGTCAAAACTCATTCGCCATTTCTTCAGGGTCTTCCCCGGAGAATCAGAAAGGGTAATCTCCCCCGCCATCTTCTCAGCAAGCCGATGGCGAAGTCCCGATTCCATGCACATACAATAGGGGAACGGGGAGTTATATAATTAACGAAGATGACTTCGACAAACGGCGTAATGTCCGGCATCACCGGTCACTGATATCACCCTCCTGCTCTTCTTCAGCCCGAAGACGGAGTAATTTAGCTTTCTGCCGTACCAGTCCCGCTTCAGCCTCTTCCTCCGTCATATCGGGATCCCGGAACCGGCGATACTTTTCGCACATAAGTTCCGGACAATGCCCGCAATGCGGGAGATGGCGTTCCTCTGTACAGCACTGATAGACCGGGCAGACCTCGATATCCACATACTCGGTCCAGAACACTGCTCCGTGACATTCGGTACAGCCCGGACAGTCATGTTCATAGTGCTCGCATACCGCACACTCGGTACCACATACTGCCTGGTCCCGCTTCATTTTTCAAGATCACACGGGGAGGATGATAAACCTGTCACTTGTTATACAAGAAGACGGGAGAGGATGTCGCCGTAAATTTTTTTATCTCAACCATCCAGAGAGAAATTTGTCTGCGATGCAGACAGTATGAGGTGATACCATGGCCATCATACGACGCGAACCAGGGGATATTTTTCGAAACGAGTTTGACAACCTCTTTGCCGAGATGGAAAACCGCTTCCAGTCTCTTCTCCCGTCATTCCCGGCATATTCACAGCGTAACCGCGAACGATACCCGGTACCTGGCGGCGGGTTCACCATCGATGTACAGGAGAAGGAGAAAGAGATCATCGCCACAGCCGACCTCCCCGGTTGTATGAAAGAGGACGTGAAAATCCGGCTCATTCGTCCGAACCTTCTTCAGATATCCTGTGAGCGGACGGAAGATACGGAAGATGAAGGAAAGGACTACTTTATCAGGGAACGGTTCTTCGGTTCGGTCAACAGGAGCGTCCCCCTTCCAGCCGATGTGACCGAAGACGGGGCAAAAGCTGTTTTTGAGAACGGTGTTCTCTCTATTACGTTTAATAAAAGCGAGACCAGGGCCGGGGGAGAGATCCCGATCTCCTGATTACCCCATTTTTTCAGGATTCCTCTCCGGCACGCGATATGAGAGCGAAGGATCCGATGGGATCAATGCTTACCGTGCCGTTTTCAAGGACGAGATCAAGAACATGTCCGCCTGCATTCCGGGCATCATTCAGGTAATGGAAGTGATACCCGGCATAATTTATCCCCTGCATCCGGTCAGGGAACCAGAACCCGATTACTGTACCGGACGTATTGGTCAGATTGAATACCGACTGATGTTCGATAACCTCAGGGAGTGCCGGATATGGTTCAGTCTGTTCTGGAACGCTCCGGGCGGTGACCTCAGAAAAGATTCCGTCTATCCTGATTGCATAGGTTACATTCGTATCAGGGAGCCGGGATAGGATCATCTCTTCGAGTGCTGACCCATTCACGTTCCGGAGGGTGAACGTATCTGAGGGTTCAAAGAAGACCGCGTTCGCAAATGGTATGGTTTCGTTCCCGGGTACCTCACTCACCATCCCGTCAGCGGTGATCTGATACACTACCCCGTCAAACATGGTCAGTTCACCGTCAAGGTTGTCAAAGGTACCGACACCAACGGTTCCGTTCCGCATCAACTCTTCCACGGTGATAGTTCCATCATAATCACCGGATTCAAGCAGATCATACGTCGAGACCTGGTAAAGGGTATCCTGCTCTGCAGTCGCGGGGGAGAGCGAGAGCAGGATCATCAGGAGGGTAGCCATGCCAATCCACATGCCTGGAACATTCATACCAGATGATTTGATCCGGATCCCTTTTTTGATGATGATCCGTGATGACGAACACCCGGACCGGCCAGGGGCAATCCACTTATAGTATTCATCCCACATATGAGATAATGGTTGCACCCGAGGACCTGGAATGCCTCAAGATGATTGCCCTCCAGGGCGGTCTCAACGGGCCGGTCTTTCTCAACTCACAAAGTCTCGGGTCAGAACTGGGGATCAGCCCGCAGACAGCCTCGCGGCGACTCAAGGCACTTGAGTCACAATCACTCATCACGCGGCTGATCCAGGCTGAGGGACAACAGGTGACAATCAGCGCAGAGGGCGAATCTCTTCTCCGCCAGGAATACTGTGACTATTACAAACTCTTCGGCGGCCAGAACCGGATGGTAACCCTGCCCGGGGTGATAGAATCCGGTCTCGGCGAAGGGGCGTATTACATGAGCCTCCAGCCGTATGCCGATCAGTTTGTAACCATCCTCGGGTTCAGGCCATTTCCGGGAACGCTCAATATCAGGCTCTCTTCAGGGGCAGTGCAACGGAGAAAGCGGCTCGGCCTGGCCGGCTGGCAACGGGTGAACGGGTTTCAGTCAGAGGGGCGGACGTTTGGTGAGGTAAAAGTCCTCCCCTGCATGATCCGGGATGTCCCCTGCGGGATCGTGGTTCCCGGAAGATCCCATTACCCTGACGAGATGATCGAGGTAATTGCACCGGTGGGGCTTCGCAAGGCGTTTTCCCTTGCCGATGGCGACGAAATCAGTGTGGAGATAACGGTATGATACAGGAAGCACTTGCAGCATTAAAACGGGGCGAAATGGTCCTGCTCTATGACTTTGACAACCGGGAACGGGAGACCGACATCGCTATCCGGTCAGACATGATCACCCACCGGGACATCTGCCGGATGCGGCACGATGCCGGCGGGCTCATCTGTACGGCCATCCCCTATACCGCTGCACAGACACTCGGGCTTCCGTTTGCCCGCGACGTGCTCAGGCACTGTGCCATGGTCGAGAAGATCGGGGATATCCCGTATGATCCCGCGAACAACTCTTCGTTTTCGCTCTGGGTCAATCACCGTGATACCTTTACCGGAATCACCGACCGCGACCGGGCACTGACGGTCACCGGGATTGCTGAAGCAGTCAGTACCGTTCTTTCCGGGGGAGCCTTCACGTTCAAAGACCATTTCAGAACACCCGGCCATATGCCGGTCCTGATCGCAGCTGAGCAACTGCTCACCCAGCGGCATGGACAGACCGAACTCTCGGTGGCGATGGCAGAACTTGCCGGGATCCCCCCGGTGATCACGATCTGTGAGATGCTGGATGACGAGACCGGTAATGCCCTCTCGAAGGATGATGCCGGCCGGTATGCAAAGAAACACGGTCTTGTCTTCATCGAGGGATCAGAGGTCCTTG
>CAZWTX010000013.1:2195-59919 GCA_964637135.1 uncultured Methanospirillum sp. | reverse complement strand
TCCCGGGAACCCTGACCTCATCAATGCCCATGCATACACGCTGTACCTGCAGGGAGATCTCGATACCGCGGAGAAGGAGGTCAGGGAGGTTCTTGCTGCCAATCCCGACCATGCCGCGTCCCTTGACACCATGGGGGCAATCCTCATCGGACGGGGCGAGTATGCCGCAGCCCTTGACTACCTGAAGCGGGCACTCCGGGGGGTTCCTGCTGACGAGGAGGTGGCCGGTCATCTCGGTGATGCCTATTTCGGTCTTGGAGAGCTTGAACTGGCCCAGGACTGGTACCAGCGAGCGGTCCTGCAGGATCCCTCCTATATTCCCGGGATATGCGGGTATGCAAAAGTCCTCACTTCCCTCAAACGCTACCCGGAAGCTGCCGCTGCCCTCAGGCAGGCCCTTGCCCTGACGCCGGGCGAACCTGATCTCATCGCTGCCGAGAAGAACGTGCATGCAGTCCTGCTTGAACGGTATATCCGGAAAGAACACGCAGTGAAACCGTACTGAATCAGAGGGCCCGGGGCTCGGGACTGGTATCAAGGAATGTGTAGACCTCCGGCTGGAGGGTCATGAGATCGAGGACAATTACCCGGGCCGGTGTCGGCTGGATATTCATCTGCTTCTGAAACGCGGTCTGGCTCTGCCAGGTGCCTGCATTGACGCCGAGCACGCCTCGGTACCGGGTGATTCCCATGATATGGACATGCCCGGTATGGACAACCTCGGGGATCGGATCGATGATCAGCCGGTCGAGGGTATCTGCAGCGATAGGAGTTCTCTTCCCGTAACAGGGAGCAAGGTGGCGGCGTTTGAGCATCTCGGGGATCACCTCGTGTGCCTGTTCGTAACTTGCACCCGGCATCATCCCGATGAGGTCATCGAAGGATCGCCCATGGTACATCAGCACCCTGACTCCCTGGAGGTTGACGAGCGCCGGGTTCTCAACAAAGGTACAGTTTTTTGGATAGGAAGCGGTGAACTTTTCAGGAATCACCGGCTGCGGCTCAGCTCCCCTGACGACATCATGGTTACCGGGTGCAAGGATGATCTCCATTCCGGAGGGGAGTTCTGACAGCATCTCGCCGAGAACCGCGTACTGTTCGTAGATGTTCGGGATTGTCAGTTCTTTCTCCTGTCCGGGGTAGATACCGATACCGTCCACGAGATCGCCGGCGACGAGAAGGTATGAGATCTCGCTCTCTCCAAGCCATTCGGCGAACCGGTTCCATGCATCTTTGAGGAACGTGTCGCTTCCGACATGAATGTCAGAGATCAGGGCAGCTGCTCCTTTCCGGTCGCTCGTGTACGGGGCATAGGTAAAGGGGATGTCAGGCCGGAAGATCTGTTCGGCAAAGACAAGGGTTCCTTCAGAGGAGAGGGTACCCCTGACACCGATTACCTCATCAGGGACGAGACGCTCTGCTTCCCCGAAGTCATCCCGGTCCTTGTTGAAGAGGATGTTCACACTTCCCGTGGTATCTTCTATCTCGGCCATCCGGTGACCCTTGGTCGTGCTCCTGACCTCCATGACCATGCCGGTAATGGCAAATTCTTCTGATCGGTACCGGCTGTTGCGCCTGAGTGCTTCGATGGGAACCGGGCTGCACCGGCCCCGTATCATTGAGGAGAGCCGGCTGTATCGGTCATGGAAGTAGGAGACATAATCCTCGACCCTGCCGATGGGCTTTGCCGTGCCCGGCCTGCCGGCAACGACTTCGACGGAAGGATCCCCGAGGAACCGGATTCCGTCCTTTCTCGCGGTAACCCCGGGAACATGGTGAAGTGAGACAACGAGACAGTCACCCGGAACAGCCGAGATGATCCGATCGATGAGGGTATCGTCGTTCTGTTCCCTGATGTAACTGACCACGTCAGGATGGACCTGGAGTTTTGTCTCAAGAAACCGCTCAACGATTCCGGGGGTATCGAGCATGTTGCTGAGAAGTATTGGGATCGATGAGTTATTGGATCTTGTATCCGGTTGTCCGGGGAACTGATCACCGTACCTGAACACTTATGACCCTTCTTTGGATACCTATAGAGACAGCATGGCAGCAGAGTCCGGTCCATCCGGGATGAAAGACAGGATACTGGCTTTCTGGCGGAGCGAGGAACAGATACCCTCGGTAGTGCGGGAGATTGTCTCGGTCCTGGTCACGGTCGGGGTCATCGTCGCGATCCTTCTTCTGGTCTGTGGTACCTGGCCGGCGATCGTCACCATCGAGTCAGAAAGCATGGTTCCGCACATGAACGTCGGCGATCTTGTCCTTGTGGTGGCTCCCGACCGGTTCGGGGGTCTCCAGACGTACCGTGAGGGTGAGGGGAGTAATCGCACGATGTTCGGGATGGCCGGCGACGTGATCATCTACAAGCCAAACGGCGATAATTCCCTCCACCCGATCATCCACCGTGCGCTGTACTGGGTGGAAGAAGGGGATGAAGTCCCGATGATGCAGGGGACCAGGCAGATCCAGTACACTGCCCCCCACGAGGGATACATCACGAAAGGTGACAACAACCCGGTTATCGATCAGATCGGCTGGACAAATTACCGCGGTCTCGGAGGTCCCATCGAACCGATTAAACGCGAATGGGTGATTGGCAAGGCGCTGTACAGCGTACCGCTCGTCGGGTACCTCCCGCTCAATATCGGACCGGTGATCGTCATCGTCATCGTGATCATGATCCTGCACGAACTCTACCTCCGCTCCCGGGAACAGAAAGAACAGGGTTCAAAGAAGAAGAGGCGGAAGTAGATGGATATCAGGGAGCTTCTTGCAGACACCCTTGCCGGTCACCGGCTCAGCCCTGAAGAGGCAACCTCGCTCTACCAGGTCAAGGGCCGGGATATCCACCACCTGTTCATGGCTGCTGACGAACTCAGGGAGCGTAAAGCAGGCAATACAGTGACCTTTGTCCGCAACCAGAATGTCCACATCACGAATATCTGCAAAAACCTCTGCAATTTTTGCGGGTTTGGGCGAAAGAAGGGAAGTGAGGGGGCATACTGTTTTGGAAAAGAGGAGATACAGTACCAGATCCGCCAGGCACAGAAGCGGAAGGTGACCGAGATCTGTTTTCTCTCCGGTGTTCACCCTGATTTTACCATTGAGCATTATCTTTTGTTCATGGAATGGGTTCACGAGATCCTGCCTGATGTCCATATCCATGCTTTCTCTCCCGATGAAGTTGCCTGGGTTGCAGAAAAAGACGGGCTTGAGACGGCGGAGGTGATTCGGCGGCTCATGGATGGCGGACTGGGATCAATGCAGGGAACTGCTGCCGAGATCCTGGTTGATGCCGTCAGGGATACGATCTGCCCGGTCAAGATCCGGACTGCCGAATGGGCGAGAATCATAACAGAAGCTCACCGGATGGGACTATCCAGTACCGCGACACTCATGTACGGATCCTGTGAGACCCCGGCTGACCGGGCCGCCCACCTGGAAGTGCTCAGATCAATCCAGGATGAGACGGGGGGATTTACCGAGATGGTCCATCTCCCGTTTGTCCACCAGAAGACCCCGCTCTACGAGAAAGGAATGGTCAGGTTCGGGCCGACCGGTGCTGACGATCTCATCACCACCGCGGTGAGCCGGTTATATCTTGACAATTTTGATCATATCCAGATCTCATGGCCGAAAATAGGGGTCAAGCTCAGCCAGATGGCGCTTGTTACCGGTGCTGACGATCTCTCGGGAACGATGTACGTGGATGCCGTGACCGGGGATGCCGGGGCATCCATTGAGTTTTTGGATCCGGAAGAGATGGCCTATATCACGAGTGAACTCGGTAGGGAGCTGCGTGAGCGGAGCACACTCTACAGGCTCCTCTGAATTCAGAGTCCCTTTTTTATATTCCTGATATCGGCACCGGCGATATTGGCACCCCGCAGATCGGTCCGGGTGACATTTGCCCCGGTAAGGCGTGCTCCCTGCAGGTTGACGTTTACCATGATGGCGTCAGTCAGGTTTGCCCGTGACAGGTTGGCCTTCATCAGGCTTGCCCCGGCCATGTTGGCCCGTTTCAGGTTGCTTGCCTCAAAATCAACCTCGTCCAGTTTTGCCCCGTTCAGGTTGATCCCTTCAAGGTTGAGCCCGCTCAGGTGGGCTCCCCTGAGATCGGGCCGCTTTCTCGGGTTATCTGCCTTCCACTGGTTCCAGGCATCAACACCACTGAGAATTGCCTTCAGTTGTTCTTCATCAGCCATATACCCCTCTCTCAGCATTATCACAGCCAGAGGGATATGGGTTGTGTAATGCATGCAAAGGTATCTGTAATCCCGGTGCAGACGCTGTCACCATGGAGACCAATCCCCCATCCACAGAGAACCCGCTTCTCCTCTTTGCCAGTGAGGCGCCCGGGGTAGCAGCATCATATAATGCCCTCATTGAAAGTATCCAGGCACTTGACGGGCTTGATGAAAAAACCCGTCACCTGGTGTATATCGGAATTGTCGCTGCACTCGGAAATGAGATTGCGGTTATGTATCACGTTCCGATGGCCCGGGCGGCAGGCGCCTCATGGAACGAAGTCAGGGACGCCATCATGATCACCCTTACCGTCAGCGGACTGTCTGGAGTAGCCCGGTGCCTCCCGGTTGCGAAAAAAGCCTGGGACAGTCCTTCTGTCGGGTAACATTCTTTTTCCGTGCTGCCGGGGGTACCGCAAACTATTTGCCCGGAGCTTCTGAACCTGTGTGTCATGGTACGTGCCTGCACTATCCTCATAGCCATTATGGCGGTCTGCTGCAGTATCTGCTGGGTTGCCACGGCAGATCTCGGCCTTGAGAAGATCCCGGTGGATCTCAAGGATCCTGATCCCGCCTCCCCGTATGCCGATGATGCGTTCATGTCTGATGCCACTTCGATGATTGGCCAGATATCTAACATGAGTGTCCCGATGCGGGCGGAACGGAACCAGATCTACGGGGCATATATCCGCCTGCGTGACAAGAACGTCAGCCCCGGTCTCCATCCGGCCGGTCTCAACATCGTTGCCTACCTCTTCTACACGGCAAAAGCCGGTGAGTCTGCGGAGGCGTTTGTCCAGGCAAAAAACCAGCTGAGCTCCACCTCTGACGGATCAGACTATTATAAGCAGGCACAGGACTACCACACCGCGGCAGCCTGGTTCTGGAAGAACATCCAGGACCAGTTCCCGAATATGAGCCCCTGGTACCTCCCGGATGAGATGACCCTCCTCGAAGAGACCGAGACGAGCGTCAGCGGAACAGTCCTTCCCGGGCTTGATCTCCCGATAGCGATGGCCCAGAAGGATCCCAATCCCGCCTCCCCGTATGCGAGCGAGAAGGTACAGACCCTCTTCACCCGCTGGGTTGAGGACTACGTGGAATATGTTCCGACAGGAGAGGAAGCCGGTGGCCTGTCGAACGGTACCAACTTCATGAACAACGACGGAGTCGAGCATGCCCGGGCAACCTGGAAGGAGGTCATCTCTGAGAACGTTGATCCTGACTTCTATGATACTGCAAATTACATCGGGGCGTTCTTCTACTACCTCAGCCAGGCAAAGAAGTATTATGATGATTATATCCAGGATCGGACATCAGTCTCATCGACGACCACCGGTGAGAAGAACTATGCCGAGTCTGAGAAGTACTTCAACGAAGCAAACAAGACCCTTGGCATCCTAAAAGGGCGGATTCCGAACCTGACCGAAGCGTCATTCCCCGAGTATCCGAAAATTGATGAGGTCGTGGGTAACTACGAGGATATCCTCAAGGAAGGGCTGAAGGCCTGGGAAGGCGGTTGGCAGTAGGGAGAGATCCTCTCCTTTCATGCCAGGGATCGGTGATGCATGCATGTCATGGGAGCATTCACGATGAACCTGATATCACATATCCTCTTTGGGACGTCCATCCTCGCCTGTCTGCTCTGCGGAATGGTTGTTGCTGACACCGGACTGCCTGGTATTCCTGTGGATCTGAAGAGTCCTGACCCGTCGATCCCGTATACTGACGACGCATTCATGGACGATGCCGGGACGATCATCAAAAAAATATCCGGCCGCACCGTGCCGGTGGGGATGGACCGGGCAGAGGTGTACGGGGCGTATCTCCGCCTGCGGCAGAAGAATGTCAGCCCTGACCTCTATCCGACGGCAGGTGATATCATCGGGTATCTCTATTACACGGCCATGGCAGGAAAGTCATACGAGGGGTACCGTGACCTGAGGGATATGCTTGTGATCACCGGCCGGGAATCTGATCGTTATGACGCGGCTCTGGCGTATCACACTGCCGCCCTCTCCGCCTGGAAGAACCTCACCGGAACCTACCCCGATCTCAGTCCCTGGACGCTTCCGGCGATGGATGCTGACAATCTGTCGGTGCTCCCCTGGAAGAAGGTTACAGAGGTCTCCTGACTGCATATCCGGATGCCGTTTGAGATGAATGCTCTGCATTTTTTTTATTTCAATGCCTGAAATCCGTGTTTTTCCAGGCATAGGATGCCTAAATACCGGGGTACTCAAATACTTCAGGGTTCAACAGGTTATCAGTCTATGAAGATCCTGATCGCCATTCCGATGACCGGCTACCATGACAAGGAGCTGAGCCAGTCTTTGGCGGTCTTCGACCTGAATAAAGCCCAGTATGAGTTTGCCTCCAACCAGACCGGGTATGCGAAGGGATCCTTCGGGGGGAGAGTCAATATTACCCTCAGTTTTGAGGATGTCATCCTCTCAAAGGAGGAAGAGTTCGATGCCATTGCCATCCTTGGCGGCAATGGTGCCACATCACACTTCTGGAACAGCAAGGATCTCCAGGAACTCGTCAAAATCTTCCGGATGCATAAGAAAGTGATCGGTGGAATCAGCACGGCCCCGGTTGTAATGGCACGGGCAGGTATCCTGAAGAAACGCCCGGCAACCGTGATATCAGGGCCCCCAATCCGGGAACTGATGAAGATGGACGTCAAGTACCAGGATAAGCCCGTGGTCTTCCTCGATCGGATCGTTACCGTCAGGGATCCGAACGATGCAAAGCGGTTCGCCGAGCTGATCGTCGAGTATATCCTTGGAAACCCGGAGTTCAACGGACCGCAGGTGGTTCCTGCTCCGAACAAACTCGGGTTTGACGTCTGACTGCTGCCCCGGCCGGCTCACCGCGAAGCAGCGATTCTCGAAGCCCGTTCAAAGCAGCGCTCAGCATCGTCGGTCTGTCCACGCCGCTGGAGGGCTTTCCCTTTTGCGTACCAGGCGGTGGACTGTTCCGGCCTTTTCTCGAGGATCCGGTCAAAGTACGCGATTGCTCCCTTGTAGTCACCTGCCTCGGTGAGGAGGTTGCCAAGCCGGTACATTGCGTCATAATGGGAGGGATCACACCTGACCGCCTCAATGTAACACCGGATTGCCTCCTCGTTGTTTTTTGTCTTCTCAAGGAGGAGGGCCATCTCAAAGTATGCATGGGCGTTCTGCTGATCGATCTCGACTACCTTCAGGAAACAGGCGATGGCATTTCTCGTTGCACCGAGTTTCTTGTATGCCATTCCCCGGGAGTACCATGCCGTCACGCTTCTTGGGATCATCTTCAGTACCCGGTCATAATACCCGATCGCCTGCTGGTACTTCCCTTCCTTGTAGAGGGCATGGTTCCCCATCACCTGGTAGACATCCGCGATGTTCTTCCAGTACTTGGTACTCCCGGGATCATGCTCCATTGCCGTCTCGTATGCCTCAATTGCCTCTTCGTACCGGTGAATCACCTTGAAGGAGTTACCGATGAGGATCCAGGCTGCGGGAAAATCCGGTTTGATCTTTAATGTATGCTTGAAATGGGTTATTGCATGATGATATGCCCCGTTCTTCATCAGGCAGCGTCCCAGGTTGAAGAGGGTATCCGGATCATCCGGTCTTCTCTTCAGGGCCTGTTCAAAGGCATCGGAGGCCTCCTGGTACCGGCGTTGCGCAAAGAGGTAGCGCCCTTTCAGAGCCCAGGGGTACTCGTACGAGGAGTCAAGTTTCTTCGCTTTTTCAAAGAGAGCGATGGCCTCATCCCGTTTGCCGAGAGTCCAGAGTGCCATTCCTTTCTCATGGAGGGCGATCGCACAGTCAGGATCGATCCTGATCGCCCGGTTACAGAACTCGATTGCCTCAAGCCCTTTCAGGGCATCCTGCTTCTGAAGAGCGGTCACCCGGAGAGCTGATGCTTTCATGGCAAGTGCCTCCGGGAGTTCGGGATTCGTATCAATGGCCCGGTTAAAGCACTCTTCTGACCGTTCGTTTCTTCCCTGGGCAGCATATGCCTTCCCCATACCGATCCAGCAGGCAGTATGGCTCCGGTCAAGTTCTATGCCACGGTTAAAGGCCTGTATGGCATCCTCGTACCGCTCCTTCGCCAGAAGTGTGGCCCCTTTCTGGCAGTATGGTTCTGCAGGACTTGCATCCTGTCCGGAGAGACGATCTAACAGTCCCATTCTATACCACTATACAACAGGATCCTATCGCTTCATGAACGGATAATGATGTACCCCGGGCTATTCTGGCAGATCGATGAACTCGGCCTGAATGGCGATGACACCGGCACTGTCCGGTGCCCCTGCGTATGCATCAAGGGGCTCCTCGTTCAGCTGGAGGAACCGCAGTCCCCAGGAGAGTTTTGCAAGGAGGGCGGTTGCCTGTTCCTTCTCCCCGAGAATGTACAGGGCAGCAGCGATCGCTTCCGCTGAGGTGAGTTTGAAGGGCTTGCCAAAGTTGACCGGGTTCGCCGCGACGAGGAACGGGAGGGCACGGCGGTACCGCCAGTTCTTCACGATGCTCGTGTCGAGAACAGCCCAGGAGCAGTCAAGGGCGGTAATACTCTTCGTCCGATCCCGGTCGGCAGGAGAGAGTGCCTGTTCGGCAGTCGGATCGAGGATCAGGCTCGTCTTCGGGATAGCTGAGAGCCGGGGAAATATCCTGACAAATCCTGCCCGCTCCAGTTTTTTTATCGTGCATTTCCGGGGATCACAGGTGTTGTCCCGGTAGGCGAGGAGCGGAATCATCTATCATCACTCCACCTGAGATCTGATAAGAATGTACGTCCTCTTCTGCCCCTGTATCCATGATCCCTCCCTGCGTGCAACGGGCATCACCCATGAACGCGATCTGGCAGCCTTCAGGAAGGCTGGTGAGCGGTGCAAACGCTTCGGTATCACGGTCCGGGATCTCCCCTGCCTAGAGACCATGTACTTCGGGAGGGATCATCCCCCCGGGTATTTCCTTGACCGGCTCGATACCCCGGCTTTTACGGCCCTCCTTGACCGTGAGGAAACCGCCATGAGGGATCTCTTCTCTGCCGAAGGTCTTCCGGCAGCGATCATCGGTGTTGATTCTTCGCCGGTCTGCGGTGTCACACAGACATATTACGGTCCGGTAAACGGCAGTGATCCGAAACGTCCCGGGCGTGGCGTGTTTCTCTCCCGTTTTCCCGGGATTCCGGCATACGACGTATATGCCTTTGCCGCGTACGAGGTCTATCTCGCTGCGCCACTCTTCAGCGAGGCCGAACAGCGGTACAACCGGTTCATTGCAGGACTTCTTGAAGAACAGGCATATGCTGTTCACCTTCCCCAGGAGATCGGGGACACCGACGCGTCCCGGACACATGACGTGCACGCGGAGATCTTCAGGGAAAACCTTGCGGCCCTTGATCGGGCAGACCTCGTTGTTGCCATCATCGATGGTCCTGATGCCGATTCGGGGACCGCCTTTGAGATCGGGTATGCGTACGCCCGGGGAATTCCCGTGATCGCACTCCGGACCGATTTCAGGCAGGTTGGTTCTGCTGAGCTTGTCAACCTGATGCTTGAGGAGGCATCGGTCGTTGTCCGCACCGCCGGGAACCTTATCGACGCCCTCCCCTGCCCGGTCAGGATCCTGCCGTCAGGTTCCCGGGAGTGATCTCTCCCGGAGAATTGCCTCACATATACTGCTTGAACTGGTGAACGGCGAGCCGGTATATTCTCCGATCCGGATCACCCCGGCGTTGATGCCCTGGCTGGCAAGTGCTGTCCCGAGCTGCGTCTCATCGAAATGCTGGTTAAACCCGAGCGTGATGACATCCGGGCGTATCTCCCTGATCGGGCGGAACATGTCTTCCCGATCCCCTAGCACGGCTTTCGTGACCGGTTTTAAGGCCTGGATCATGGTAAGACGCTGCTGCTCGGGAATGAGCGGCCTCGGCTTGTGTTTCACGTTCCGGTCACGGGCAACGATCACGAAGAGTTCGTCCCCGAGTTCAGCAGACTTCTCAAGGTACCAGAGATGGCCGGGGTGAAGGATGTCAAAGGTTCCGGTTGCAACCACCCGCCTCATCCGGTCACCTCAAGATCGAAGACCGAACCGTCCGGGTGGAATGCCGAGTAACACTCCGGTTCGTACGGGAAGCCGACGATGATGTGGCAACTGGCGCCGCTCTGGGAGAAGAAGGAGATGTCAGCGTCGGACGGACTGGTTATCCCGTTCGGATGGCTGTGGGCGCTGCCGGCAACCGACAGACCGGTCGGGATCATGTCCAGGGGAATAGTCGCACTCCCGGTTCCCCCGATCGTCCCGGGAATGAGGGTGAGTTCGGCAAGTACCCCGTCCTGTTCGATGAGAAATGCTGCAAATTCTTTTGGATGCGCTTCCTGCCCCATGAAAAGGAGAAGTTCGAGCAGGCTGCTGTCAATCGCTCTGATGGTCATACCGGCTGCTATGTATACCTGTTTTCTCCTGATCCCTCATCATACCCGGGGGTCAGAACGGGCCATCCTGCTCAAAACTCCGGTTAAATCGTATCGCGAGTTCGGCTTTCGCGAGTTCCTGACCAAGGTATGCGGCATGGTCAAGGCGGGAGAGATCCCCCCGTTCAATGAGGGTCTGCATCACGTCGATCCACCGGCGTCCCTTAACGGCGACTCCGTTTTTTACCGCCACGATGTATGGTCCCTCGATTCCAATCCTGAAGTTGCCGCAGGGATCATAGATGAGTTCCCCCTCCGGTTTCCCTGCTTCGATGAGCGTGTGATATTCAAGCGGGGGCTCTCTTCGCCGGCGTTTCTCCTTGATCGAGAAGAGATCAATCCCGAGATCCTTGGGATAGGGCCTGCCCTTCATAAGCGCCATCATCTCGCTTGCCCGGCGCATCTCGGCGATACATCCGGTCGTCTTGTCGCTGTGCTCACTGCAGAAGATAACAGATGCACCGGTCTCGTATGCCATCGCGGCAAGGAGGGCGGTGATTCCGACCGAATCGGCGTCGATGAGTTCGATGACATTGCCTGCCCCGAAAAAGACCGGAACGTTTGGGAGGTTCGAAAATCGCATCAATGACCTGACGAGACCCATACCGGCGGGATCGAGGATTGGATCGATGATGCATCTGCGTACCCCGGCAGCATATGCTGCCGCAAGGTTTGCCTGGATATCCCCGCCCTCAGGGAGGATCACCGCTGCAGCGCCTGCAGCAGCGACTGCTGGGCCTGCTGCTACGAGGTTGCCTGCATGAAGGGAGAGGATGAGGTCTGCCCTGCCGAGGGCTGCCAGAATGAGGTCAGGATCCTGTGTATCTGCTGCAAGCGGTCCGGGGATATCGGTGAGCAGGGAGAAGACCCTCCTGACATCGTCAGCGGTTGCATCAAACCCGAACCCGAGATCCACGATATCGGCACCGCGCTCAAAGGATGCGATAACGGTTCCCCTGATATCGGGATGCCGGTGGGCATCCATGATCTCGGCAAGAACCTTGATCCGGCTGTTCCCCCCGATCCTGCATCCCCGGATTGTAAAGGCAGCTGTTGCCTCATCCTCCCGTTCTGCGATGATCCGGTAGGCTTCATCCCTCCGCCGGGCACCCAGAAACTCATCCGCCGGGATCTCCCGGGAGAGGGTATCGGGGCCCAGGTTCTCGAGAACCATCTTCAGGTCGGCGGCATGACGCGGTCCAAGAAAGACCGGAATGCCGTTCTCCTCTTCGATCGCAGCAAAGGAAGCGGTGCACATCCCGGAGACGATCACCATCTCCGGGGTTCTTGTCCTGAGCAGATCCCGCAGGCTGGCCGGGGTGAGAAAGGAGGCAAGTTCTCCGGTGATAACCACTTCGGCGTCTCTCCCGGCGGCAGCCTCCCGAACGATATCAGCGGTGACCCTGCCGGTGGGGAGAAGCAATTTCATGAATTTTCATTATATGGGGAAGAATAAAACAATGTATAATGCTCTCTGCAGACCTGCATATCCATACGGCACACTCAAAGGACGGGGAGAGCCGGGTCAGGGATATCCTGCACGCGGCCGAACACGCCGGACTTGACGTGATAGCAATCACGGATCATGACACCATCACCGGATGGAAGGAGGCAGAGACCATCCCGGCCCGGGTCCTCGTGATCCCGGGGATCGAGATCTCAACGGCAGAGGGACACCTGGTTGCGCTCGGAATTACCACCGCCCTGCCACCGGGAGCGGGGATCCTTGAGACGATCCGGATGATCCATGCTGCGGGAGGGATCGCGATTCTTCCCCACCCCTATCACCGGTACCGGCACGGGGCTGCCATCAGGTGCCGGGAGGTGCTTGCTGCGGTGGATGCCATCGAGGTCTATAACAGCCGGTACATCTTCGGGAGTGCAAACCGGAAAGCGGCGAAGATTGCACGAAGGCTGAAAAAGCCGATGGTTGCCGGGAGTGATGCCCATCATGCTCGGTTTGTCGGGTACGGCCTGACGTATATCGATGCTGAAAAGAACGTGCCTTCGGTTCTTGCAGCTATCGGTGCCGGAAAAACACGGCCAGCCGGACGAAAGACCCCGGTCAGGATATATGCGAGACAATCGCTCCGGAACTCATGGCGGAAGATACGGCGGAGAATACACCGGTAAGGCTCGCATTTCAGATCGGGTACCTCGGGGGGGGATTTGCCGGATCCCAGTTCCAGCCAGACCAGCGGACGGTGGAGGGAGAGATCGGTGCAGCATGCCTGCGTGCAGGATTGATTCGTGACCGGCAGGAATCACGGCTCTCCCTTGCTGGACGGACCGACCGGGGGGTGCACGCCAGGACTCAGATCCTTGCATTCACGACAGATCATCCCGGCCGGGCTGTCAGGGCACTGAACGGACAGTTACCGCCTGATATCTGGGCAGACCGCTACGCGGTCGTTGATGAAGCATTCTACCCCCGTTTTGCGGTCTCGAACCGGACATACCGGTACTACTATGACTCCTTTGACGGGGATCCCTCCCTTGCCGCAGCCTGCCGGGATCTCTTCCTCGGAAGACATGATTTCACCTGTTTTGCCCGCCTTGAACCGGGAAAAAACCCGGTCAGGACAATCCGGGATATCCGTCTCTACGGGGATGCCGCAGGCTGGTGGCTTGAGATCTCGGCGGAGAGTTTCCTCTGGCATCAGGTGAGATGCATCGCCGGCGCCCTCAGACTGGCGGCAGAAGGGAAGATTACCGGTGACGGGATCCGTGTCATGCTTTCAGGATCATGCAGGAACAAGGTGAAACCTGCCCCGCCTGACGGGCTCATTCTCTGGGATGCGGATTGTGATTGTTCCTGGATCCCCCTTGAGCGATCAGCACGGACCCGGGCAGGTCTTGAAAAAGGGATCAGAGAGCATGATCTCATGGCCAGGGTATACCGTCACCTGGCGAAAAAAGAGTAAGGGTCTTTGGTTACTTGTCAAGTCCGAGGGTCTTTCTCGTCTCTTCAAGGCTCATGCCGGTGGTCAGCCGTCCACCGTAGAGGAGTTTGACTGCTTCCTCGTCGAGCGAGCTGAGCTCGGTGTTCTTTCCGATCTCCTTGACAAAGAAACTGTCCTGCTCTGAGTACGTGGTTCCGTGCAGGCCCATGCTGTAGAAGATTCCTCTCCTGATGTAATAATTCCGGTCTTCATCTGAGAGGGTTTCAAGGAGGTAGAGGTGATCGGGTGCCACCATGCCGATCAGGTTTCCTTCCGGATCCTTCATGAGGTGTTCCTCAGGCTTGCGTTCATCCTTGAAATCCTCGAGCATATTCTCGGGGATGATCTTGATGTTGTAGTAGTTGTACGGGATCTCCTCGTAATTACTCTTTAAAAAGCCCCGGGCGACCTCTTCATCCTCGAACTGGGTTGTATCGGAGAGCGTGTTCAGGTACTTCGCCATCTCAAGGATGTACTTCACATCATCCTCGGTGTAATATGCGTCAAACCAGAACTGGTAGTCCTTGTTTGACTTGAAGAGCTGGAGCTTGGCATTATCGATACCGAAGGCAACATCGACGAGATGGGTTGCAATGTCGGTTTTGTCAAAGACCTTTCCGCCTGTTTCAGACTCCTCTGCAAGCCTGACCAGATCACCCCGGATGGCGAGACTGCGGGGAGAGACAATACCGATCAGATCACCATCCTCGTTCCGGATCACGTACTCGCCGGTTCCGATCTCACGCTCCATGTCTTCGAGTGTTGCCGGGGGGATGATCCTGATATTGTAGTAATATTTCTCGTCATTACCAGTTCCCGGTTCTGTGGTAGTTGTTTTCACTTCCCCGGTCTTCGTGTCCTTTTGAGACCCATCTGCCGGATTATCGCCCCTGGTCGTGGGAGATGGTTTTAGTTCGGAAGCTTTCTGCTCTGCTGTGGTGCAGCCGGCAAGCAGGGTCATGCCAAAGAGAAACAGGATCAGAATGACACATATTTTAGAATTCATAAAACCTCTGAATGAATCGAAATAGGTATGTTCCAAAGAACCATCATCAAACCTGGCACTAATACCTCAATAGAATATTGAGAGTACTATGCCGAATAATATTCCGGTTTATGCATACCTTGTGACACGTAGTTCATCCTTCATATTACACACACGTAGAAAAATGATTGTCATCGGGCGAAATCTACCGGATGATTGTAATCATTTTAGATCACTTAACTAGTATTGATAATGGGGATTATTTACCTTTTCGTGATTCCCGGTTTCGACCCTGCCGGAGCTCCATGTTCATACTATCGATCTATCATACCAGCAACGGATTGTGCAAAAAAAGGGTGGATCTGATTACAGATCCAGTTCGATCTTCTTGATCATCGTTTTTATATCGAGCCAGATGATCAGTTCGCTCCGCTCCCGCTCGCCGGTCTTTACTTTCTTCCTGATGATACCAAGGATGTCCCGATCGGTATTCTTCGAGGCGTGGGCATCCTTGTCGATATCATCGTCGGTAAAGGTCGTGACGGCAAGGACATCATCAACAAGAACCCCGATCATCTTCTCAGATACATTGTGATCCAGCACGATGATCCGGGATTTCTTTTTCCCGCCCGCCTCCTGGGTGATATGCATCATCTCCTTGAGGTCAATGATGGTGGTGATTATCCCCCTCAGATCGATGATTCCCTTGATAAAAGAGGGTGTATTGGGAAGGGGGGTGATCTCAGTCGAGTTGATCACTTCGCGGGTGTCAAACAGATCGATGGCGAAGAGTTCGTTTCCGAGGATAAACTCGACGACCTGCAGGTTGCCTGCGACCCGTGCCCCTTTCCGTGCCTTATTAATCGTCTGCACTGCGGATTCCGGTTCAAGAGAAATATCTTCAGCGTTATGTTCAACGAGAAATGTCCCCATAATTTCACCCTCCTTCACTCCCGGGATTACTCCCTGGCAGAGTGCGATACAGATACTCACGTATCAGGGTTCTTGTTGATGAACCTTTCGGATGATTCCGTCCGGGCCACCAGTTCACTCATTCTATTGCAGGAGGAATCGTCCTACCTCCTTTTCTCATTTCCTGACCAATCTCTATTATCATGCCGGCTTCCTCTCCTGCTTCCATCCTCAAACAATGGTTCGGGTACCCCTCATTCCGGCCGCAGCAGGAGGAGATCATTACGGCAATCACCGGGGGGCGGGATGTTCTCGCGGTTATCGCTACCGGTGGCGGAAAATCGGTCTGTTACCAGATTCCGGCGATGATCCGCGAAGGGATGGGCATTGTCGTCTCCCCGCTTATCGCCCTCATGAAAGACCAGGTTGACGGCCTCAAAGAAGCAGGTATCCCTGCAGCCTACCTGAACAGCACGCTCGGATACGCCGAGAAGAAGGAGATCGATGCGGCGATCCGGTCGGGGACGCTCAGGATCCTCTATCTTTCGCCCGAACGGCTCGTCCAGCCCTCCTTCCTTTCGTCGATTGCCAGCATCCCGATCAGCCTGGTAGCGATCGACGAGGCCCACTGTATTTCCCAGTGGGGACACGAGTTCAGGCCGGAATACCGCCAGTTATCGGTGATTAGGCGCGAACTTCCCGATGTTCCGATCATTGCCCTCACCGCGACAGCAACCCCGTCGGTCAGGTCAGATATCATCACCGAGCTCTCCCTCCGCGACCCGGCGGTTTTTATCGGGAGTTTCAACCGTGCCAATCTCTTCTACCGGATCGAGGAGAAGAAAACCCCTGAAATCCAGGTTATCGACTTCCTTGACCGGCACCGGGACGAATCGGGGATTATCTACTGTTTTTCAAAGAAACAGGTCGAGGATCTTGCAGCCCTGCTCCGGCAGAACGGGTTTGATGCGCATCCATACCATGCCGATCTCCCTCCTGCACGCAGGAATGATGTGCAGGAGAAGTTTCTCCGCGATGAGGTCAGGATCATTGTTGCCACCGTTGCCTTTGGAATGGGGATAAACAAGCCTGACGTCAGATATGTCATCCATTATGACCTGCCAAAGAATATTGAGCATTATTACCAGGAGACCGGCAGGGCCGGACGTGACGGGGATCCGGCTGAATGTCTCCTTCTCTATTCACGCAAGGACTTCAGGAAGATAGAGTACCTTATCGAGCAGATGGGAGACGGGATTGAACGACAGGTGGCGCTCCGCAAGCTCCATGATATTATTGGGTTCTGCGAGACGAAGGCCTGCCGGAGAACCGTCCTGCTCAACTACTTTGGCGAACCGTATGACGAACCATCCTGCAACGGCTGCGATGCATGTGAGACCGGCAGGAAGACGATCGACGGAAGGGGCGTACTCACCATGATAACACGGTGTCTTGACGAGATCGAGGAGCGGTTCGGGGTCTCCTATGTTGCCGACATCCTCTCCGGAACCGCTGATGAAAAGGTCAGGCGGAACGGACATGACCGGATCGCGAGTTTCGGGGCAGGAAAACAGTATCGGCGTGCCCAGTGGATCTTCTGGATCAGGGAACTGGTCTTCTGCGGGTTTCTGACAAGTCATGGAAACCGGTACCCGACGGTCCGGAAAAACGCGAGAACTACCAGTGCCCTGTCAGGATCGATCCCGGTCCGGATTGCTGAACCGGAGTTCCAGGCAACACTCGGGCAGGTCCAAGAGGAGGCGGCTGATGAGGCGGATATCTCCAATCTCTACGAGATTCTCCGCGATGTCAGGAAAATAATTGCCGACGAAGAGGACGTTCCGCCGTTTCAGATATTCCCGAACCGGACCCTGAAGGAGATGGCAAAGCAGATGCCAAGGACCCTCCCCGAGCTGCTCGTTGTCTACGGAGTCGGGGAACACAAGCTGAAACGATACGGCCTGCAGTTTCTTGAGGCGATCACCGGGTATACCGATCGGGAGCGGGTATGAGCAACTGTACCCGGTGCGGGCGGTGCTGTTTTCACATGAAGCCGTACATCATCATCGAGCGATCGATATCAGGCCGTGAACATCACTGCCGGTGCACGCTCTCAAAAGACCGGTTCTTCGCCCGCACAGCCCCGGTTCATGATGGAGAGGCTGATGATGCCCTCCGATCCACCCATCCGGATGCCTGCCCGTTTCTCAGGATCGGGCCGGGCGATCAGTATACCTGTGCGGCATATTCCTCCCGGCCGGCACACTGCAGGTCATTTTTCTGCAAACGATTCCCGTAATATCCCTGGATAGGGATGTTTTCCGGAAGAAAAACAGATCAAATCATCATTATTTATCATGAAGAACAAATGGTACCGACCGTCATGACCGGGGTAGAGACTGAATATATCCACAAGTGCTCTACGGCCTGTGCCGGCTGCAGTTCATCCCTGATTCTCAGGCATGTTCTGAATGCAGCCGGACCTGATACCGTCCTTGTGGTTCCGGCCTGCTGCACCAGTGTTCTTCAGGGTGTGTACCCGAACACCTCGTTTAACATTCCGGTGTATAATGTGGCGTTTGCTGCGGCTGCTGCAGTTGCGTCAGGTATGGCTGCGGCGTTTGAGGAGCAGGGGAAGAATACGAATGTGATCGCGTATGCCGGCGACGGAGGTACGGTTGATATCGGGATACAGGCGCTCTCCGGTGCACTTGAACGGGGTACCAACTTCCTGTATATCTGTTATGACAACGAGGCCTACGGGAACACCGGGATGCAGCGATCCGGCTCCACCCCGCTCGGGGCGAAGACGACGACGACACCGGGAGGGAAGATCCATGTCAAGAAGGATCTCGACCGGATCATCGCCGCTCATAACCTGCCGTACATGGCAACCGCCTGCAGTGCCTATCCACAGGATCTGGCCAGGAAGGTGCAGAAGGCCCTCTCTGTCAGGGGTCCGAAGTTCATGCATGTGCTTGCCCCCTGCCCGCCAGGGTGGCGGTACTCCACCGAGAAGACGATAGAAGTCGGAAAACTTGCCGTCAAGACCGGAATGTGGGCCATGTACGAGCGTGAATATGATGCTCTCACTCTTTCCGGACCGACAAAAGCAGCAATGCTCAAACCAGCCCCGCTCACGGATTACCTGAAGATACAAGGGAGATTTTCCACCCTCACGGAGGAACAGGTCACGAGAATGCAGCAGGATCTTGAGCGGAACCTGAGACTGTTGAAACGGGAGGCAGACCAGTCATGCTGAGCATATCTACCGGGAACAATGCGGTTGCGGCAGCCGTGAAGGAAGCCAGGCCGAAGGTGGTCGCGGCGTACCCGATCACTCCCCAGACCGAGATCGTCGAGCAGATCGCCAATTATGTCACCGCAGGGGCACTGAAAGCCCAGTACATCCCGGTCGAGAGCGAGCACTCTGCGATGGCCGCCTGTATCGGGGCAAGTATCACCGGTTCACGGACGTTCACCGCGACCAGTTCTCACGGTCTGCTCTACATGCATGAGATGGTGAACTGGGCGGTCGGGGCACGGCTCCCGATTGTCATGGCAAACGTGAACCGGGCACTCGGGCCAGGCTGGAATATCTGGGCCGAGCATACCGATTCCCTCCAGGCCCGGGACACCGGCTGGCTCCAGGTCTATGTCTCGACCGTCCAGGAGGCATACGATGCGACACTCATGGCGTTCAGGATCGCCGAGGACCGCCGGGTGTATCTCCCCGTGATGGTGAACCTCGACGGGTTCACCCTCTCCCACATCTCCCAGCAGCTGGAGGAGGTCGAGGCAGGAGACTTCATCCCGCCGCTTGTTCTCGATCATAAAATTGATCCGGCAAACCCGGGAGGATACGGGTGCATGACCTCTGCGGCTGATTATTTCAGGATCCGGTATGATATCGAGCGGTCGATGCGGGATTCTATTGCCGTCATCAGGGAGACGGAGAGCGAGTTTGCCAGGCGGTTCGGGCGGTCCTATTCCTGGACGGAGGATTACCGCTGCGAGGACGCGGAGGTTCTCGTGATCGCAATGGGAACTCTTGGAAAAGAGGCCGAGGTCGCGGTCGATCTTCTCAGGAAAGAGGGCGTAAAAGCCGGTTCGATGCGGCTCCGCTGGGTACGTCCGTTCCCGGATCTTGACCTGAAAGGACGTGAACTCGTGGTCATCGACCGGAATTATTCGTTCGGGTTTGGCGGGATAACCGCTGCGTCTATTAAGGCGAAGACTGGCATGGACTGTTACAGTGTGATCGCCGGGCTCGGCGGCCAGGAGGTTACCTACCACGATATCGCTTCCTTTGTCAGAAACCGTCGTATCGGGGAAGAGCACTGGTTCGGGGTGACTGACTGATGTACGAGATCAGGCTTCATTCCCGGGGAGGACAGGGCGGGGTGACCGCCGCAAAGCTGGTTGCCCTTGCAGCGTTCAGGGATGGCAAATATGCGACCGCCGCTCCGTTCTATGGCGCCGAACGGCGGGGTGCTCCGATCGTCTCGTTCATCCGGATTGACGATCAGCCGATCCGGGTGTACTCACAGATACACCAGCCGGATATGATCGTGGTGCTGGATCCGAGCATCCTCGACCTTGTCAATGTCTACGAAGGACTCAGGCCGGGTGGACGGGTACTGATCAATGCACCGGAGATTCCCGTATCTGCAGGGCAGTACGAGGCGTACTCCGTTGACCTTACCGGGATCGCCCTCAGGAACAATCTCCGGGTTGCCGGAAGCCCGATCCTGAATACCCCGGTGATCGGTGCACTGGCACGACTCGGGCTGTTCTCACGTGAATCTGCCCGGGCGGCGATATCCGAGATGTTTGCCGACGAGCGGAACCTGAATGCAGCAATGATGGCCTACGAGGAGATGAAGATATGAGGGAGCGACTGGCAATATCCCGGCCCACGGAGGGTTGCGCCGGTCCGACCGGAACCTGGCGGGTTTTCCGACCGGTGGTCGACCGGGAAAAATGTAACTCATGCGGGATGTGTGCGATGTACTGTCCGGACGGCGTGATCGACAGCAGCTACGAGATTGATCTCGAGTACTGCAAGGGATGTGGCATCTGCGCCAACGAATGCCCGAAGAAAGCGATCCGGATGGTTGAAGAGTCCGGACTCGAAAGCTGACCGCACTTTTCAGATGCCGGTCCTTGAGCCGGTATCGTTACACCAACCCTTTTCTCTTTTGGTGCACCTTATCGTACTAATGGTACGGTACTCGATCACGATGGACGATGATCTGACCGGACGGATTGATCAGGAGTGCACCGCACGACAGCTCTCCCGTTCTGACTGGATCAGTGAAGCCTGCACGAAACAGCTCAAGAAACTATCCGGATTCGGGATTTACCCCTGTGGCGAATCAAGCCCGATCATCGACGATTCCCCACCAACGATCAGGCATAACATGCAGAGTTATGAGGAGACCTATCGTAACTTCAGGATCGAGGTGCCGGAGTACTTCAATTTCGGGTTTGACGTGATCGATGCCTGGGCCCGCAAAGACCGGAACAAACTTGCCATGGTCTGGACCAACCAGGCCGGAGAGGAACATTTCTTCACGTTCCGCGACATTTCACAGCGATCCAACCAGATCGTGAACATGTTGATCAAGTACAAGATCAGTAAGGGTGACCGGGTGCTCCTCATGCTTCCCCGGGTGCCGGAATGGTGGTTTATCGCAATAGCTCTGATGAAGATCGGGGCGGTTTATATCCCTGCGCCGACCATGCTGACCACCAAGGATCTTGAGTACCGGATCAATGCCGCGGAGGTCAAGATGGTGATCACGAACGCGGAGAATGCCGAGAAGGTCGATGCGGTCAGAGCCTCATGTCCGACCGTTGCGACACGGATGATCACCGACACGAAGCGGGACGGGTGGATCTCCTATATCACCGAACTTGATTACCCTGCCCCGGTATCTTCGCGGATCACGAATCTGCGGGGAATGCGCAAGACACGGTCAACCGATCCGATGCTTATCTTCTTCTCATCGGGAACGACCGGCGAGCCGAAGATGGTCGTTCATTCCCAGAGTTATGCCCTCGGCCATATTGTGACGGCCCGGTTCTGGCATGATCTCAAACCGAACGATCTCCATTTCACGGTCTCCGATACCGGCTGGGGGAAGTCTGCATGGGGCAAACTCTTCGGTCAGTGGATCGAGGGAACAGCCATCTTCGTCTATGATTACCGGAGTCGGTTCAATGCAACCGAACTCCTCCCGCTGATCGAGAAGTACGGGGTCACGACCTTCTGTGCCCCGCCGACGATCTACCGGATGCTCATCATGGCTGACCTGCGTAAGTACGATTTTTCAGAACTTCGCCATTGCGTGAGTGCCGGTGAACTGATCAACCCTGAGGTGATCAAGGCATGGAAGGATATGACCGGCCTTGAGATTTTCGAGGGGTACGGTCAGACTGAGACGACCCTCTGTGTCGGAACCTTCCCCTGTATGAAACCGAAGTACGGATCAATGGGCAAGCCCGCCCCCGGCTGGGTGGTTGAGCTCCACGACGATGCCAGCCGGCCGGTCAAGCCGGGAGAAGAGGGTTCCATCGCAATTAAGGTGGATCCCCGCCCGGTCGGCCTCTTCGTCGAGTACTTTGATAATCCAGATGCAAATGAATCCTCTTTCAGGAACGGATTTTACTATACCGGCGACC
Source organism: uncultured Methanospirillum sp. (assembly GCA_964637135.1). Classification (GTDB taxonomy): domain Archaea; phylum Halobacteriota; class Methanomicrobia; order Methanomicrobiales; family Methanospirillaceae; genus Methanospirillum. Next base: position 37,668 of record CAZWTX010000013.1, on the reverse strand, counting down.
GTGGTCGGATGGACGAGGACGGATACCTCTGGTTCGTCGGCAGGGATGATGATGTCATCAAGGCATCCGGGTACCGTATCGGTCCGTTCGAGGTTGAAAATGCCCTTTCCGAGCATCAGGCAGTCCTCGAATCTGCGGTTGTCGGGTCGCCGGATATCATCCGGGGATTCGTGATCAAGGCGTTCATCGTTCTCAAGCCGGGATTTGAGCCTGGTGAAAAACTGGCACGGGAGATTCAGGAACATGTCAAGGCGGTTACCGCTCCCTACAAGTACCCCCGGAGAGTCGAGTTTGTTACCGAGCTGCCGAAGACCATATCCGGGAAGATCAGGCGTAAGGAACTACGTGAACGTGAAATGCGCCGTTTCGAGGATGAACAGAAGAACGGAAAGAACACATAGATCCCTGATATATCCTGCGCCGGGAGATGCATTCAGCCTTCTTCCGGTCCTTTCTTTCCTACCGCTCCTGTCCGGGAGGAGAAACCTTGTCTTTGAGGAAAGCGAGATTAGACTATGTATCCAGATACCCCATTCCGGTACGGGCTGGTTCTCATGGTCCTCCTCGTCTCCGGGTTATCATTCCTGGTAGTTGCCGCCACGGCTGATGAAGACGGTATGACCGGCGGTTTCATGCATATGCCAACCTGGTTGTATAATAAGCGGGTTGCCGAAGGAGCAACGGACACCTTCCTCATGTCAGATGTTATCGGCGGACCGCTTCCGACCGTGACTCCTGACCCGACGTATGCGAATTACATCGATGAGGGCAATACCGCCCTTTCAGGTGGTGCATACCGTGAAGCGATCAAGGCATACGAGAGTGCGATTGCCATAAAACCGAAATCATTTGACGGATGGCTCGGAAAAGCACAGGCTCTTGAGGGACTGAAACGGTACCAGAGCGCCATTGATGCGTATGATACGGCTCTTGGATACCGATCGACCAGCGAGGGAGTCTGGATGGCGTACGGGGGAAAGGCCCGCTGTTCTCTTGAACTGAACCAGTTTAAAGAGGCAATCGGACTCTTTGAAAAAGCGATCACGAGTTATGAGAACTCCGGTGCCGACGACGAGGAGGCATACCAGGCCCTGCTCGACGGCCTTGATGAAGCAAACAGCCAGTATGGCACCATGGAGGAGTCCTGATTCCGGGGATTCACAGTTTCCCTTCTTTTTTCACCCGGGATTCTCCGGATCAGCATATCCTGAATGTGCCGGTGGTTTTTCCGTCCTGAGTCAGGGATATCCCGGCAGATACTAAAAGAATGTATCTTTCATATCAGAACAATACTATCATGATCGTTCCTGATCCACTCTCAGGAGCGGACTTACCCTGGCAGGGCCCTTCACAGCGGGGGTATCACCAGTGGGGCCCCGTGGCATCGAATGGTTGGATTATGGCTGATATGGTTCATGTACTGTTCATTGATGATGAGCCCGATCTCCTCAATCTGGGGAAATCATTCCTGGAAGGAACAGGGTTCATCGTTACCACTGCCCTAGGGGTTAGCGAGGCACTCATTCTCCTTGAGAATACCACATTCGATGCCATCGTCTCTGATTATTTCATGCCTGAGATGGACGGGATAGAACTCCTCACCATTCTTAAGTCAAAAGGGGATACCACCCCGTTTATTATCTATACCGGGAGGGGACGCGAGGAGGTGGTCATCGATGCCCTCAACAAGGGGGCTGACTTTTATATCCAGAAATCCGGGAAACCCCGGGTTGAGTTCACCGATCTTGCAAGCAAGATCCGGTATGCCGTATCACGGAGAAAATCGGAGCGGGCCCTGAAACGAATCCTTGCCTACCTGAAACGAAGCCAGAAGGTTGCCCATATCGGGAGCTGGACCTATAATATTGATACCAAAAAGTTCACCGGGTCAGAAGAGATCCACCGGATCCACGGGTATGCTCCCGGACAACAGGTTTCCCTGGAGGAGGTTGCGGCTCGTATCCACCCTGATGATCTGGAGCTCGCAAAAAAGATGTTTGACCGGCTCTTAGCAAATGGAGAGCCATTCAATATCGATATGCGGATTTTTAAGGCTGACAGTGGTGAGCTTCGGTACATCCAGTCACAGGCACAGCGTATTATCGGCGACTATGAGGGGCGAAATCTCGTCTTCGGGACGGATCTTGATATCACCGAACGGAAAGCAATCGAAGAGCGGGTCCGCGAGACAAACCTTTACCTTGAGAACCTCATATCGATCGCCTCGGTTCCGATCCTCATCTGGGATCCTGAATTCCACATCACCCGGATGAACCGGACCGGTGAGAACCTTATCGGGAGAAGTGCCGAAGAGGTCATCGGCAGGAATCTTCGTCTTCTCTTCCCTCCCGCGAAGGCAGATGAGTCGATGGCGCTGATCGAGGAAGTCTCCACCCGGCAATGCCGTGAGGCCGTCGAAGTCGACATTCTCCATGCGGATGGTTCAGTCAGGACAGTCCAGTGGAACCTCGCAACCCTGTACGAGCGGGACGGACTTCACCCGGTCGCTACTATAGCCCAGGGGCAGGATATCACCGGCCGGCTCAGGCTGATCCAGGAACGGGACGCTGCCGGAAATCAGATCCAACAGAACCTTGCCCAGCTTGCCATCCTGAACGACGGGATCAGAAATCCCCTCATGGTGATATCAGGATACGTTGAGCTCTCCGGTGATCCGGATCTCACCGCCAGGATTCGTGAACAGGTAGGAGAGATCGATAAAATGGTGACCCAGATTGACCGGCGCTGGGCGGAATCAGAGAAGATCCTCAATTTCCTCAGGAAGCATTATGAGTACTCTGATACCCGGAGCGGCCGGGATCCGGACTCGTGCTCCGGTGAATAACACGGGCTGAACAGGCCTTGATCACCTGTCGGAAACGGATTACAGCCGATACTAGCGAAAAACTGGAAACCGGAGAAATTCCCTGCGGGTGAACCCATGAATGAACCTCCAATACTTACAGTATCCCGCCTCTCGCATGCGTACGGGGAGGTGAAGGCGGTCAGGGATGTCAGCCTGATCGTCCGCAAAGGGGAGATATTCTCCCTTCTTGGTCCGAACGGGGCCGGGAAAAGCACTGCCATTAATGTGCTGATCACCCTCCTCCCCCTCCAGGAAGGGGAGGTGAGCGTTGCCGGCCATGATCTCCGGACCGGGCGTCAGCAGGTCCGTGAGGCGATCGGGATTGTCTTCCAGGCGATCACGCTTGACAAGGACATGACGGTCCGTGAAATCCTCGATTTCCACGGTGACCTCTACGGGATGGACCGGCGGGAGAAAGAAAAGCGGATCGATGAACTCCTTTCCCTCGTGGAACTCACTGAAAAGGCAGATACCCTAACCCACGATCTCTCGGGCGGGATGAAACGGAGACTTGAGATCGCCCGGGGGCTTATGACACGGCCTGAAATTCTCTTCCTTGACGAGCCGACGATTGGGCTTGATCCCCAGACCCGGCGGAGGACCTGGGAGTATCTCCGGTCTGTCAACGAAGAAGGAACGACGATCTTCCTGACGACCCATTACATGGACGAAGCCGATCTCCTCTCAGACCGGATATCAATCGTCGATCACGGGGAGATCATCATAGAGGGAACTCCCTGGGAATTGAAGAACAGTCTTGGCACCGATATCATGTACCTCGAGACGGAGGACAACGGACAGGCATCTGCCCTGATCGCCGACCTACCCGGAATCGGGGAGATCAGGCAGCGTGAGGGAGGGATTCTTGTAATGACGAAGGAGGACGGCCGGAAGATCCTTCCCCGGCTGATCCTTTGCCTGGATGAAGCCGGTATCCCGGTGAAATCAGTGAATCTGAAAAAGCCAACCATGGATGATGTATTTCTCCATTACACGGGCCGGGCCCTGCGTGGCTGAGGTGAATCATGGCAAACGGTTTCTTTACCATTTATAAACGCGACATGCGTCGGTTCGTCAAGTTCAAACATCAACTCCTCTCTTCTCTCCTCCAGCCGGTGTTATGGCTGGCCTTCTTCGGGATGGCGATGGCAGGGAACTTTGACCGGATTCTTGGCGGCGATGTCTCGTTTCCGGGTGTTCTGGCGGTGGATTACCTGACATTCATGTGTGCCGGGATCATCTCGGCCACCGTGCTCTTTACGAGCATATTCGGGGGGTTTTTCGTCCTTTTCGATAAAAACTGGGGGCTTATGCGCGAGGTGATGGCAAGCCCCATCCGGCGCAGGAATATCATCTCCGGACTTGCCTTTTCAGGGGTGACGAAAGCCTGGATCCAGGCCGTTATCATTCTCGTCTTCGGGCTTGTACTCGGGGTAGACTTTTTCCCGGGAGCCGATCCCCTCACTATCCTCCTTTCCCTTGCCGGACTGCTTGCCTTTGTCGGGATCTTCTCGGCAGGCTTCATCTGCATCTCGCTCACGCTTGCCCTGAAGATCGATTCCCCGGAGGGGTTCCAGGGAGTTGCAACCCTCCTGACCATGCCGCTCTTCTTCATGTCAAACTCTCTCTACCCGATGGAAGGGCTCCCGGTGATTCTTCAGCAGTTAGCCATTGTCAATCCCCTGACCCATTTGACAACCGGGGTCAGGTTCTGCACCGTGGGAAGTCATTTCAGTGCTATCGGGATGGAGTTCCAGTATTCAGCCGGTGAGATCCTCCTCTCCTTCGGGTACCTGTGCCTCATTGCGGCAATCGCTTTTTACGCGGCTCTCCGTACGATTGAGACGGCAGAGGTCACGTAAAAAACCGGATACGGACGATGGCAGAGCGATCCAGGATCTTCCAGGATTCCAGGAATGACTTCCCATCGCAGTTTTAACCCGGATATCCGGATTTTATCCAGGCAATTCATCCGGGTTTCAGGCATCCTGACAGGTACCTGGCAATGATTATTTCTTTACAATTGTTACGAATGTTCTAAAAAGTAACTCTTATTGATGTTGTGGTAATACTTTTCTCTGTATCATCACTGTTGCATGTGATGAAAATGTAAAAAGTCTGAATTCTGGTGCATCATGTATAAAAAATTTGGAATTTTTCTTTCATTATTACTGATTCTGGTGATCGGGTTGCTTGTTCTCCCGGTTTCAGCTGATGATTCATATCCCCGGACCGTGACCGATCTTGCCGGACGGACGGTTACCATCGAGAAGCCTATCGAGCGGATCATCACGAACAACCCTGATAACACGAGGATTGTGATCGCGCTCGGAGACGGGGCAAAGCTGGTTGCCTCTGACGAATGCTCTACCGGTGCAGGCTGCTCCGGGTGTGTCTGTTTCCTCGACTCGAACAACGAGACGATCTGCGATGCCTGCTGGGAAGGTGTTGTTTCCGGTGGCCTGAACAACCTCCCGATGACCAATACCCGGTATACCATGAACCAGGAACTGATGGCTTCGCTCAAGCCTGACCTGATCCTCATGTCCTCAGATAAGGATGCCGAGGAGGTCCAGGAGCATGTCGGAGTTCCCGTCTTTGTTGCCGCATCCGGTTACAATATCGATGATATGAAGAAGCACATCACTGCCGTCGGGGAGGTGCTCGGAAAAGAGGCGAAGGCAGCCGAACTGACTGCATTCATCGATCAGGAAGTGAAGAAGGTCACTGATATCTCTTCGACCATCCCTGAAAACGAGAAGAAACGGGTTTACTATGCAACCCGCGGGGCAATGAAGGGGTTCTACGATGCAAAAGAAGGGCGGGATTTCACCCGTACAGATAACAAATATGAGCCCCTCACCCTTGCCGGCGGGATCAATGTCGCACGGGAAGCGGCAGATGGAAACGTGAATGTCGCCATCGAGCAGATCATCGCCTGGAACCCGGATGTCATCCTGGTTGCCGCTTCAACTCCTGAAGATTCAGGGGTTGATTTCATCCTTGAGGCACCAGAACTCCAGTCCATCAAAGCAGTACAGGAAAAACAGGTCTTCAACGCACTTTACCCGAACTGTCGGGGATCACCCCATGACCGGAACCTGATCAACATGTTCTACCTCGGTAAGCTCCTCTACCCGGATAAATTCAGCGGCATCGATCTCGAGGCGGAAGGGAATGCGATCATGAAGAAATTCCTCGGTGTTGACGGGGTATTCTCCGAGTACATGGATTACCTTGAATATCCGGCCAGACAGTTTGCATGAACGGCATAATCAATTACAACGAGCTCTGGCGTCTCCTCCACCAGCGGAACCATTCCGGGGGCGTTGAATGGGACAAGCGTGCCCATTCCTTTTTCCGTGCTGTTTCCGGTTCGGAAGAAGCAGGCCGGGTGATCCCACTCCTCGGTCTCCGGGCAACTGATATGGTTCTTGACATGGGAGCCGGTACCGGGCGGTTTGCCGTTCCGATGGCCAGGGAGGTCTCCCACCTGACCGCCCTTGAGCCATCCACCGGAATGGGTTCATATCTGGAAAAAGGCATGCAGGAGGCCGGGTTATCGAACTACTCGTGGATCAGGAAGCGGTGGGAGGATATTGAGATCGGCCGGGATATTCCTGTGCACGATGTCGTCTTTGCCTCAAACTCGCTCGGGTTTCCTGATATCGCGGCTGGCCTGAAAAAACTGGACGAGGCAGCCCGGCGATCGGTTCACATCCTCTGGTTTGCGGGCAAAACCCGGCACCCGATGGATCACGGACTCGCAGAACGGCTTGGCCGGGAGAACCAGGAGGGTGTCTGGGCTGATTATCTCGTCATCCTCCATGTGCTCCATGATCTCGGGATCTATGCGAATGTCATGGTGGAACCGGTGAAGAATACCCACACCTACGATGATCTGGATGAAGCAGTTTCCTGGTGGGGTGAGCGGTATGCTCTCAGCGAGGATGAGATCCCGATACTCAGGGAGTACCTCGCAGAGACCCTCATTCCCGTCGGGGATGGAAGACTCTCCCTGACCCGTGGAGGATGGCGGGCACGAATCTGGTGGGAAAAGGAGCCTTCTGCCGCATGAGTTCCCGCTACGAACCGGTATCAGACGCAGCCATCAGGCATCGGGAGCAGCGGCAGGAGAAACTCGAAGCTGTCCGGAGCGAGTACCGGCAGCTCATGGGACGCAAGGTCCTGTTCATCTGCGTAATTATCGGGCTGATTATCCTTGCCGTCGGATATATCATCACCCTTGGTCCGCTCGGCCTGACCATTCCCCAGGTATATGTGACCCTCCTCGCACGGTACCTGCCGGGGTACCTGACCATGGACCCGGTGTTTGAACAGGTGGTCTGGAACATCCGGTTCCCCCGGATCATCGGGGGGATCTTTGCCGGTTTCGGCTTTGGGATATGTGGTTGTGTGATGCAGGCGGTGCTGAAAAACCCGCTTGCAAGCCCGTTTACCCTCGGCATTTCATCAGGTGCCCATTTCGGGGTTGCCATCGCGGCCGTCTTCGGGATTTCTGTTATCGGCGGGGCATATCTCCTTATCGCGAATGCGTTCCTCTTTGCGATGCTTTGTTCCCTCTTCATCGTATCGCTTGCGGCATGGAAGGGGGCGACATCAGAAACACTGATCCTGGCCGGCATAGCGGTGAACTACCTCTTCTCTTCGCTTTCGCAGCTCATGGCGTACTTTGCCAGCGATGAACAACTCAGGCTGATGACCCTGTGGGGGATGGGCGATCTCTCAGCGTTCTCCTGGGGGAAGTTCGGCTTGTTCATCGCGATATTCGCCATATGCACGCCGATCCTTCTCGCGAAGGCGCAGGATCTCAATCTCATGACCATCGGGGATGACTCGGCAAAGAGCCTCGGCGTGGATGCAAACCGGGTCAGGATGCTGACCATGATGGTCGCCTCGGTACTTGTTGCGACCATCGTCTGTTTCACCGGGACCATCGGGTTTATCGGGCTTGTCTCACCGCATATCGCCCGGATGCTGATCGGAACCGATCACCGGATCCTCATCCCGGCAGCCGGCATTCTCGGAGCCGTTCTCCTGATTGCCGCCGATGCCGTTGCGATGAACATCATCGGCCCGACGATCATCCCGACCGGTATCATGACTGCCCTGCTCGGGGTTCCGTTCTTCCTCTACCTCGTGCTGAAAGGAAAAAGAAAGGAGTTCTGGCAATGAACATCAAGCTTGGCGTCCGGGATCTGGATTTTTCCTATCCCTCCCGGCAGATCTTCTCCCGTATGTGCATGGACATCCCGAAGGGAGCGCTTGTGGCGATCCTCGGGCCGAATGGATCCGGAAAGTCCACGTTCCTGAAATGTGTCGACCGGATCCTTACCCCCCAGGGGGGAGAGATTGTTATTGATGATGAGAATATCTCCGCCCTGGACCGGAAGAGTCTGGCAAGGAAGATTTCGTATGTCCCGCAGAGTTCTGTCAGGGTCTTTCCCCACTCGGTTTTTGATATGATCCTGATGGGCAGAAGGCCCCATCTCGGCTGGGCGAGTTCGGGAGAGGACGAAGAACGGGTCTGGGACGTGATAGATCTCCTCGGCCTTGAGGATATCGCCCTGAACCAGTTTAACGAGCTCTCCGGGGGGCAGCAACAGAAAGTGCTGATTGCCCGGTCACTAGTCCAGGATACCGACATGATGCTCCTTGACGAACCGACCTCGAACCTGGACATCTGGCACCAGCTTGACGTGATGCGAATTGTTTCCGGCCTCGTGGAAAAACAGGGGATCACCGCACTCATGGCGGTCCATGACCTGAACATGGCCTCGCGGTACTCTGATCTCATTGTCCTAATGAAGAAAGGAGAGATACATGTTGCAGGCTCTCCACGTGAGGTTCTCACTCCTGAGCATATCGCCGAGGTCTACGGGGTCGAGGCCGAGGTGAGGGACCACGTGAGCGGGAATCCGGTGATCATTCCCCTCCACCAGCTCTTTGAGCATGAATGCCTGGTTCCTTCTGGTTATGAACCGGTACACGTCGGGGATGAGAGTACCCCGGTGGAGGGGTGAATCCCTCTTCTTAGAATGGTCCCGTGACTTTCTGACCAGTTCGCCGGCGAGGAAATCCCTGATGAGGTCATCGTGGTCAGGAGTACACCTAAGCTGGCGCCGGGTATCCTCAACCGCCTCGGTAAGGGTGGAAAAGATCTTTGTCTGCTCCAGTTCCCTGACCCTGATATCAGGGTAGATGTTCATCTGGCAGAGGACATTGAAGAGGACATCGCATAGTGATGAGATAACCAGTTTCAGAATACTTTTCAGCATTGTAATCAGAATATAATATACTCGGGATACCCGGTGGTATCCGGCATAGGAACTCTCTCCCTTATCGCCATTGAATTCCCGGCGAGGATCTCTCCTTCCATGTATGCGATTGAAACCTGTCAATTAACGAAAAAATTCGGAACGCTGACTGCTGTCGACTCCCTGGATATCAGGGTGGCGAAGGGGAAGATATTCGGTCTGCTCGGGCCGAACGGAGCAGGGAAAAGTACCCTTCTCTCGATGCTCTGTACGGTCATGATCCCGAGCTTTGGAACGGCAACGGTCAACGGGTATGACATTCTCCACCAGTCAGAAGAGGTCAGGAGCAGTATCGGGATCGTCTTCCAGAGTATCTCGGTGGATGACCGCCTCACCGGCCGGGAGAATCTGAAATTCCATGCCATGCTTTACGATGTACCGGACGGGGAGATTGATGACCGGATCGATACCATGCTCCGGCTCCTCGAACTTGATGACCGGGCTGACGATCTGGTCAGGACCTATTCGGGGGGAATGATCCGCCGCCTGGAGATGGCCAGGGGGCTTGTGCACCATCCCCGGATTCTTTTTCTCGACGAGCCGACTATCGGTCTCGATCCCCAGACAAGGGAGCACATCTGGGAATACATCCGTGACCTGACGAGAACAAAAGGCGGGGATCTGACGATCCTCCTCACGACTCATTACATGGACGAGGCAGATCTTCTCTGCGACGAGATCGCGATCATCGACCATGGACGGATCACGATCCAGGACACCCCGGAGAACCTGAAACGATCCCTTGACGGGGAACAGGTAGCGATCCGGAGTCCGTCTCCTGTTCTCATCGCCCGGGTTCTTGACGGTCATCCGGCAATCAGGGAGACCCGCGTTGAGAACGGGCAGGTCATCCTCTCGGTCAGGCATGCCGGACAGGATGTCACCGGGATCCTTACCGCAGCCCGCGATGCCGGGATCGAGGTTACCCATGTCACCATCCGGGAACCTACGTTAAACGACGTTTTTCTCCATCATACGGGAAAGAAGATGCGAACAGAAGACGGGGAGCAATTCACCCGGCAGTACCGGCGGCAGCGGAGACGGCGATGAACAAGGAGATAAAAGCGGTATATACGATATGGCTACGGGAACTGACCAAGTTCTCCCGGGAACGGACTGGCATTATCAGTTCGATGATGACGCCGGTGCTCTGGCTCTTTGTCTTCGGCGGGGGAATGGGGATCAACATCCGCATGGGTACGATTGGAACTGGTTATTCTGCGTTTATATTCCCCGGGATCGTAGGAATGACACTCCTTTTCACCTCGATGCGGTCCGGGATTTCGGTTATGTGGGACCGGGATTTCGGGTTCCTGAAAGAGATCCTGGTTGCTCCGGTATCACGGATCTCGATTGTGCTCGGAAAGGCCTTCGGCGGGGCAACGACCGCGATCCTTGAGGGGGTGATCATCCTCCTTCTCTCCTTTGTCGTCGGTGTCACGATTACCCCGGTTCAGGTCTTCCTCCTGATCCCGCTGATGTTCCTCATATCACTCGGGTATAACGGATTCGGGCTCTCGTTCGCCTCGCTTATGGAGAGTTTCGAGGGATTCCAGGGGGTCATGAGTTTCATCATCATGCCCACGTTCTTTTTAAGCGGGGCGCTCTGGCCACTGACGAATGCACCCGGATGGCTACAGGTGATCAGTGCCGTCAATCCGCTTACCTATGGGATCGATGCAATGCGTCACGTGATCCTGAACGAGGGGCGGGTTCCCCTGGAGATCGATCTCCTCGTGGTATCAGGGTTTGCCCTCGCCATGATCCTCTTCTCTGCCCGGCTCTTCTCGGTCAGGAAGTGATACATCCCCGGCCTCCTCCCGGGTACCGGGATCATGGAGGATCCGGTATGCCCGGGCAGCACCTGCCGGATCGTTCTCCTCAAAGGCCTGCAGCAGGGCGGCCAGGTATGCTTCGATATTACCGGAGAACTTCCGGGCATGCGAGACATAGACGATCTCGTCCCCGATCATTCCCTTCACCAGGAGTTCCTCACCCCATTCGATCCGAAAGAAGATGAGATCCCCGATCGGGGTGATGCTCACCTCTCCCTGGGTCCTGAGGTAGCTGACAAAGTCTTCGCCGGGGGCCGGGGTGACGGTGCATTCCCTGATGATATTCCCGCTTGCACAGGTCTTTGATCCCCGGTGCAGCGTTATCGTATGGATCATGCCCTCTCCGGGCAGATGCCGGGGAGTCTGAAGGCCCGGCTGTTATCAACCAGCCGCACGGATGCCTGGAAGAGATATTCTGCTCCGGGCCATAGAGATCCTGGTATGATCCTCTGACTCACGATGAATGCTCTTTCTCACCCGGGATCCAGGAGACTGAATCGCCAAATACATCTGCTTTCCAGATCGGAACCCTGACCTTGAGTTCATCGATGATGTATCGGGATGCGGCATATGCTGCATCGCGATGTCCGGCGGCGACCGAGATCAGCACGATCATCTCCCCGATATGCATCTCGCCGTACCGGTGGATGATCCTGACTGCGAGCGGTCCGTGTGCCGTTTCAGCCTCGGCAACGATCCTGGCGAGTTCTTTCTCTGCCTCGACGATATCAGCCTCAAAGACGAGGTGGTCCATCCCCTCGTCCCTGACATACCCGGAAAAGAGGACTGATCCACCGAATTCCGGACGAATGTCTGCGATAAACGCCGTAATGTCTGAATTTCCGATAGGTTCTTTCTGGATCCTGATCATCTATCCTCCTGAGACCGGCGGGTAGAGAACGATCTCATCGCCGTCATGGAGAGCCAGGTCTAGCTCATCAGCAGTGATCCGTTCGCGGTTCACCATCAGGATAACATATTTTCTTACAGAACCATCCGCATCAAAGAGCATTCCCCGTTTTGTCTGGTCTGTTCCACAGAGGGTCTGGAGAGCTTCCCCAAGGGTTGTGGTATCTTCCAGGGTAAGATTTCCGTCTTTCCCAAAGACCTCTGCAAATCGTGCATATGTTGTGTAATTCACATTCATGGTTCTCATCCCCGGTTTTTGCAGACCGGGCAGGTATGATCTTTTTTCACGGTGAATGACTCAAGGACGGTCCGTTCCCCATCCCAGAGGTGAAGTTGTCCTGCTGCTACCGTTCCTGTACCGGTCAGGTATTTGACAGCCTCGTTTGCCTGCATCAATCCGATAATCCCCGGTGCTATTCCGAGGACCGGGACTGGTCCGTTAACCAGGCAATCCCCGATAAGACACCGCAGGCATGGAGTCTCTCCCGGGATGACGATCAGCATCTGCCCGGAGATTCCCCTGACTGCTCCATGGAAGAAGGGTATGCCGGCCCTGACTGCATAGGCGTTGAGGATATACCGTGCCTCATAGTTATCAACCGCATCAATAATGAGGTCAGCCCCGGCAGCAAGCATTTCGATGTTCTCAGGGGTTATCTGTACCGCGTGCCCGGTCACCTCGATCTCCGGATTTAATGCCCTGAGTTTCTGCGTTGCAGAATCGATCTTCTTGCGTCCGATATCAGTGGTAAAATGGAGAATCTGCCGGTTCATGTTGGAGAGGGCGACCTCGTCGTGATCAACGATTGTCAGATGTCCCACCCCGGCCGCAGCAAGGTAGTACGCAACCGGTGAACCGAGACCACCGGTTCCCGCGATGAATATGGATGCATTCTTCAGTTTTTGCTGTCCGGCCTCTCCAAAGATGAGGAGCTGGCGGAGGTACCGTTCCTGTTCGTCAGGGGAGAGAGAGGAAGCGCTCCCCGGTTCAGTGTAGTGGCCAGGAGAGGAAGGCCCATTCACAATGGTGAATGCCGGTTCTGTTCCCTGGCTCATATTTCATCGTCCCCGTGATCCCTGATACTGGTTCGATTGTCTGTATCTGTACCCTGACGGGACATATTCCGGTTCATACGGAAACGATGGTTTCCTGGTACATCTCATACCTCTGAAGACGGCAGGTATTGCCGGATTGAGATCTTTATTCCGGACAAAATATCCCTTAAAAGGCTAAAATTTTCATACAAATAACCCTATGAGTCTATAAATGTTGCCGGATGGGGATATTTTATCCCCGGTCTCTTCCTACAACGGAGTGGAGATGTATATGCATACAAACCGTATCTCTGGCATGATCATCCTGCTGGTCGGCACCATGATGCTGCTCAGCGGGATCTCTCCGGTTTTTGCCGAAGAGGAGAAGACAACCTCTATCTCGATCGGGTACCAGCCGAGTACCCATCAGATGGCGTTCATGACTGCGAACCAGAAAGACTGGTATAATGAAAGCCTCTCTCCCTTGGGGATCTCCGGGGTGAAATCGTTCAGTTTCCCGACCGGGGCTCCTGAGATGCAGGCGATGCTCGCCGGGGATCTCGACTTTGCCTATGTTGGTTCGGCTCCGTTTGTAACTGCGGTCTCAACCGGGCTTGATGCAAAGATCATTGCATCCGCAAATATCCAGGGTTCTGACCTGGTTCTGGCGAATGATATCCCGTACGAGAAACCTGCCGATCTAAACGGTCTCAAGATTGCAACCTTTCCGGCTGGTACGATCCAGGATACTATCCTTCGCGAATGGCTGAAGAAGAACGATCTGAACCCTGATACCGATGTTGAGATTGTCGCCATGGGTCCGGGAGACGCAACCACGGCCATCCTTGCCGGAAAGGTGGATGCTGTCTTCCTGCCGCATCCATCACCGGTGACTGTTGAGAAGGAGGGAGCAGGGAGAGTTATTGTGCATTCCGGTGAGATGGAAGCCGGTCACTCCTGCTGTGTCCTCGTCGCGAGCGGTGATATGATCAGGAATCATCCGGATATCGTCGAGGCAGTTCTGAAGATCCATCAGAAGGCGACCGGGTATAACCAGGATAACAGTGAGGAAGCTGCCGGATACATGAAGGAATTGACCGGGCTTGAGACCGATATCATCATCATGTCTCTTGATGAATGGGACGGCTCGTTCGAGGTCGATCCGACCGCCATCATTGCATCGGTGGATGCATTTGCAGAGCAGCAGACTGAACTCGGGTACCTGAAGAAGCCGGTCTTTGAATCTGACCTGTTTGACACCTCCTTCTGGAAGAATATCGCCCCTTGAACGAACCGGAGGGGCCTCTCCTGGCTTTTTTTTACTTCACACGCTATCTCCCCCGTCACCCCGGGAGGGCTTCGGGGATCGTTCAGGCGGTGAATTTCTCGTCAGTCCGGATCACCCAGAGATCAGCCATGCCGTGATTTCCTGAGACATCCCCGTCATCTGACCACGAATCCCCGGAAACAAGGAAATCCCGGTCATCTACCGGGATGCCGCCGGTACTGTATGCCCCGTCGTCATCGCTCCCCCCGAGGCATTTCTGCCAGATGATACCCCCGTCGCGACCGAGGCGTACTACCCAGAGATCGGCCAGTCCGTGGTTTTTGGAGACGTCCCCGTCATCTGACCGGGTCATGCCCGTGAGGAAAAATCCGTCTTTTCCGAGGTCGGCAACCGAGGAGACCTGCTCATCTGCAGATCCGCCGAGTGTCTTCTGCCAGTTGATATTTCCCGAGGAGGTGAGCCTGATCACCCAGATGTCCTTACCGCCATGGACATCATGCACATCCCCGTCACCCGATGTCGTCTCCCCGGCGACGAGGTATCCCCCGTCGGGCATCAGGATCAGGCAGCCATTCCACGTTCCGTCCCATTCTGAACCGCCGAAGCATCTCTGCCAGGCAACGCTGCCTGAAGAGGTCAGTTTCACGATCCAGATGTCATGGCTTCCATGGTTTCCGGAGATGTCGCCGTTTACGGATCCGGTCTCCCCGGCAACGAGGTATCCCCCGTCCGGTGTCTGGATGGCAGTGGTACTGAATGAGCCGTCATCGTCGCTTCCCCCGAGGCATCTCTGCCAGTCGATGTTTCCCGAGGAGGTGAGTTTGATCATCCAGATATCCCTCATACCGTGGTTTCCGGTGACGTCCCCGTCATCTGACATGGTTTCTCCGGCTACAAGGTATCCGTTATCAGCAGTCTGAATGATATCGTGGGCACCGTCCCACCTGCTCCCTCCGTAGCACCGTTTCCATTCGATACTCCCGGAAGAGGTGATCTTCACGACCCAGGCATCGGCACTTCCGTGGTTGCCGAATACATCACCGGAATGTGATTCTGTCACTCCCGCGACGATGTACCCGCCGTCCGGTGTCTGCACGGCACTATGAGCCTCGTCGGCTCCTGGTCCCCCGAAACATTTCTGCCACTCGGGATGGCCGTTCCGGTCAAGCTTGACGACCCAGACGTCATCCCCGCCATGATTTCCGAGGACGTCCCCGTTTTCTGACGAGGTCTTACCAGCGATGAAAAAACCGTCATCGCTCGTCTGGAGCAGTTCTGAGGCCGGGAGATCCACATTGCTCCCCCCCATGCACCGCTCCCACGCGATGTCAGGCCCGGGTCCTGCTGATACGGTGGATATGGTGAGGAAAAGAAGTGTGATGGTGAGTACCGCTGCTGCCCGCGTCATGGTTATCTGTTCCCTGATTGAGAGATACCAGGGCCTCCGGGGTGATATATGATCCCATTTGAGATTGGGAACCGGCTATTCAGTCTGACAATGAATATTTCGTCCCTGGCACTCAGCCCGATCTTTTTTAAAAATGGCTACGGAGCACCCGGAATAGGGGACTGGTACCACCGCTGGTCATCCCACTGTTTCCACCAGGGATAGAGGTACTCGGCGAGGGCAGGTGGGTCTGGAGCATAGAGAAGAATACCTCCGGCCATGATACGGATCTGGAGATGCAACGGGAGATGTTCAAATATTCTGATGTCATATGCTCCTGACTTCACCTGACGCCATGCAAGAGACTGGAGGGAAGCAGGATCCCGGTTTTCTCCAGCCACGAGACAGATATCGATATCGCTCCGGTCATCAGCCAGGCCCCAGGCATACGACCCATAGAGGTATACTCCTGCACATTCTTTGAGGATTTCAGCAAGATCCTGGAGGATAAGAGATTTTAATCGTTCAGGATCCATTTCTCTTCTTCCCGAATAATTGACCGGATTTCTGGCAGCGATCGGATAATCCCTTCCAGTGCAAGACGTTCATCTGTTCCGTTATACCGGTGAATAATCCGGTTCCGAAGACCGTTCATCTCCCGAAGGAGTTGTTTCTGTCCGGAAGAAAATCCTGTGATCAGCTCGATATTTGAATAATCATCCCTGGAGGGGATCTGGTGATCCCGGAGGTACATGGCGATGAGATCCATACAGCCTTCGGTGATCTCCTGAAATGCCTTGAAAATTGCGAGGGTTGTTTTTTGGTCCTCTCCGATCTCCCTGAGTTCAACACCTTCTGTCCAGGTCGAGATGAGGGTGGCCCGTCCACGAATCCAGTGGATCTTGCCCTGGTATCGAAGCCTGCGTTCCTCATCCATGGATGAGTATTTTCACGTGAGCTATATATCTTCTATCGGATCTGACATACCAGCATAATCCCGGGTTTTTCCGGCTCACTCCTGACAGTCCTGATGGATACTCTTTGTGGTGAGATGTTATGAGATATTCATCTCTCCCCGTGCCATGAGGATCACCGATCCCCCGACTTCGACCATGATCGTCCCGGATGATCCGGATGCCCGGCAACGGATGATCGATGGCCGGTTGATCTCATAACCCTGTTCGATCACGATCTCCTCTGGCAGGGGTGTAAGGTACTGGTTCTTCGCGATATACCCGGCCAGGCAGCCGCTGGCACTTCCGGTAGCCGGGTCTTCGGTAACCCCGTAATACGGTCCGAACATCCGGGCGTGAATGGTATGTCCGCTCTCTCTGGTCTCCGGGCAGAAACAATGAACTGCCTTTGCGGTTGTAGTTTGAATCAAGGCCTCGTATGCGGCTGTATTAATCCGGACTGCCTTCACTGCTGCCAGGGTTCTGACCGGGACCAGGATGAACGGCAGCCCGGTAGAGACCTCCTCCACCGGATACCGGGTATCTATGGCATCAGTTGGAAGAGAGATCGTCTCAGCAACAATTCCCTGATCCACGGTTCCGAGAAAGGCCGGCTCGTTCTGTTTCATCCAGAGAACCGGCGGGGTTCCGATACCCGGTGTCCACGTGACCGGGATGTCTCCGATGGAGAGGGAGAGCACAATATCGTTCTCCGGCTGCTCCATGAGTTCCTCCCTGATAATGAACGCCGTTCCGAGTACCGGATGTCCGGCGAAGGGAACCTCGTGTTCAGGCGTGAAGATCCGGACCGCATATTTCCCCAGTGCAACCGGCACCGGATCGATAAAGGTCGTCTCCGAGAAGTGCATCTCCCGGGCGATATCCTGCATCTGTTCAGCGGAGAGTGATGATGCATCCGGAAAGACTGCAAGCTGGTTTCCGGCGAACCGCTTCCCGGCAAAGACATCGACGATGAAAAACGGGATCTTCATGGGTCTTCAATACCATGTTGAACCGGGATGAGTATCTCTCATTCGCCGGTTTCCAAAAAAAGGAGGAGGTCACGTGACCGTGATCAGCCCGGGTTTCTCAATACTCCCGGTGGCCTGGCTGTTCCTGATCCAGAGGCTGACATCGTAGACGCCAGGAGCCTGGTACGTATGGGTTACGTTCCGGTCCATCGAAGATGTTCCGTCCCCAAACGTCCAGTACCACTGGTCAGGTCCGCCGGCAGAGGTATCATTAAAGAACACCGTCAGCGGGGCCTGACCGGATGTTGTGTTCGCGGTGAATGCCGCGAGGATCACGCCCTCTTTGGCGTCGTTCGTGACGGTGACGGTGTGGTTGTCAGCGATACCGGTCAGCGGATACGTGTATGAAACAGCCCCGGCCGGGACGGGTACCGGTGTATCATTGTCGGTGAGCCGGGCTATCTCCGCTCCCGGAAGGGACCGGATGTCATACGTCTGGTCTGACCCTGCCGATTTCGTGACCATCCCTTCCGGCCTGATGTACCCGAATGGATCCGAGGACGAGTTCAGGGTATATACCAGCGGAGTCGGGGCGGTCATCGCGGTATGGTTGGCCCAGGCATCATCAGGTGTCCCGAAGAGATCGACTGTCCGGGTGGAGAGGGTGTACGAGGTCCCCGGTGCAAGGCCGGTTGCCGTGAATGCCGACGATCCCTTCGTCAGGTTTCCCTGGAAGATCCCGTTCAAGGAAACCATAACGGATCCATAGACCCGATCCCCCGGCTCATTCCAGGTCCAGGTGATGCGATCTGTGGCATATGAGGTGTTCGTCATGTTGGTCACCGGGGAGATGACCGGATCAAAGACATGGAGGCGTTCACATTCAGACAGAGTTCCAAGAGATCCGTTTGCGAGGGTTCCGCGTCCCCCGATGAGATAGAAGTTTCCATCAAGGCCCATCACCCCGAAGGGGAGATGCCGTGGCCTTGTCATTTTCGGCAACGCCGGGGTGAGTCTCCACTCCCCCGTGGACCGGTTATACGTTCCGGTATAATCACTTCCAAGGTTTTTATCGTCCGGCCCGTATAGATACCCCCCTGCCATCCAGAGCGATCCATCAGGTGCAGAACCTCCGGTGGTCTGTATCCATTCTTTAGTTCCCGGAATATCCTGAAGGTAGGACCAGTTCTTCCCGTCGAAGAGTTCTGTTGTGTTTGAGGTACCGGCAACAATGATCTTCCCGTCCCCGGAAGATGAAGCAAAAAAGGTTCTTCCTTCATGCATCGGCTCTGCCGGAGACCAGGTATTGGTGGTGGTATTCAGGGCCCAGACGAATGAGTTCAGGTATGCATCCTGGCTGGATCCCCCGATGCGGTACAACCGATCCCCGATAACCCCGGTCCGATACGCATAGACTGCCGGTGTGCCTGCCCCGGCAGGAATGGCTGTCCATGAGTCACCTGCAGGATCGTAGACATAGGTCCGGTTTGTCCGGCCGTTTATCCCAAATCCACCGGCAATATACAGTTTCCCGGTGATCGCCTGTCCGTCTGATGACACGAGCGGCTCAGGCAGGGGGGAGCATGCACTCCAGGTGTTGTTACGGATATCATACCGCCAGGTATGATCTGTGTAATCTGTCGATGTGCTTCCGTTGGATCCGCTGATAGAGTAGATATACGCACCATCAGCGATCACAGCCTGGTAGTACTGGGTCTCAGGTAACGGGGCAATCGTCTCCCAGGTGGTGCTTTCGATTTTTACATAATAGGACTCCCCGAACGGGATATTCTCGCGGTACATCCGCCATTCCGGCCAGTAGGTTCCGAAAGCGGCTGGAACGGTGACGGGAATCTCAAACGTGCAGCCTTCTCCTGGTCGGACGGTCTGATTACCCGGTAGTGGAATTACCGCAGGTCCCATGATCCGTGCAATTTCGTTCTCCGGTTTCAAGCTGACCCCTGCACCATTCGTCCAGTCTGATGTCCCGGCATTGATCATCCGGATGGTGACCCTGACTTCTGTCCCTCCATGTGCCTTCGGGATGACTGACATCCCCCCGGTTGCGTCGTATGGCCGGGTCTGGAACCGTACTGCCGCAGAGGCGTTCAGTCTCCCTCCGGAGCGACAATACAGGTCAAGGCCGGGGATATGATCAACCGTGTTCATGACTGCCGACCGGATCTGGACGGCTGAATAGTCAGGATGCATTTTCTTCACGAGTGATGCCGTTCCGGCAACGAATGCTGCCTGGTCTCCGGTGCCGGCAGAATAGACATCACTGAGTGCGTTGAGCGTGACGTCATCGACGAAGACCTGGTCATCCGGCCCGGATGCAACATGCCTGAACCGGAAATAAACGGTTCTCTCCCCGGAAAATTCCTGCATTGACGATCGCGAGGTATACCAGCCTGTATCCGGTGACGGGAGTATCTGTTCGATGGGAGACCAGGTGGTTCCATCAACAGATCCTTCAAGATACAGCACCCCGGTAGTCAGGCTGCTCAGTACCTGGAAGGTTAACTCAGGGTGTTCGATGCCGGTAAGGTTCAGCGGGGCCTTTAACGTGCAGTTTCCGGTCGCGTTTGCTTTCAGGCCATCCGAGATCGTCCAGGCCGGATCCATCGTCCAGTTGGCTGCCGTGGAGAAATCATCAGAAAAGATATTCTCGCGTCCGGCGATGGCAGTGGTAATGATATTTTTCCCAGGTGCTGCGAGATGAACGCACCGGTTCCCGTATGCGGAGAGATCCACCTTATGATCCTGATTATCGGATGCGGTCACGAGGATGAGATTCGGGGAGGTGAAGAGGATCGGGTTTGCGTTATTGGTCATCTGGTTCAGATCATCTTTCAGGTCCTGGGTTGACCATACGACAAGACCGCTAAAATGGGAGATGGCTTCATAAAACGCCTCGTTTGTGCAGATATATTTAACAGAAAGGGAGGGATTTTTTGGGAGCACCAGGATGTCTGCCTGGTGCAGGGAAGCGTACTCAATGCCCTGGATAATGGAGGAGTACTGGATAGATCCCCATTGATCTGTTGCCTTAATGGGCATGATCTCTGCCTTCCAGGTGGTACCGGCAATACCGATACCGTTGTTCCCTGCAGCGGCGATAATTCCTGCGGTACGGGTTCCATCTCCCTGTTCGTCCATCGGATCGGGGATATTAAGGAAAAGGTCATACCCGTGCTCTCCGGTGATCGGATCGGTCCAGATGTTCTCGCTGAGATCAGGATGGGTGTAATCGACCCCGGTTCCGATGATCCCGATTATCACACCCGTGGATTCGTTCGTGATGTTCCAGGCACCCGTTGCGTCGATATCTGCACCAGGCGTCCCTCCTGACTGCCCGGTATTATCAAGGGCCCACTGCTCCGGAAAGAGCGGATCATCCGGGACCGTCTGTGTGACGGATTCGGAGGGGGCGTGGATTGAGGTGAGTGATGGTTGTTCTACAGATATCACCTGATCCGGTTCTGCGTACTCGACATACGGAGACATCCGGTACCGGGCAATTGCATCGTCGACATTCTCCCCGGCAGGAATCTCAACGATCTGCAAGCCGGGAAGGAACTCCGGCGAGAAGGCATGTACAACCGTAGCCCCGATCATGGTATTGGTCGCCGAGATGATCTCCTCCGAAGCAGTTACCGCCGATCCGCCGGTGTCTGACGATATCCTGAACCTGACGAGAATACGGTTGGTTTCAGCCAGGGAACCAGAATCATCCGGTTCAATTCCCTGGACCCCTGCATCTGGTGAAACCGGAGCCTGTATTAAATCAGGAACCGGATCCGGAACTGAAAGTTCTCCTGCTCCACCCGGCACGATGCTGCCGAAGAGAAGAACCCCTACCGTTAGCAGAAAAAAGACTCTGTTTTGCATCGCTCCCCCGAATATATATAGTCAGGAAATTTCTACGGGGAGATGATATATTTACCGTATTGTATATGTGTGACAAAATAATTTTTAGAAGGGGTTTAATCCTTTCACCTGACGACGACAATTCCCGGTTTTTCAATGCTCCCGGTTGCCTGATTGTTCCGGATCCAGAGACTGACATCATAGACTCCCGGGGTAGTATATGTGTGATTCACGTTCCGGTCCATCGATGACGTGTCGTCCCCAAACGTCCAGTACCACTGGTCTGGCCCGCCGGCAGAGGCATCGGTAAAGAGCACGGTCAGCGGGGCCGGGCCTGATGTCGTGTTCACGGTGAATGCCGCGAGAAGAACCCCGTCTTTTGCATCGTTCGCAACGATCACGGTATGGTTGTCAGCGATACCGGTTAGCGGATACGTGTACGAAACGACCCCGGCCGGGACGGATACCGGTGTATCATTGTCGGTGACCCGGGCGATCTCTGCTCCCGGGAGGGACCGGATATCATACGTCTGGTCTGACCCCTCCGGTTTCGTTACCACCCCTTCCGGCCTGATGTACCCGAATGCGTCCGAGGAGGAGTGCAGGGTATAGACTGGCGGGACAAGGGCCGTCATCGCCGTATGGTTAGCCCAGGCATCATCAGGTGTCCCGAAGAGATCGACTGTCCGGGTGGAGAGGGTGTACGAGGTCCCTGGTGTGAGATTGATTGACGAAAATGCCGACGATCCCTTCGTGAGGTTCTCCTGGAAGATCCCGTTGAGGTAGATCATCACCGAGCCATAAACCCGCTCCTCCGGCTCATTCCAGGTCCAGGTGATGCGATCTGTGGCATACGTGGTATTCGTCAGGCTGGTCACCGGTGAAATGACCGGATCATAGACGTGGAGGCGTTCAGCGGTGGCAGTACGAATTCCCGAGTTCCGTCCGCCGATAACGTAGAATTTCCCGTCCAGTCCCATGGCTCCTCCGCATTCCGCACGACCGAGCTGAAGCCTGGGAAGATCGGGTGTGATCTTCCAGGTATTGGTCGAGGAATTATAGGATGCGGTCTGGTCTTCCCATCCCGAACCTTGTTCCTGCATTATCCGGTACCCTCCGGCCATCCAGAGCGACCCATCCGGGGAGGATGCCCCTGCCTGGTCGAACCATGATGAGGTACCGGTGATATTCGGGATGGCTGACCAGGTATTCCCGTCAAACCTGGCTCCGCTGTTCAATCCTCTATAATCATACAGACCGCCGGCAACCAGGATAGAGCCGTCTCCTGAAGAAGCAGCAAATAATTGTCGCGGGATGCCCATCGGGGGGGCCTCATGCCAGGTCAGGGTCGAGGTATTCAGGTAATACACGGAGTCGAGATCTCCGCTTCTTCCCTCTCCCCCGAGGAGATAGAGCCGTTCACCCAGGACGCCGGTCTGATGCATGAAACGATCCGGAACGCCGGTGGAAGGGATTGATGACCAGGAGTCGGTACCGGGATCGTACATGTAGGTCATGTTCGAGTTTCCGGCCCCTCCGGTTCCCCCGGTTACGTATAGCCTCCCGTTTACCGAATTTCCGCTTGCATAGTACAGGGGCCGTGGAAGGGGTGCCCGGCTGCTCCACGATGCATTTCTGATATCATACCGCCAATTCCGGTCGGTAACCGCTGAACCGTTGATTCCCCCGATCGAGTAGATATAGGCATCATCGGCGATCACTGCCTGCCGGATGGCTGGTTCCGGGAGGGAGGGGATCATCTCCCAGGTGGTGACCACGAGTTTCCTTGAACCTGCCTCCCCAAAGGGGAGGGTTCCCTGGTACATCCGCCATCGTGGTTCATAGGATCCAAATACTCCCGGTGCGGTGACCGGGATGGCGAAGGAGTACTCTCCCCCGGGCGGGATCGTAATCGTCTCCGGGATCCGGATCACAGACGGTCCGATGGCGGTTGCCACCTCGTTATCCGGTTTCAGAACAATCCCTGCGGCATTGCTCCAGTCTGCTGTTCCTGCATTGATCATCCTGATGGTCACCTCGCTCTGGTTCCCGGCGGAGAATTTCAGGGGAGGGACAGCAACGGTGATGGCATCATACGCAGGAGCGTTCCATGTCAGGGCAGCAGAGGCATTCAGTCGTCCCCCGGTCCTACAGGATGTAGCCAGGTCAGGGATGGAATCGACGGAGTTAAGCAGTGCCGACGTGATCTGTGCCGTATTGTACGAGGGATGGATTGCCATCACGAGGGCAGTCGTACCCGCAACGAACGGGGATGCATCGAGATCACTGCGTGAGACAGGATCAAGATACGGCTCGATATGATAGCCATAGGAGATGTCCGGGGCGGTGTGATTGAGAGCAGTGACCATGAGATCGTCCACGTATGCCCGTGTCTCCGGATCCCCGCTATACCTGAACCTGAGATAGAGCGAGTCTGCCCCTCTGTCAAAAAGACAGGTTCTCACCGGGTAAAACTGATCATCAAAATATTGCTGGGACATAGCCGATTCCCATTCCTCCCCGCTGGTGGAGTATTCAAGTTCCAGATTCGCGGCTCCGGTCATGTAGTCTGCCTGGAAGGAGACATCCACATATTCAGCACCAGAGACGTTTACCGGGGATTTCAGGGTGAAGTACCGGTCTCCCGTTGATTCGTTAGTTGCCAGTTTCAGGCTTGAGGGAGCGCTGGTAAACCGGTCTGGTGAAATTCCTCCGAGGGAGGGGATCGTCCAGTTCGCACCGGTGGTGAAGGTATCTGAAAAGAGGATCTTCCGCTGGGGAACCGTGCTGATAATTTCCTCTCCCGGTGCGGCGAGATGCACGACGTTCTTCCCGTAATTTGAGTAATCTGCTTTCGTATCATTTTTTCCGGTTGCCATAACCACGATTGCGTTGGAAGCTGAATATCCGGTGGCAAAAGCCGGTAATTCATCGTAGTTCGTGCCCTGATGACCTGTAGACCAGATAAACGGTCCCTGAAATGCCTCGATTGCATCTTTCATTGCCTGGCTTGTTATCGGGTTATCCCAGGGAAGGACCAGTATATCTGCATGGTGCTCTTTTGCATACCGGATAGCCCTGATAATCTCGTAATCGGAGAAATCTCCCTCACAGCGAATCTTCAGGGCCATGATCTTTGCCTTCCAGGTCACTCCGGTCACGCCGAGATGGTTGTTTCCGGTTGCGGCAATGATGCCTGCAGCATGGGTCCCGTGCGACTGGTCGTCCATCGGGTCTGGAACATCATTTGTAAAGTCGTATCCGTGTTCCCCGGTGACGGGATCGGTCCAGATGGAATCCTTCAGGTCTTCATGGTTGTAATCGACCCCGCTGTCGATCAGCCCGATGACGATATCCGGCGATTCGTTCGTGATATTCCAGGCATTGAGTGCATCGATGTCGGCACCGGGAGTCCCGCCGGTCTGCCCGGTATTCAACAGGGCCCACTGCTGCGGAAAGAGCGGATCATTCGGGATACCCTGGCTGGCGACTGATTCGGATGGAACTGGGATGGTGATGGGCGATACGGATTTTTGCGGTTCCATCCGGTCAGGTTCCGCGTATACCACGGACGGGTACTGCCTGTACCTGGCGATGATCTCGTCGGGATCCGAGCCTGCCGGGATCTGTACCGCCTGCAGGCCGGGGAGGAAATCAGGGGAGAAGGTCTCGACAACGGTCGTCCCGACCTCCTCGTTGATCCGGGTCATGAGCTCATCTGATACCCCTGCGTCTGATCCGTTCACGGCCTCCCGGGTGGCATACCTGACAAGGATCAGGTTCGTCCCGGGGTTTGATCCAGTGTCACCCGGTCCATCCGCAATTGCGGTTTCCGGAAGAGAATTTCCTGATAGGAACTTTTGAACCGGATCCGCTTCTGCAAAACCGATATTCATGCTGCCGAAGATTATTATCCCGACAATCAGTATGATGCATCCCCTGAACTGCATTGCACTCCCTCACCCGTTTATATATTGGTGAGGTTTCTCCGGGGGAGATATTATATGTTGTTATTTGAATATTTAAAAAAGAATAAATCCATTTTCCACGGTTTTTAATGTGTCCTTTATTGGACTGATATCATCCCCGGCTTCTCAATGCTCCCGGTTGCCTGACCGTTCCTGATCCAGAGGCTGACATCGTAGATGCCCGGTTCAGAATACGTATGGGTCGCGTTCCGGTCCATTGAAGACATACCGTCCCCAAACGTCCAGTACCACCGGTCGGGTCCGCCGGCAGAGGTGTCGGTGAAGAGCACGGTCAACGGGGCCTGACCTGAAGTCTGATTCGCGGTGAATGCTGCAAGGATCACGCCCTCTTTGGCATCGTTCGTGACGGTAACCGTGTGGTTGTCGGCGATATTGGTGAGGGGATACGTGTATGAAGCGGCTCCTGTCGGGACAGATACCGGTGTCTCGTTATCGGTGAGCCGGGCGATCTCCGCCCCGGGAAGGGACCGGATGTCATAGGTCTGGTTTGACCCGGGATCCTTCGTCATCACTCCTTCCGGCCTGATGTACCCGAATGCATCGGAGGACGAGTTCAGGGTATATACCGGTGGAGCCAGGGCTGTCATCGCGGTATGGCTGATACGGGTACCCGGGTTGCCGAAGAGATCAACGGTCTGGACCGAGAGGGTGTATGGGGTCTGTGGCATCAGGCCTGATGCCGTAAACGCGTTCACCCCGGTGAGGTTCGCCTGGAAGACGCCATCCAGGCTGATCATCACGTGGTCAAGGACCGGATCATCCGGGCATGTCCAGTTCCAGGTGATGGAATCAGGGAGCCATGTGGTGTTGGTGAGGCCGGTCACCCCGGAGATGTGCGGAGTCCAGACGTTCAGCCGTTCAAAAGCTCCGTACGGGTATGTCTCGGAAAGGCCTCCTCCCAGGTAGAAGTACCCGTCAGGGGCGATTGCTCCCCCGGCGAGGGACCGGGGTGAACCCAGTACCGGGAGATCAGGGGTGATCATCCATGCTCCGGTGGAGAGATTGCAGGTTGCGGTATCCTCCAGGATCTCCTTTCCATTGATAATCCTGACTCCGCCGGCGATCCAGAGGGACCCGTCCGGTGCTGATGCATACCCGGCATGTGCCCAGCTGTCACATCCGGGAATATCGGCGAGAGAGGACCAGTCTGTTCCGTTAAACCGTTCAACTGACTTCAGGCGGGTTGTGGCATTGGTCCATCCCCCGGCTGCCAGGATGGATCCGTCTCCCGCGGAAACCATGCAGTTATACCGGCTCTCGTGCATCGAAGGGGCCTGGTGCCAGGTACTGGTCGTGGTGTTCAGGTAATAGACAAGACTGGTCGTTTTTCCCCCGGAATATCCGCCGAGCACGTAGAGCCGGTCGGCGAGGACGGCCGTGCTGTACCAGTATCGTGCCGGGATGCCGTCTCCTGCCGGGATTTGTGACCAGGAATCGGTCGACGGATCATAGACGTATGTTGTGTTTGTCACCCCCGTGGATGAGTATCCTCCCGGGATGTAGATCCTGCCGTTTATCGAGGCTCCCTTGATGTACCCCATTACCACCGGAAGATCTGCCATCCGGGTCCAGGTACGGTTCCTGATATCGAACCGGTAATGGCTATTCTCCAGGGAAAAGTAGGTTCCGCCCCCGATGTGGTGAATGAACGGCCCGTTTGCAACCAGTGCATAATTTACTGTACCTGATGTATCCGGAAGTCGTTCCCAGGTGGTCAGGGTCGTGGTTCCTCCGACCACCTGGCCAAACCCGGTTCCGTTCCGCTGCAGCCTCCATTCCGGATGTATGGTACCAAACCGGTCCGGGGGAGAGAAGGTCCAGGAGATGTTCACCTCCTCTCCCGGGGCAACCGGGTAATCGGTCAGCGGGATCGTCTCCGGCCCGAGGAGCCGTGCATCATCGCTGACCGGCCGGAGAGCGATCCCGTCCCCGATCTGCCAGGTAGCAGAGCCTGAGTTCACGAACCTGGCAGTGATACTGACCGGTTCTTTCACCGGGATCTTCATGGTGAGGTTGGTGCTGCCGATGGCATCATATGAAGGGAGGCGGTACCGGACTGCCGCGGATGCGTTCAGCCTGCCGTTCGTGATACAGGTCCCGGACAGAGCGGAAACCTGGTCGACCGTGTTCATGAGGGCTGCCTTTACCTGGGCGGTGTTGTACTCCGGGTGGGCGGCCATCACGAGGGCGGCGACACCGGCTACATGAGGTGCTGCCGCCGAGGTTCCGCCATAGACCCCGTAGGAGTAGTCTGGATTGACGTGATCCTGTCCGGCGACAAGGAAGTTGTCGATATAGAATTCATCGGAAGGATCGGCATTCTCATATAAGAACCTGAAATAGGTGGTATTCGTCTCAGCAAGGGCTGATCTGCGTTCTGTACACCAGTACACGCCATCCGGCACGATAGTGCTGACCCGGAGTATTGTCTTCCAATCCATCCCGTCAGGAGAGTACTGGAGGTATAATATGCCGTTTTTTCTTTTTCCGACGATGTTAAATCCGACCACCGGGTTTTCAAGGCCGGTCAGGTTGACCGGGTAGTTCAGCGTGATGGTGGTTGTCCTGACTGAACCATTTATCCGGATACCGAGGCTTGTGGGGGGGCTGATATATGTTTTATTCGTGCAGAACCAGTTCGCATCCCCGGTCCAGTTCTCCGTGGAATTGAACCGGTCGCAGATGAGGCTTTTGTGATCCGGATATGTCGAGAGGATCAGATCCCCGGGAGCACCGAGATGGACGACATTTCTCCCGTAATTTGAGAAATTTGCCCGGTTATCGTTTTTATCGGTCGCCATAACCGCGATTACGTTTGGGAGGCGGAAACCCGGCGTCCGGATGTCGTCGATCTGAAGATCCATGTTATCGTTGGCTGCCGACCAGACAAAGAGCCCGGGAAATGCGCTGATGGCATCATACATTGCTTCATCCTGGTATGCCACCTCCCAGGAGTTTGAGAGGATATCTGCGCCGTGAAGGGTTGCGTACTCGATAGCCTGTATCGCGAGGTAGTCTGACTGCCCGTACGGGCCGTCAATTTTCAGGGCCATGAGCTCGGTATCTCCTGAAATGCCGGCGATACCGATCGCATTATTCACTGTCGCCCCGATGACCCCGGCACAGGATGTGCCGTGATAATCATCATCCATCGGATCATGGTCATCGTCGTAAAAGTCATACCCGTGATCTCCGGTGGCAGGATCGGTCCAGATGTTCTCCCTGATGTCAGAATGGAGGTAATCAATCCCGCTGTCAGTGACACCGACGATGATGGCCGGTGAAGCGTTCATGGTCACGTTCCAGGCCCCTTCGATATCGATGTCAGCTCCGGGCGTTCCCCCGTACTGGCCGGTGTTATTCAGGCTCCACTGGGATGGATAGAGCGGATCGTCCGGGAAGGTGGTGCTCCCCGTACTGAGAGTATCAGGGATGAAAAAATCAGGTTCTCTTGGGATCAGGTGATCGGCTACCGCATACTCGACCGACGGGTATTGGGTATACTTGGCGACCGCTTCACTGACGGTCATGGAGTCGGGAACCTCAACCACCTGGAGGCCGGGGAGAAATTCCGGGGAGAAGGTCTTGATAACGGTTGTTCCGACCGATGCATGGATGGAAGCGATCTCGTCATCACTCACGATGGCAGCCGATCCATCCGTGTATTCAGGGGTGTGGAACCTGACGAATACCAGCCCGGTTTCCAATGGGGTATCCATCGGAGTATCAGCCTGTCCGTTCGGTTCCGGCGAATATACTGAACCCGGAGATTCAGTCGCGACACCGATCCCCATGGTACACAGGAGAAGAATCCCGAGAATGAGCAGGGAAACCCCTTTGTTGTTCATTACTCCCCGTACTCCATATATTTGTGTGATTTAGACGGCGATAAAATATATTTTACCAATTGAATATTTGTGTGCCTTTTTTCCTGCGGCGTAAAAAGTGATTATGAGGCCGTGATCAGCCCGGGTTTCTCAATACTCCCGGTGGCCTGGCTGCTTCTGATCCAGAGACTGACATCGTAGACGCCCGGAACCTGGTACGTATGGGTCATGTTCCGATCCGTCGAAGATGATCCGTCCCCGAAGGTCCAGTACCACTGGTCAGGTCCGCCGGCAGAGGTATCATTGAAAAGCACGGTCAGCGGAGCAGGGCCTGAGGTCTTGTTCACAGTGAATGCCGCGAGGATCACGCCCTCTTTGGCGTCGTTTGTGGCAGTGACGGTATGGTTGTCAACGATATTACTGATGGGATAGGTGAATGCCGCGGATCCGGCCGGGACGGGTACCGGTGTATCGTTGTCGGTGAGCCGGGCGATCTCCGCTCCGGGGAGGGACCGGATATCATAGGTCTGGTCTGACCCCTCCGGTTTCGTTACCACGCCCTCCGGTATGATATACCCGAATGCGTCAGTGGACGAAGCGAGGGTATATCCCCGGGTAAAGGCGGCGGAGATCGTATGATCTTCGCTTACCTGATTGAAGGTATAGGAACTGACCGGCCCAACCCCGGTCCCGTCCACGAGCACCGATGATATGGTGTATCCATCGTCCGGAGTGATCGCAAAGGTCTGATCCTGTCCGATAAGTACACGAACCGATCCGTTCGGAACGATGATTCCTCCCGGACCGGCGGTAGCCGTGATGGTCCTGGTGAAGGAATACCCGACGTAGATGTACCGCTCAGCGACCTTCGTGTCAGAACCCTGAGAATTGGTCACGGTAAGGTTGACCGTGAATAATCCGGGACTGGTATAGAGATGGGACGGGTGCTGCAGGGAGGAGATGCCCCCGTCCCCGAATGTCCAGGCCCAGGTGGCCGGGCTTCCGGTAGAGAGATCGGTGAAATTGACGAGGAGCGGTGCTGTTCCTCCCCGGGGTTCAGCCGTGAAATCTGCCGTCAGATTGGGAGATCGGACGGTAAAGAGGATATTGTCATTGCTCATGCCTCCTCCTTCGTTCACACTTACGTTCCAGGCTCCGGTGGCTGCTCCTGGGGGCAGGGCGAAGGTTCCGACGAGGTCTGGTCCTGAAACGGTCCCAATCGTGGTGATCTTTCCTGATCCATCTCTCGTCAGATTGATCACCGCCTGGCTCTTCAGATTTGTTCCAGAGATGGTGAACGGAACGGATGATCCGGCGGTCCCCTGGTCCGGAACGATCCCGGTGACCACCGGGGGTGCAGCGGTAAGCTGCCGGTATGCGGCAAGGACATCTGCCCGGCCATGCCCGAAGACAGGATCATATCCCGGTTCACCAAGGTCCACGGCAGAAGAGGTGAGCAGGCTGCGTACTTCTGCTGCGGTTAGGGACGGGTTTGCACTCCAGAGGAGAGCCCCGAGCCCGGCGATATGCGGAGCTGCGGCACTGGTACCATAGAACCGCCAGTTCGTCCCGTCATAGGAACCAAAGTCACCGGCCCCGGTGATCTTCACGCCATCAATTCCGCTGATATCCGGTTTCTGCCGTACCTCCTGAAACGGGAAGAAGATAGGCCGCGGACCGTGAGATGAGAAGGATTCAATGGTGGTGATTGCATCATACGGGATCGCAGCTGCCCCGAGGGTTCCGGCCGAGCAGGAATGGCCCCAGCTAGAGGAAGTATTCACCCGGTTATTGGTGTAAGTGGGGGCGCCAAAGGTATCAACGGCGATAGTCCTGTTCACCCCGTCATATAACCGTACTTTAATTACTCCGACGATGGCTGAAGATCCGGTATTCGTGTACCGGATGCATTCAAACGGATTTCCAGACCCGTCCTGGAAATCTACACTCGATGCAAGGAGATCTCCTCCCCAATTATAAAGATACAGATCGTAATCATTCTCCGAATATCCCCATTTATCATTCCATTGTAGGGCGATTCGTGTCTGATAGGCTGGCAGGATATTGACATAGAGATACGGGTATTCAGGTGTCGGAGCATAGGATGCATTACCGACGCTGCTGAAGTCCATCCAGTCCGTCCCGTTGAAAGGCGAGAAATTGCCGATGAAATGCCGCTGGGCATAGTTTCCGGCGGAAGAGACCATGAGAGTGTTGTTCCGGTAATAGAGGATATCAGCTGCCTGTGCGATGATTCCGTCCTCGAAGGCCGGTTCATCAGGATAGTAGATATCGTCCACGATGACCTGGCAGCCGGCTTCAGAGAGATCTTTCATGTGCCGGGCAAAGGAGATCTGATCTGATGCCATATCGGCAAAGATGAGATCGCTTCCCGGGGCGAGATCGTAGACGATCTCTCCCATTGCGGTCCCTTCATCCCCTCCCTGATCATTGGAGAGCACCCGGAAATCAGCCGGAAGATCTCCTGTGGCAATCGAACTGTTCCGGCTGTCAACACCGTCTGAGATGACCCCTACCGTGATCCCGGTCCCGTTGATCCCGCCGGGAAGCACCCGGGTCTGATCAGCCATATGGATAGCATCCCCTTCGGACGTCACGGATCCCGTGTTTGTGACGGCCGGATAAACCGGGGTGATCAGCCGGACTTCTGGCAACCGGCTGATAGCCGTGATATTTGACAGGGGAACCCAGGCAGCCATGATATGGTTCTCTTCGTCTCTCGCAGCAACCGAGGTGACCAGGGGGTCGGCTATCGTGGTCGCATTCCCCGGGAAGAGATTGATGTATACATACACGTTCTCCACAGACCCTGTGGAAACACCCTCCTCTCCGGATGAGTATCCGAGAACACCATCTTCCTTCAATGATAATTTCAGGCTCCCGGTATCCATACCGGCCGGCAGGTTCTCCGGGCTGCTGATGAGCATGAGCAGATCTGACGAGATCTTCCGGTCTGTATCGCTTAGATTCTCTTTCCAGGCAGCAATGGCGGATATGTCTGCTATATCTGTTCCTGATTCAACAATCCCGGTAAAAATTCCGGTTGATTCCGGTTCACCAGGAATAAGACTCCCGGTTATTGGAACGATGAACACTGATAAGAGGATACAGAACAGGATACCCTGGTAATATTTACCCCCGTTTCTCATTGGACTCCCCCGTTGGTATGCCGAGATATATATTTCGTGAAACAATAAAATGATCTATATATATCGCCCCCAAGGTAAGGTTCACCGATCCGGGCAACCAGGATTCTCATTCCGGCTCGTGATCAGTCATCCGGTTTTCAGGATACCAGAACATGAGAAGGTATCATACTCCCAGGATTGACGGGACGGTTACCTGATAAAATAAGATATGCAGATCCAGGTCTGCAATGCTCCCCATGGTTGGAGAGCCGTGTTCTCAGGGATTGCCCGCTTCCGGGTCTGTATCCTCGATTGAGTGTTCCACCGCATGATGCATGCCATGGAGGACAAGTCCGATGATCAGGTTATACGGTTCTGACTGCAAATCCGTACCCTCTGTCACCCGTCCGGTTTCTTCACTGACCGGTCCGGTATCTCCAGAATCCTCCGCATCGATAGGCGATCGGGTGTCTGTGAGATTCCCGGCGACGGTACAGAAACTCATCACGTTCAGGGCGAAAAAAAGCCCTGCGATGATGATGACGAGATCTCGTATGTTCATGGATAACCCCACATCCAATGATACAATAGATGGGTGAGTATTCTGAACCTTATATGTTTCGAATTAGATATGATCTAATAAATAGAAGCATTTCCTTAAAATTCAAAATAAAGGCTATTTCCCGGATAGTTCTTCCCGCCTCAATATCTCCGGCTCGAAATCTGAAATTAACCGGCCTAATTAACCTGGCGGGTGTTTCCCTTCAGAGATCAGTCATGTTCTTCCTGATACCCTCTCTGATGACAGAAAAACCTGCATTAAGGCGCTTGAATCCAAAATTAATCCTATAATGCCCAATTTTTCCGGAATGCTTGCCACGGATGGCCTCTTTTTAACCATGATCCTGATCCCGGTGATTATCCCGTCCCGTGCCAGAAGGAATATTATCCTGCAAAAAGGAATCAGTCGTCGTCATGAAAATTTTTATTCCGGGCAGATTTCCTGCGGCGCGAGCCGGTGAGGGTGTATCCGGGAAACACCCACTCTCCTGTCAGGAGATTGATCCGGAGAGCGTATCATGAAAGGCAGGATGATCCTGCCTGCCCGGGGGGTTCAGGTGGTTCCGATATAGATCTTCACATCAGGGGGTTGTGCATTTCCGGACAAGAACCGGTACCGTTCAAAATCTGCAATGTATGCCCGTTTCTTCCCGACCGAATCATTCCAGATCGTGTACCAGGTTTCCGCGACTCCCCCGGGAATACTTCCCGTGACCGGGAATACGGTATACCGGGCAGGGGGAATGGTCACTGATTGCATTCCTTCGGGAACGGGTCCTGTCTGACTGACCTCGCAGCCAAGAATGAACGTGTACGGGTTCGTATGATCTCCTTCATATTGGGTATATACAGCAATGATGTCGGAATTCAGGCGTCCGGGGATTTTCTCCATGATCGCTTCAGAAAAGAACCGCTCCCATACCTTTGGGAGATCGGTTAATGCCTCCTTGTTTGATGTCCTGATGCTGATCCCGATGACACTGAATTTTTCCAGGGCAATATTCTCCTGAACCATCCCACAATACTCTCATGCCGGGAGGAAAAACCTCCCGTTTTTCCTGGATCGCCGCTGGTTTGAAAAAAGGGATTCCCTTATCCTGGGAAGAAGAGGTATTCCATACCTGATATATTCCCGGAGAGGAAGGTTCGTCCTGACACTGACCGGTTATATCCGCTCTCATGGTGGAGATTCATCATCCCTGACCCGTTGAAGGAGATCTGGGATGACAGACCCCGGGAGAGATCGTAGCCGGTGATGACGGTTCCGTTTCTGAATATTCCTGACATTCCTGCCCCAATGGATTCCGGGTATCCTGATCCGTTCCCGAAGAGACAGGCCGATCCGCCTCCCCGGCCCGGTTCCATATGGGTTGCCTCCCGGTCGATGAGAACCGGCCCTGAACCGGTTACCACGAGGAGATCTGATACCGACCTGCCGGGAATATCCCGGTCCATCCTGGCTTGACCTGAGGTGAGCAGGCTGCCTGAGATGATATGACCCGGTTCAGTGAGGATACACCGGTCCGCGATCATGCCGTCTGCCTCCCAGGAGGAAGAGACCTGATCGGCAGGCACCAGCCCGGCTGTTCCGATTCCCAGGGCGAGAACACAAAGAATCGAGAGATCCTTCAGGATACTGGCGATTCCGACTGCTTTACGCCAGTGCCGGTATGGTATCAGCCCAGGATTCAAGACCGGTTCTCACATCATCTGACTCAAAGGAGGATATCCGTACCCTTTCGCGTGAGAACGTCACGTAGTAGAGTTCCCCGTCCGGGCTATGGCAACGGAGGGTGGAATTGAACTTGTCCCCTGATGCGTCATGGGCGGCTGTTCCTCCCATGGCGGTTTCAAGTGCCGTATCGGCAAGAACGGCGTTTACACAGGTTCCGAAGGCAGCCGATGCCGGTGCCCGGATC
Organism: uncultured Methanospirillum sp.; assembly: GCA_964637135.1. Taxonomy (GTDB): domain Archaea; phylum Halobacteriota; class Methanomicrobia; order Methanomicrobiales; family Methanospirillaceae; genus Methanospirillum. Next base: position 2,771 of record CAZWTX010000013.1, on the reverse strand, counting down.
GTGACGGTCCCGATCACCTTGGCCTCTGCGTCCTGGTAGACGACCTTCCCGGAATAAGACTCCTTTGTCCGGGCAACCCCCGGCTGGCTGATCCCGGCTGACAGGTATGGGGTACATCCCCACGGATTTGTGTCCAGGATATTCTGGATGATGCTCTGAAAACTGCTCATGTCAGCGATAGGAACGGCAAGTTCTCTCGCTGCTGCTTTGGTGGTTCCGGTTGTTACAAAGTCTCCCATTGCGGGACTCCTGCCCCTGACCTGAGGGGCATACCAGTATTGACCGGGGGGATCCGAAAGGGGGTGTCTCACTCCCTAAATTTCCCGGATATCTCTCCCAAATTCCAAATTATGTCCGAAAACCCGTGCAAAAGTATGTCGAGGGTACCGGCCGGACCGTCTGTAAGGTCTTCAGGGAGACCTCCCGGTGAATGCCGGAAATCCGGGAATCAGTCCATTGGAGGGGATATTAAAAAATCAGATAGAACAGGGGTTCCAGCTGGAATCCTTGCAGGGATTGCGGTTCTGATGCCATGAGATCGATAGGGTATCATCATATTTTCCGGCATGCAATCTG
>CAZWTX010000013.1:0-2095 GCA_964637135.1 uncultured Methanospirillum sp. | reverse complement strand
TCCTCTATGCTGATAGAATCAACTCTCCTCGGAGACCTTCTCGAGAAGATGGCAACCGTCTGCCTGGTGGCATACCTCCTCACGAGAACGAAACAGTACCGCCTCTTCACCGGCACGACCGGAACCTCGCGGTATATCCTGTTTATCGCGGTTCTTTTTGGTATCCTGTATTTCTTCGGGTTTGTCAGCGGGGTAGAGACCGATGAGATGTTCATCAGTATCCGCAAGATTGGCCCGATCATGGCCGGGCTTCTTGCCGGTCCCCTCGCAGGAGCCGGGGCGGCTGTGGTCGGCATGGGGCTGCAGACCCTCTCCGGACAAGGTCCTGCCCCGGTGGTCATCCTGACCGAACTGCTGGACGGATTCATCTGCGGTCTCGTCTTTCTCCTGAACGGGAAAAGGCTGATCAGGGTCATCCCTGCCCTTGTTCTCGGCGTTCTCCTGGTCGGAATGGACGAACTGTTGGAGATCCTCTTCTATCCTGAAGCCATCTCCCGGATACTCCCTGCTATCGACCTGGCTTTCCTGGAAGTATTCGTGATCGCCGTCGGGATGGCCCTGTTCACGTTCATCTTCCAGAATGTTCTTTCCGATAAGGAACAGCAGACACGGGCAGCCCGGCTGGAAGGTCAGATCCAGGCAGCGAGGGAGATCCAGGAACAGTACCTGCCGGAGGCACCGCTCGATCCCGGCCAGGCACGGGTTGCTGCGACGCTGATCCCGATGATAGAGGTCGGGGGAGACTTCTATGATTACGGCCGGGTATCCGAGTCCTCCTTCTACTTCTGTATCGGTGATGTCGCCGGGAAAGGAGTGAGTGCTGCCTTCGTGATGGCATCGGCGGTGACCCTGATCAGAAATGCCCTCGAGTATTCCTCCTCCCCCTCAGAGGTTCTTGGGTTCGTGAACCAGGGACTGATCCGGAGCATGCGGGAGGTCCAGTTTGTAACGATCTTCTTCGGGGTGGTGAATACCGGTACCTGGGAGGTAAGATATGCGAATGCCGGCCACCTGCCGCCGGTTATCCGGTCCCGGCAGGGAGCGGTACTGGTCCCGGTCTTTGCAGATATCCCGGCAGGAACCTTCGAGGAGAATACCTACCGGGAGGATACGTTCACCCTTGCTGACGGAGAGGAACTGATCCTGATCACCGACGGGGTAACCGAGTGCGGGGAGGAGGGGGAAATGCTCGGTCTCGACGGGCTGGTCTCCGGACTGGCTGCGATGGATCCCCCTGACCCCGCGGAGACCGTCAGGGAGGTGACCGGAATCGCGACTGCCTATGGCGGGTCAGGTGCGGTCTCTGATGACCTGACTGTCCTCGCGATCAGCCGGCCGGAACCCTGACTTACTTATCAGGGACGTATCGTTTGATCCCGTCTTCTCCGGTGACTTCTGATATGTGGCGGAGTTCGGTCGGCTCCCGTCGTTTCCCTTCCCCGGTGATCATATCCCTGAATGCCTCATGGAGTTCAGGATATTTCTTTGCAAGCCGGCGGAGGTTCCTGATGGCTTCATCTCTTTGGCCAGCCTGGTTGAGAAGGAGGATCTGGCCGAAGAGGGCACCCTGGTGGGCCGGGTGTTCATGGAGGACTCCTGCTATCATCGCCATCGCCTGTTCGGGGTTCTCTTTTGCCAGGAAGAAGGCCTTGGCAACCTGGAACCGGGGGTTGTCAGATTCTATGGCGAGAGCCTGGTCGATTGAGGCAATGGCACCGGCAGTATCCTTATCCATGATCTTCCTGACCGAGAGGGCGGCATGGGCGTAAGCATGATCCGGTTTTCTGGTGAGGATCTGCTGGATCATTGTTCCGGAGATCTGCCCCTGCCTGCCTTCGTCATCATCGGAAAAACCGCTGACAGCCATGAGGTAGGTTGCCGCGTTGTACTCTTCTTCTTCGATGAGCTGCCCGGGGTCATGGTATGTCCTGACCGGAAAGATATACCTGAATAACGGGGCTTTCTCCCTGAGTTCATCAAGGTAGACAGAGAGAGCAATCCTCGCCCGGTAGTAATCACCGGTCTTGTAGAGGGCCATGGCAAACCTGCCTGCCATTCCCGGGTTTTGTGCGATGAGATCAGAGGCCCGGTCCCC
>CAZWTX010000012.1:0-63242 GCA_964637135.1 uncultured Methanospirillum sp. | reverse complement strand
ACTTCTCCACCCTGGTTGATCTTGTTGATAGCGGCAGATGCCGGCAGGGCCATGATTGCAAGTGCAACGAGCACCATCATGACTACTGCAAATCGTGCGTTCATTCATGTCCTCCGAACAACCCCGCGAAAACACATGATTCCGGTGTTATTTACATCAGTGATGTCACCGGGAATATGTGGCATACTCCGGGGGGCAAGCGAAGTATCATTATTAGATTGGCATAACTCCTTTATATCCTTTTGATCTGGGTCCGGTGTTTTTTCCCGGGTTCATGCCCGGATACGGCCCGGGAGTCCGGGGTTTCTGGCGATATTTCGAAGAAATTTGGGATTTAGGGGCTATTTCTGACGAATTTGGTCGTAACAGTATGGGGGGCAGGAATTCTGTACCCGTTCGCACATGCCCCAGTCGTGATCAGAACGCATCAGACGGGCGGATTGACCCTCCCGCGTTCGGGTTGCCGGTGGCGTCCCCCCGTTCCCTGGAGGCATCACGTTCACCGGTTACCTATGGTCGTTCCGAGGGGTACCTGGATTCAGGCCATACTTAATATTGTGCGGCTGGATACATCAGACTGCTCCCCGGGGCAGGATTCCCGCAACTCCGGTCTGCAGGAGGTCGCGAGGGATCGGTGGGAGAATCCTTGTTTCGTGTTGTTGCTCTACGAGATACTTTTTGTAGTCCTCTTCATGATATATCATCATGAGGTTTATTCCTCTGACTGCTGGATCCAAACCCGTGAGGCTTTGTTTTTTCTCTCACCGGTACCATGTATATGAAGTGAAGGCAAGGATCGAAGACGGGAAGGTTCTGCTTGGTCCGGAGGGGTATTCCCTCTACGAACAGAGCGGATTCGGAAGGCCGCAAAAGGATGGACTGCGTCTTTCTCCGGTAGAGGCGCTATATCTTGTTTACCGTGGCCGGATTGAAATACCAACTCTTGATTTTGAATCCCTTCTCGGATATTTCTCCGAGGATTCCCGGTTTCTTCGTTCATTCCTTGTGTACCAGGATCTCAGGGAACGAGGGTATGTCGTGCAGACCGGCCCACACGACTTTCGTGTATTCAGACGGGGAGAAAAGCCGGGAAAAGGCGAGTCCCAGTACATGGTCCGTGTTCTCTCCGAGCGTGATCCGATTGATTTCTCAAAGCTCCGTCAGGAAGTGCAGACAACGGCGAATATGCGCAAACAGCATATCCTTGCCGTGGTGGACGATGAGTTTGAACTGACATATTATGAGATCAAGATGAACCGGCTCATGGAGATCGATGACGCCGTCCCGCTCTCCCCGATCACCGGTCTGCTTGCAAGCAGGTCGGTAATTATCCCGGCAGAGAAGGAATCGGGGTATGACCTGGCCTTTTACGGAAAACGGTTTGATGACACCCGGCTCATCCTCTCCACGATAGAAGGTATCTACCTGATGGAGGAAGGATTCCTGCAGGTTCGTACCGGGGAATCAGTTGTTCCCATGGAACAATACCGGTCTCTTATCCAGGAATCTGATGCTGAACTGGATCAGAAACTCCAGGTGTACCGGCACCTGCGTTCATTATATTACATCCCGAAAACCGGGTATAAATTCGGTCATCATTTCCGGGTGTATTCAGGCCGTAAGATACACTCAGAAATGCTCGTCCAGGCGATTGCCCCGGACAGCACCCTCCTGATGAATGGTGTCTCCCGATCGGTCCGGATGGCACATAGTGTCAAAAAGAAGATGCTATTTGCCTGCATACATCTTGAGGGCATCGCGTATATTGAGTTTGCAAGAATCAAACTCTGATACCAGCAATCCAGGCAGAGGAAATGGACTCATCGTCAATCAACCCATGGTCATCAGACCAGTCGATCGATATCGAACGTCTTCACGAGGAGTTCGGGATCGAGCGGTTGGATCCTATAACCTCACTCCTTCCCGAGGTTCCGTATTTCATGCGTCGTGGTATTGTCTTCGGACACCGTGATTACGAAAAGATAGCCCGTGCCATCAGGAATCATGATCCTTTTCATGTCATGACCGGGTTCATGCCATCAGGCCATCCCCATCTTGGACACCTGATGGTGATGAAAGAAGTGGTCTGGCATGTGATGCAGGGTGGCAGTGCCCATATCTGCATGGCTGACCGGGAAGCTCATGCTGTCAGGAACATCTCATGGGATGATTGTGAGACGTACGGAGTTGAATACCTCTCCTGCCTGTATGCCCTGGGGTTCACGGGGAAGACATACTACCAGAGTGAGAACCGGACAGTCCAGGATCTTGCCTTTGAAGCCTCAAACAAGGTTAACTTTTCAGAGCTCACTGCAATCTACGGGTTCACCCCTGATACCGACATAGGTCATGCTTTTTCAATCCTGACCCAGGTTGCCGATATTCTTCATCCACAGGTCGAAGAAGATCCTGCACCTACGGTTGTCCCGGTCGGACTGGATCAGGATCCTCATATCCGCCTGACCCGCGGTGTTGCCCACAAACTCCGGATGTTTACGGTTGAAGACCGGGAAACATGTATCAGTATCCGATCTAAAGAGGCGCCTGAAGAGGCAATGAAGGCAGTTGCCCGGGCTTTCCCCGGCTCAAAACGGTACGAAGGGCATATCGATGTCACCGGCGTTACCCATGATACGGTTTCGGGAGTGGTCAGAGCGATAGAGCGGAGTTCAGGGGGGTATGGTTTTATTACCCCATCAGCAACGTTTCACCGGTTCATGCCAGGCCTGACCGGAGGAAAGATGTCATCCAGTGTACCGGAGAGCATCATCGGGTTCCATGAAGGTGAGAAGGTGGTCAGAAAGAAGATTATGGCTGCCCTGACCGGGGGACGGATGACCCTCGAAGAACAAAAGAGCCTTGGTGGCGAACCGGATAAGTGCCCGGTATACCTGCTGAATCTCTTCCACATGATCGCCGATGACGGGGAGCTTGAAGATCTCTGTCGGCAGTGCCGGTCAGGAGAACTCCTCTGCGGTCATTGTAAAAAAGCCACCGCTGACCGTGTTATCTCTTTTCTGGTGAGTTTCAGGGAGAAAATGGATTGCGCGGCAGATGAGATTCGTTCCGGATCCCGGTAAAGAGCGCCGGTATCATCCCATCGTATTAATAATACAGCCCGGTAACAGCTATTGGGATATCATGATTATTGCGGGATTTTTCTCCCGGTTCTTCTCTGGTTCATTCTTCTTGTTTAGATAGGGGTCTGGAAAACCGGGCCCCTTGTTTTTACATATATGAGAGAACGTACGGTCCCGATGACAGGTATCCGGTTGTCCGGAATCCTAGTGAATCCTTCCTGATGGCAGGGATTTGCTCACGTCGACCAGGTACATCTGCACAATGAACTGCTGACTGAAAACACAAAAAAACTGACTGAATCAAGATGCAACTGACACTGAATGAGAAGCGGCTCCTGATGGTGCTTGCAGCCGCAAATACCGGAACACCTGAAGAACTGGGAGAAAAACTGGAGCGATCTCCTGAAGCAGTCATCCAGTATGCGGGATTGCTCTCGGAAAAAAACCTTGCGACGACTGTTCGTTCGGCAACCGTATCGCTTGTTCCAACAGATGAGGGAAAGCAGTACCTGGACGCAGGACTTCCCGAACGACAGGTCTACAATAGTTTTTCAGGTTCAATAAGCGTCAGTGACCTGAATAAGCACCCGCTCGCAAAAATCGGAATCGGGTGGATGAAGCGCCTTGGCTGGGTTAGCATTGAGAATGGACTGGTCATCAAAACAGGAGATGCCCCGGAATCACCCATAGAGTCGGGGTTACGGCAACCCGCCTCCGTCTCACCGGATATCAAAAAAGAACTGATAAAACGGGGGCTTTTCATTGAAAACGAGGTGATATCGTATCTCATCAGCATCACGGAGGATGGAAAACGCTTCGCCCATGCAGGTCTTGATCTCACCGAGGAGACCGGAACCCTTACCAGCGACCAGATATCGTCGGGAGCGTGGAAGGATCTCTCCCTTCGCCGGTATGATATCTCAAAGAAACCCCGTCCGGTGTACCCTGGAAAGATTCACCCGTACCAGCGTCTTATCGATGAAATGCGTAATATCTTCCTTCAGATGGGGTTTACCGAACTATATGGCCCGGTTGTGCAGTCCTCGTTCTGGAACTTTGATGCCCTCTTCCAGCCTCAGGATCATCCTGCACGGGAGATGCAGGATACCTTCCATCTTGCAGGCCGGTCAGAGATTCCCCACGGATGGGAGGCAATCCGTGACATCCATGAACACGGGGGGAATACCTCGTCTACGGGCTGGGGGGGGAGATGGGATCCCGAAAAGGCACGGAGTACAGTTCTGCGGACGCATACCACGTCCCTGACGATCCGTCATCTCGCAGAAAACCCAAAACCCCCACAGAAACTCTTCTGTGTGGGACGGGCGTACCGCCGTGAAACGATTGATTCAACCCACCTGCCCGAGTTTGAGCAACTCGAGGGGATCGTGATGGATGACGGTCTCACATTCCGGCACCTGCTCGGGTATCTCAGGGAATTTTATCACCGGATGGGATTCGAAGAGGTCAGGTTCAGGCCAGGATATTTCCCGTATACTGAACCGAGCGTTGAGCCGGAAGTCTATATCGAAGGGCTTGGCTGGGTGGAGTTGGGAGGCGCCGGTATATTCCGTGAGGAAGTTACCGCACCATGGGGGATTACCTGCCCGGTGCTCGCCTGGGGACTCGGGGCAAGCAGGGTTGCCATGCTGAAGATGGCCCTGAATGATATCAGGGGTCTGTGCCAGAGTGATATCGACTGGGTCAGGAAAACACCGGTTACCACCGGAGGGAGATACTGATGCCGGTTGTTCATCTCCCGTATAAATACCTTGAACGACTGTCAGGTACCGACCGGCAGACGATCATGGATAACCTCCCGATGATCGGTTCTGAAGTCGAGCGGATTCTCGATGACGGGGTGGATGTCGAGTTCTTCCCGTCACGGGTGGATCTCTACTCGACCGAGGGGGTAGCCAGGGCAATGCGTGGATTCCTCGGGCTTGAGGAAGGTGAGGAACGATATGTCACTGTCCCGTCCGGGATAAGTTTTTCCGTGGATCCAGCCCTGATAGAGATTCGTCCGTACCTCGGTTCGGCCGTTATCCGTGACATCAGGCTTGATGATGAGATGATCACCAGCCTCATGGAGATACAGGAAGCCCTTCACTGGGTGGTCGGCAGGGGACGGGCAAAGGTGGCAATCGGGATCCATGATCTCGACCGGGTAACTCCTCCGTTCCGGTACTATGGAGCACCCCTCACCCGTTCTTTTGTTCCGCTTGACTTCTCCGAGGAGATGACGCTTGCCCGCATTCTTGAGATGCATCCGAAAGGCAGGGATTATGCTCATATTGTCTCAGGTAAGCCGGTAATGCCCCTGATAGAGGATGCAGGGGGACAGGTACTCTCGTTCCCGCCGATCATCAACGGGGAACTGACCCGGGTCACCGGGCAGACTACGAATCTCCTCCTCGATGTAACGGGGACTGACCCCCGGGCGGTCCAGACTGCCCTTAAGGTGCTCACCACGGCATTGATTACAGCCGGAGGGAGATGCGAGACGGTCCTCGTTGATGGCCTGATGATGCCCGATCTACAGCCTTCCGTGAGGGATATATCAGTTTCTGCCGCAAACCGGCTTATCGGGCTGGACCTGAATGGCACGGAGATGGCTGCGCTTCTCAGGAAAATGCGGTATGGTGCGGAGACAACAGGGGATGACCTCATTGAGGTCATCGTTCCCTGTTACCGTGCTGACATCATGCATGACTGGGATATCTACGAGGATGTTGCGATTGCATACGGGTATAACCGGATTTCCGGCACTGTTCCCCAGACATTTTCCCTTGGGAAGGAACACCCGGTGATGACAAAAGCCAGGATAATACGCGAGATTGCAACAGGCCTTGGATATGTCGAGGTCATGCCGCTTACCCTGACCAGCGATGCCATTCAGTACCGCCAGATGCAGCGGCCTGAAGAGAAAACTGTTCTCAGGGTACTGCACCCTATCAGCGAGGAACAGACCCTGGTCAGAACCAGTATTCTTCCGATGCTTCTGGACCTGATCAGGTTTAACAAGATGCGGGAACTCCCCCAGAAGATCTTCCATACCGGTGATATTGTCCGGGTAATCGATGGGTCACCCCTCACCCTCCGTGCCCTTGCCCTTGCTTCCACCCATCCGGGAGCAGATTTCTCAGAAGCGTATGCAACGGCGGATGCGGTTCTCCGGGAACTCGATCTTGCATACGATCTCAGGGAATCATCAGATCCTGCGTTCATTGCCGGGAGACGGGCTGATATTATCGTGGATGGAACCGTGATCGGAGTCTTTGGAGAGATTCATCCTGCCGTTCTGAATGGGTTTGATCTTGATCAGCCGGTGGCAGCGGTTGAGATTGACATCATTTCCTGATTCCGGGATGCCGGCAGGACGCATCTGCCCCCTTTATCCGGTACCCGGGTTTCGAAAGACCTATTCCCTCGTCCGTCCCAGCCTTAAGCAGAACGTCGTTGCATATGCATAAACGATTACATATTCTGGTATCTGGTCGTGTCCAGCGGGTAGGGTATCGGGGATATGCCCGGCTGATGGCGAACAGGTACGGTGTTTCCGGTTATGCCGAAAATCTTCCGTCAGGGCAGGTCAGGATCATTGCCGAGGGTGATGAGGAAGAGTTGACTTCTTTTACGGAGGCTCTCCACGCCCGTGAAGAACCCCTGATTGAGGTCACCTCGCTGGATGTCGAAGAGCAGGCATGTATGAAGGCATTCAATGGATTTGAAGCTCATTTTGGTGACTTTCAGAAAGAGATGTTTCACCGGAGCGAGCTGGGTCTTGAATACCTTAAGGAGATGATCAAGCTTCAACAGCAGACGATCCGGCTTCAGGAAGAGATGATCCAAACCCTTCGTGACATCAGGAAAGAATCGAAAAAACGCAGGGAAGTCCTTGAACGGGTAATCGAAGCAATTCATACCCAGGGTATCGGATGAAGAGGAATTATCAGCCCCGGTTTACCTCTGCGGAGGCGCTCGTTCCGGGTATTGTAGTGGATATCAGGGATCTTGAACTGATGGAGGAACAAGGGGATGCAGTTATCATCCTGTATTTTGAAGAGGAACTCGCCAGAAACTCAACCTATGAGAAGGATATGACGGATTATGCCGCTTTTCCCGAGCATGAACGTCCCTTTATTCCGGTATCAGCGTTTCTCTCATTTCAACGGGAGATGAATCCGGTTTTTGATGAAGCCCTGGCATCAGTACCACTCGAGGTGACTATCGTCAGTTGTGGCAGGTATAAAGATCATTCCCTGATAACAGCCCTGCTTCCCTTCCTCGATGAGGTCGATTTCACCTGATTTTTATAATAAACTCCATTCTGCTATATATCTTAAGTTCAGGCAGGTTTCGGTTTCAGGCATGGTAGCACCATTAGTAAGAACCCATATATCAACAGCCATCCGAATTGTTGAATATGGTTAATGGATCAGCCAGGGGAGGTGGTCTGGATCTTCATCAGCAGTACCGGAACCTTCAGGTCATCCAGCATCACATCAGCCAGCAGGAGATGTTTCTCCAGATGCTGGACCATGAAGAATCATTTCCTGATATGGCACGTAGACTTGGAAAGGAGGCAATCCTGGGAGAACTTCACTCAAACAAACGCCTTTTCCTGGACTACCTGTACAATCTGATTACACTCTCATCAGACCCGGGAAGGTTCATCGATGTGGAGTTTCATTACATCTCGATTGGGAAAGGACCAATTGAGGTGGATAAATGTCTCCTCTGGTTTGACGGGGCAGAACTCCCTATGCCGTTTGAGATCGGTGATCGGTTTGGAAAAGGAATCGTCGGAGATGATTCCATCGATGCACCACAAAAGATATTGTCCTTTTACAAGGAGGCCGAAGTAAATTTCGACAGGGATTTTTCCGCCAATCTTGATCGCTGTTCCCTTGTGATACTTCAGGAGATATATCCGGTCTCTTCATTCCATATCAGGATGCGTCTTCCTGCAATCATCCTGAATGATTACCCGATTACCATCTGACCCTGATTTTTCTCTTTTCCTCCTTCCGGGTATGAGATATTCCTGAGTTGTTCAAGAATCCGCACCGATTCTCCTGCCCGGATGGAGATTTTATGCATCCTGTACGTTTCCTGTGTCGATGCAAGGAATCCAATCTCCTTGACGTCCATGATAACCTCATCAAGCAGGTTGCCTTTTGGCATGGCACAACTTTCTACTGGCCCCTCCGGGAGAACGGATGAGGTGATAAACTGGAGATTTCCTTTCTCCAGGAGTGGGATCATGTCGAACCGGTATCGTTTCTGTGCTCCCCTGATCATGATTGGCCCGGTGATGGAGAATGGTTTTCCCTCTTTAAACCGTTCCCTGCCATTTGTCCATAATTTTCTGAAAATTTCAGGGAGATCCTCGATGGTTGCGAGTGATGACTCATGCCCGGCAATTGCCTTGATGAAACCACGCATCGCCGGATTATTGTAAACCACCGTTCCAGATGCATTAAAGAGAATGACCGGGTGCGGAAGAGCCTGGACGGCAAGAATGCCCATCCTGATGTCGACCGGTTTTGGGGTGGTCTGAACAGGCTTTGCCAAAGGCTCCTCTTGTTTTTCCTTCTCCTCTGATGGCCGCTGAGTGGTCGTAGTCCGGTAGAGTTTGTTTTTGTGGATCACCATCTCGATGTTGCTATAGAGTTCCCGTTCCTTGAAGGGCTTGATCAGGTAACCGAAGGGACCTGACTCAACTGCCCGTTTGATGGTATCATCATCAGAATGAGCCGTAAGGTAGATGATTGGGATGTTATATTGCTGGTATATCCGCTTGGCAGTTTCAATACCGTCCATGTCGCCCTGTATCCTGATATCCATCAGGATGAGATCCGGTCTCTTGTCTTTTGCAAGATCAATAGCCTCGGTACCGTCAAAGGCACTTCCAACCACTTCGTATCCGAGATCCTTGAGCGTCTTCTCAAGCATCACCGAGGTGACAGCTTCATCTTCGACGATGAGAATTTTTCGTTTATTCATTGCCTGTTATCCCCCCTGCTGGTTTGTCCGGAAAGACCACCACGACATCTGTTCCCGGACCGGGACCAAGATGGATCTTTCCCTTTAACTGCCTGGTTAGTCGCACGATCAATTCGGTACCAAGGGTTTTAGTTTTTGAGACGTCGAAATCCTTTGGGAAGCCCTTTCCGTTGTCTGTGACCCTCATCTCAAACATCTGATCCAGCTTCCTGAAAGAGACCCTGACCTCACCCACACAACCAGGTTCAAAGGCATATTTGACTGCATTGGTTATCAATTCATTCAATATCAGACCGCAAGGAATACATCGTTCAATATCAAGGACGATCTTCCGGTCAACGTCGTGAATAAAGGTTATCCGGGAAGTTGCCGCTCCGTATTCCTGTTTGAGGTGATCGAGCAGTTGCTCAACATAGTCACTAACCCTGATCTTCCCGATATCCTTTGAGTTGTACAGCAGTTCATGGATGGATGCCATTGAATAAACCTGGTTGCGACATTCCTGAATGATATTCTGTGCATCCTGATCGGTGGTCCGGTACGACTGGAGTTTCAGGATACCGGAGATGATCTGAAGGTTGTTCTTCACCCGGTGATGTACTTCTTTTAAAAGAGTTTCTTTTTCATGAAGGGAAGTAATAATGCGTTCTTCATCTTCCACCCGGTCGGTTATATTTGAATAGATCACGAAGACTTCCCGTTTGTGGGTTTTAGAGATGAACAGGTACAGGTCGATCCAAATTCTGCCACGCCCCGTCTCATAGGGTATCTGCTTCAGGCTGCGTGGCTGATGATCGGTAATAATGCTTGAGAATGCATCTCTGATAGGATCCGCTGTTTCATCCTTGAAATATTCAGATACCGTTTTTCCGATGAGTTCCTCTTTTTTTCGCTTCTCTATCTGTTCAGCGGCACTGTTCATGTCGACAAGTTGGTACTCCGTACCTGATCCATTGTGCGAGAAAATTGCACATCCGGCGTTCATATGTGCAAATAGCAGGTTCAAACGGTTCTGGGTGGTTTTTACCTGGTCATCCAGGATTTTCTGCCTGGTGATATCGATAATGAACCCTTCAATCCCGATCGGGTTACCGGCGTCATCATACACCCCGGTTCCCTGTTCTGATGCCCACCGGTATTTTCCGTCCTTTGTCAGGACACGGTACTGGACCCTGAATTGAACATGCCGTGAAACCGCACGACTGATCACCTCATGGATCTTGGGAGCATCCGTCGGGTGAATCAATAATCCGTATGAGATGACCCGGTTATGGATCAGTTCATCGGCCTGGTACCCGGTGAGGACTTCACACCCGTTACTGACAAACTCCATTGTCCGGTCAGGATCAAATGCCCCGATGTACACGATTCCCGGGAGATTACGGATCAATGCATCCAGTTTCCGTTCACTTTCATAAAGGGCTTCTTCTGCTTGTCTATCCGCAATGTGACCTGCAATTTGCACGATCACATCTGTGACATACTCCTGGTAAGACTGGCTTAATACCCGGTCACGGGTGTGTGATGCAAGATGGACGAGACCGACTTCCCGCCCGTGATGACAGATTGGGATGATTGCGTCCGAGAGTGTTCCCTCCTCTTCGTGAAGTAACGGGTGGGTTGCCCGGATCTTTCCCTCATCAGAGAAAACCGCTTCATTATTTTTCATTACCGAGTAAAGAAGCGGGGTCAGTTCTCCCTGTATCGCCGGTTCCATATAACCGGTATTGAACCCGTCTGAATAGGAAAGGTTCAGGTTTCCTTCATCCATGAGGTAGAATGCTGATGCATCAAGACCTGAGGCACTCGTTACTGCAATGCCACAGTGCTCAAGGATTTCCCTCATGCTTTTTGCATTTGCACATGATATCGCCAGGTCACGCTGAATTCTGAGGTTTCGTTCTGCCCTGACGAGATCAACCGATTTGATGGTTTTATGTGCGAGTTCTGCAAACGCAACATGCGGGGTTTCCTCCTTCTGGACATAAAAGTTAGCACCCTGGTTCAATGCTTCAATAGCAACTTCTTCCCGGCCTTTTATGGTGAAAATGATAAAAGGAATATTCTGATCGAGCCTTCTGATTTCCTTGAGCAGGGAGAGCCCGTCCATTTCAGGCATTGATACATCTGATATTATTGCATCAAAGCCGGATGACCGGTATTTTTCCAGGGCTTCCATCCCTGAACTTGCCGTTTCAATCTCAAATCCGTACTTCTTACTCAGGATTTGGGCTTCAACGTCAAGGAGATTAGGTTCATCGTCAACAATCAGGATGCGGGTCATTGCTCTCCCGGATATTGATGATCTGGTATGTCAGATCGGATAACCGTATGGATCAGGGATTCATGAGAATGTACGTCATTTCGGGTCCATGATCTGCCGTGCAATCGAACAAAAAAGGGTGATATTTCCCGCACTGATAAATTTTCGTGACAATTCAACCGGTATGATTGTTCCATCCTTACGTCGGTGAACTGATGTAGCCCTGGTGGATTCCTTTGCCCTGTTCTCTTCCTGCCACATTTCATCCCAGATTTTCTGGTTAATCTCAGGATTGACGTCATAAACCGTCAGGTCTCTGATCTCATCGGTGGTATACCCGAGAAGGTGATCTGCGGTTTCATTCGCCCGCCATACCCGGCCGCTTTGTTCAAAGAGGATAATTGAGTCTGATGCATTATGAAAGACAAACTGGATGATGAGCAGTTCCCGTTCAATTTTCTCCCGTCTTGCAATCTCGGCCATTAAATCCTGGTTTGCTTTTCGCATTTCCCGGGTTCTCTGTTTCACGAGTGACTCAAAATTTGCATGGTATGTCTGAAGTTGCTCCTCAAGATGATGCAGCCTTGAGATATCCTTCCCAATTCCGATGTATCCGTCGAGAGCACCCGAACCAGTGAATATTCCCCGGTATATCCATTCTTCAAAACTGACCATGCCATCCGGCTGAATGGCCTTGAATGATACCATAACAGAAGGGTTATCCGGCGTTATCCTGCTTTTTGCCTCTTCAAGCTGCTGGAGGTCGTCATGGGATACAACCGGTTCGTATGGGAATCCCAGAAGATCCTCCCGGTTTCGCTCAAGTCGTCTGCAGAACGCATCATTCATCCAGGTGAGGGTACCATCAGTTCGTGCACGGAAAATAAACTCGCTCTGTTCAGCCGAAATGGCTGAGATTTCATCAGCATATATGCCGGCTTTCTCAATAGCGTTCCTGCAAATAGTCTCATCGGTCAGGATTAGGGCAGAACCCGGTCGTCCGTCTTCATACACCACCGGAACGATCCGAATGTGGATGTGTTTTTTCTGTCCCCGGACCGTGATGATAATCCTGGTTTCATGGGGAGTGCCAGTGATGGCCTTCCTGCAGTATACCGCAATATCATCCTGCATTATTGGCCTGAACAGAGGATCGCCGATCTCTTTACCGGTAAGATCGTCACCATCGAGCAGTGTTTTAAAATCTCCGATGAACCTTCGAACCGTCAAACGGGATGAGAAAAACAGGATCTGGCCTGAATGGAGGAGAGGCAGGGATGATGATGGTATCCTGACAACCGGATGGTATATCTTTGATGTTCCCATGATCCGAAGATCCACTTCACCCCGCATCTGAAGACTGTCAAGGTATTTTGCGATGGTTGTCCGGTGAAGTCCGAGATCACGGGCAAGCTCGGTAATTGACATCCCGTGGGGTGCCCCTGAAAGGGTATCCTTGATCCGCTGTAATTCCTCGGTCTCACGATCCATGATTTTCCTCCGCGATATGTTTCACCACTATGTCGTACATTAATGCTCAGACGCTCCTATTTATAAGATCTGAAATGTTTCTCACAAAGGGTAATAAGTCAAATAATATGGAATTCAAAAGTTTAAGGTCTAATATGGGCGAATTAGGGTGATAACTGGCCGTCAGACAATGTCAAACATAGTTGGTTGTTTAATCGTGTGCTTTTAATAGTGCAACACCCCCAATGATTGTAAATGCTTAGCATATCCCTGCCGGGATTGCTGGTATCCCTGTTTTTTTCACATTAACGGTGCCCGCACCGGTAAACAGGGGAGATTCTACACGATCAATCATGTAGGAGTCAGAAGATGGCAGAAGATTTCGAAGTAAAACTCGACGGAAAAAAGTATTTGCCTGATCCTTCATACAAGGCCAGTTCTCATCTTGGCGATTACAATGAGGCATATGCCCGGTTTATAGAAAATCCTGAAACTTTTTGGGAAGAGATGGCCCGGGAACTGCAATGGATGAAGCCCTGGAACGCGGTTCGTGAATGGAACCATCCGTATGGGCAATGGTTTACCGGGGCAACCCTGAATATAACAGCAAACTGCCTTGACTGGCATGTTCAGAATGGAAGACGGAACAAACTGGCCCTTATCTGGCGTGGTGAGGATGGAAGTGAGGTTTTAATGACCTACCGCCAGTTGTACCGGGCGGTGATGCGATTTGCCAATGCCCTGAAGAAGATAGGGGTGCAGAAGGGTGACCGGATATGCTTTTATATGCCCTTTGTTCCGGAACATGTCGTAGCCATCCTTGCATGTGCACGGATCGGTGCGGTACATTCAATAGTCTATGCGGGATTCGGATCAGAAGCGCTCAATGCAAGAATACGGGATGCCAATGCCAAGGTTGTCATTACTGCTGATGTCGGACGCCGCCGGGGAAAAACCGTTCCATTAAAGAGTATCGTTGATGATGCCGTCCGGAATGCCCCCAGCGTTGAACGGGTCATCGTACTCTGCAGGGAAAAATGCCCGCTTGAGTTATACTCTGAACTCGAAGTGGATTACTACGGGATGCAGGAGGGTGTCAGTTCGGAATGTCCGCCTGAAGAGATGGATTCAGAAGATCCGCTATTTATCCTGTACACCAGCGGGACCACCGGTTCACCGAAAGGAATCGTCCATACCTGTGGCGGCTACATGGTGGGCACTTACTATACCTGTAAATATATCTTTGACATGAAGGAGAGCGATGTTCACTGGTGCACCGCTGATCCTGGCTGGATTACCGGCCACAGTTACATCGTCTATGGACCGCTCCTGAACGGGGCAACGGTGGTAATCACAGAGACCGTTCCTGATTACCCGGATTATGGTGTCTGGTGGGATATCATCGAGGAACTCGGGGTTACCATCTTCTACACGGCACCGACGGCAATCAGGATGTTCATGAGGGTCGGTGAGGAATGGCCGAATAAGTATAACCTCAGTTCACTCCGGATCATCGGTTCGGTCGGCGAACCGCTTAACCCGGAGGCGTTTGAGTGGTATTACCGGGTTATCGGTGGCAACCGGTGTCCGATCCTTGACACGTGGTGGCAGACCGAGACCGGGATGCACATGATCACGACACCCCTTGGCGAACCGATGAAACCCGGGTTTGCCGGTGTTCCGATCCCCGGGGTCATTGCTGACGTGGTGGACATGGACGGAAACCCGGTCCCCCCCGGACAGGGCGGGCTGCTTGTCGTGAAAGAACCCTGGCCATCCATGATGCGTGCCGTCTATGGGAATGATGAGCGGTACAGGAAATACTGGAGTCAGATAAAGCAGTGGTACACGGTCGGTGACCTGGCGGTAAAAGATGGGGACGGGTACATCATGATCCTTGGCCGTTCTGATGACATCATCATCGTATCCGGACATAATCTCGGGACCGCAGAGGTAGAATCAGCGCTGGTGGAGCACGAAGCAGTTGCAGAAGCAGCTGTTATCGGCATTCCGGATGATATCAAGGGCCAGGCGGTAAAGGCATTCGTGATCCTGATGCAGGGGTTTGAACCAAGCCAGAAGCTGGTATCAGAGTTGATTTATCATGTAAGAATGGGACTTGGCCCGATTGCGATGCCTTCGGCGATTGAGTTTGTCGATAAACTGCCCAAAACCCGCAGCGGCAAGATAATGCGCCGGGTCCTGAAAGCAAAAGAGATGGGTATCGATCCCGGTGATATCTCGACCCTGGAAGAATAATCCCTCCGACCTCTCTAAATTTTCCCCGGCGATCAAACTGGTTGTCCGGATGGATATCCTCCGGAATATCTTCCGCTCTTTTTTATCCTCATGGCGGGTGTTTCAGAACCAGTACAACCGGCAGGATTACCCCGCTTTTCCTCCCGGAAATCCATTGTCATCCGGTGGCGTGTAACCGGTATCACGTATCTCATTGCTGACCTTGTTCATTGCTTCTTTTGCAACAGTGTACTCCGGATCAATCTGCAGGGCATATGCAAAGTCTCCAAATGCCACATCGAGATTTCCGAGCTCCCAGTAAGCAAGACCCCGCTGATACCATGCCCGTTTATTCTTGATATCAAGATCGATAGCCGTACTAGCAGCCTGGATCGCTTTCCTGTATGCGGGATCCGGATCCTGGTAGGTACCGGCCCGGGCAAGCTCAATGAGTGCAGCGGCCCGGTTTACTAGTGCATCACCGTATTTTGGATCGATCTCAAGGGCTGCATTGAACGATTGCAATGCTTCCTGGTTTTTCCCGAGGTACAGGCACGCCACGCCACGATTGTACCATGCATAGAAGTCCCCTGGATCCAGGGTTGTGGCTTGTGTGAGAACAACCAGTGCCTCTTCATAATCACCAGCTTCTATCAGACTGACTCCTTCACCGGCACGGGCGTATGAATCAGGAGATGCTGAAGCAGTAATAACGCAAAGCATGACCAGGATGATGATCCCGGTCAAATAACGGGTAACTCCTCTGGTGGTCATGCGACACCATCCGTATCCTTAGATAATTAAATTATCTCAGGCATGCAGAGCTCCCTGCAAACCGTTGGTCATCAGAGGTTTACATTCCTGATCTGGTCCTCTATGATTTCATGAAAGTGGGTATGCCTATGGCCGGTTTGTTCAAGAACACGCTCCCATACTCCCGGCATCTCCCGTTTCAGGACTACCATCCCCTGTTCGGTGATACCGCCCGGGGTGGCTACGAGAGATGGAATATCCCCAGTTTTCATCCCAGATGCGAGGAGTGCTCCGGTTCCGGAAAAAGCAGCAGAAACGAGTGTAATTGCATCTTCCCTGGAGAACGAGCCGGTCCGTTCGCTGGCAGATGCAAGTTCTTCAATGATTACAGAGAAGAAAGCGGGCACGCAACTCATTAAATCGCTTGCAGTGTCGAATACCCCTTCATCAGCAGGGAGGAAAAAGCCCAGGCGGGTGAAGACAAATTCTGTCCAGTCACGCGCCTGCTCGGAGACTAATCTCCCATGGGAGACGAGGATCACCCCTGAGCAGACAGATACGGCAATATTTGGGAGAATCCGTGTGATCTGGCCGGGAAAGATCTGCCCGATGTCATCGGTAGTAATTCCTGCCGCGATGGAGATCAGGTGAGATTCCGGGGAGAGATAGGATCTGATCTCCATGAGAAGCGGTATGAGATCAAGGGGTCTGACCCCGAGGAGGAGGTGTCCGGAATGCCGGGCAACCTCGCATGCATTAGGAGAAGTGGTAATACCCGGATATTTCCTTATGATATTATCCAATTTTTCCATTCTCCGGGTTGTGATCATGAGTTCCTCCGGGCGGATGGTACCGCTTTCGAGGAGGCCGGAGATGATCATCCCGCTCATTCTGCCGTACCCGATGACACCAAGCGTGGGCATATCCATCCAGATGGGAATGGGGATCCTATCAAGGTGATCATCCGGATATCCGGTTTCACCGGGAGAAGATTGGTCCGGGGTTTTATCGCTCACATCAACGAATCTTATACCATCATCATCAGTCACATGCCTGATCCCGGATGCATGACTGTCCTGTCATATCGATATCATGAAGATACTCCATACCGCTGACTGGCATATCGGTGCGACTCTCTGCGGGCGTCGCCGGTATGACGAACACGAGGCATTCCTCACCTGGCTAGCCGGGCTTCTTGCCGGGGAGAAATACGATCTTCTCGTGGTTTGTGGAGATATCTTTGACACCACTACTCCTTCAAACCGGGCACTGGAGTTGTATTACCGGTTTTTGGGGCAGGTGGTCGGCTCTGGATGCAGGGTTGTGATAACGGCCGGAAATCATGACTCCCCTTCCCTTCTTGCGGCTCCAAAGGATTTGCTTAGATCCCTTGATATCCATATCATCGGGTCGGTTCCTGAGGATCCTGCAGAGGAGGTTCTCCTGCTCCATGACCGGAACGATAATCCCGGGCTCATACTTTGTGCAGTTCCCTTCCTTCGTGACCGGGATATCAGGGTAGCAGTTCCGGGTGAGACCGAAGAAGAGAAGATGAAAGCAGCACTTGATGGAATCGGTGAACATTACCGACTGGTTGCAGATCATGCCGTATCTCTCCTGGCTGAAGCGGGCAGTGACATCCCGGTCATGGCAACCGGGCATCTCTTTACAGCCGGCTCTGGTCGTATTGATGGTGACGGGGTCAGGGATATCTGGATCGGCGGGTGTCTGATGGTAGATCCCGGTATATTTCCTGAAATCTTCCGGTACGTTGCACTGGGGCATCTTCATCAGTCACAGGTTGCAGGAGCGTCATCCCGATGCCGGTACCCCGGCTCCCCGCTACCGGTCGGATTCAGCGAGGCAGGAAAGGAAAAGAACGTGCTCTCGGTTCTGCTTACACCTGATCATGATCCGATCGTCGATCCTGTACCCGTTCCATCATTCAGGCACATTGAGACCGTTTCTGGGCCGGTTGAGGAGGTAATGCAACGGCTGTGTGACCTGAAGTTCCGTGGGATTCAGGCATATCTTGAGGTCGTCTTTACGGATGATTCAATCCGGCCCGGAATACCGGAAGATATCAGGGAGATGGTTGCAGGGAGCAGTCTGGAAGTTTTACGGGTGAAAGGCCATCATTCCACTCCTTCCTGCATGACCAGAGAGGACGATCTCCTTCTCGAGGATCTTTCTGAAAAGGAGGTATTCAGGCGGTGTCTTCAGGATAACGGGGTTACTTCCGGAGAACAGGAGGATCTGATGGCTGCGTTTTGTGAGATCCTGACCGGACTTCATGAAGAGGATGTTTCAGCGCAGTAAGAGGATATCATGAAGATTCTGAAGATCCGGCTGATGAACCTGAACTCGCTTGCCGGCACCTTTGAGATCGATCTTACCAGTCCCCCATTCCAGGATGGGATTTTTGCGATATCCGGACCGACCGGAGCCGGGAAGACAACGATTCTCGATGCGCTCTGTCTTGCATTATACGGGGAGACCCCCCGGCTCAACCAGATAACCAAGACCAGTAACGAGATCATGACCCGGCTTTGCGGTGAATGCATGGCAGAGACGGAGTTCTCTACCGGCAAGGGTTCTTTCCGGTGCAGGTGGTACCAGCATCGTGCCAGAAAGGCCCCTGATGGGGAACTCCAGCCTGCACGACGGGAGATCGTGGATCTTGTAACCGGTACCCCTCTCTCGACAAAAGCAGGAGAAGTATCCTCCCTTGTTGAGGAACTTACCGGCATGACTTTTGACCGGTTTACCCGCTCGATATTGCTTGCTCAAGGGAGGTTTGCAGCGTTTCTCGATGCCAGGGTTGAGGAACGAGCCGAAATCCTCGAACAGATCACCGGAACGGAGATATATGCCGATATTTCCATGGCTGTCCAGAAACGTGCTGCTCTTGAGCAGTCACGTCTTTCATCCCTGAAAGCAGGGATTGATCTGATCCCGGTTCTTTCAGGGGAGAGGCGGAGTGAACTCCGTGAAGAAATGGCCGGTCTGCAGGTCAGGATTGCAGATGCGGATGACCGGCTGGAGAAGTACCGTGAATGGAAAGCCTGGCAGGAGGGAATTTCGCGACTGGATCGCGATCTGGCAACAGCGGAAGAAGAAACAGGTGTCCTGAACCAGAAAAAAGCAGAAGCAGCACCCCTTCTTGAAACACTCGAATCAGGACGGAGGGCGGCAGGGATAGCACCCGAGTATCGTCTTCTTGAACATGCGAGAAACAGGAAGGATGAAGCGATGGCGCTCTTTAAGGATGTTGCCCTCCGTATTCCGGTTCTTGAGACTGAACATACCCGTTCATCGGAGACGCTACAGGCTGCCAGGAATGAGTTGGAAGAGGTAAAAGAGGCCCTTGAGAGGGAACGCCGGATAATCGTTGAGGTCCGTGAACTTGATCGGCAGATACGGGAAGCAGACAGGATTCTTGCAGACCTGAAGAACACCTATACAGCACTCCGGGATGAAAAGGAAGAGCTCACATCCAGGATACACCAGTCATATGCTGAACATGACGAGGCCAGGCAGGAGAGGGACCGGGCGGTCACCTATCTCAGTGATCACGGAAACGATGGGGCCCTTCTTGCAGAACTGAGCGTAATACGGGAGATCAGCCGGACCAACAGTGAATCCTGCCGAACAATCAGGGAACTGGAAACGGAAATCTCAGCCTCTACCCGGTCCCTCTCCATAATCCATGAGGATTGCAATGCACTCCATATTCGTCTTGAAACAGTAGAAAAAGAGCGCAAGGCGATTGTGACAGCCAGGGAGCAGAATATTGCAGGTTACACGGCTCTCCTCGCCGGACGGTCCCAGACCTTTCTGAGCGAACAGGAGGAACAACTCCGTGAGAAAACAGCACAGTTCGAATTGTTCATCCGCCTTGAACAGGATCTCACCGGGATTACTGCTGATGTTCTCCGGAGGGAGGATCGAATCACCAGCCTCATGAACGATACCGGTATCCTCGAGAGAGAATATGCTGAGATCGGGAAACAACAGGAGATCCTGGAAGAGAGGCTGCACACGATCCGTGAACAGGTCCGCAGGGAAGAACAGGTAAAAAATCTTGTCCAGTACAGGCATGAACTGCAGGAGAATGTTCCCTGTCCGCTCTGCGGTTCTCTTCATCATCCGTACCAAAAGGATGAACCTGTATGCAGCGATCATGGTGAACTGGAGCGGGAAGAGAGAATTCTGTCCGGATACCGCCAGGACAACCAGGAACGGGTGATCCGGATTGCCCGCAATCAGACACTTATTCTACAGGAGCAGGACGAGATTACCCGGGTACAGGAGCGTGCCAGGGCCAGGGAACAAGAGATCGCAGACCTGAATCCGGATAATCAGCCGGCTCCTGGTCAGACCACCATGGAACCGGTTTCATCCCGACTTTCCCGGTGCCGGGAAGAACTGGAAACTATCCATCTCCTTATCAGAAAGATTCGTGAATATGAGGAGAAAATCAGGGACGATGACGGAAGACTGGCCGAGATTGGGGAGAGATATCGCCGGATCGAACAGGAACTCGGTCTTGCCGTACAGAAAGAAGTTGAGCTGACCGCCCGGATCACATCACTGCAGAGAGAGTATGACAACCATCTCACCTCGTATACCAACGGGCGTCTCCGGTTCTCCCGGATGGTCTCACCGTATGTACCGGTCCTTTCGCCGGAAGAAGACGGGGAGGTTCTCTCCGTGCTCTCGATCCGATCCGTGCAGTTCCAGGAGATGAAAGATCTCCTCTCCCAGAAAGAGGGAGAGATGGGACAAATCTCTATTCTCATGACCGGCCTTAAGGATCGCAGGGAACGTGTTTGTGCTGAAATTACCGGAATAACCGGCCAGATATCTGAATCTGAACTATCAGCAGCCCATATCCAAAAGAAGCGGTTCCAGTTATACGGGGATGGAAACCCGGATGCCGGGGAGAAGATCCTTTCAGATCGCCTCGTGGTTGCAGAATCATCCCTTGGAGCTGCCCAGGATGCATTTCACCGTTCGCATACTGATCTCTCCCTCATACATCAGCAGCTCAGGCTCCACGAGGAATCTGTTACCGTTCTTTCCAATGAGGTTTTCAGGAGAGAGAAGGATTTTGGAGAACTTCTCCGTCGATCCGGGTTCAGGGATGAGGCTGACTTTCTCCTGTATCTCTGTGATCCGGATGAACTTGTCTCTCTCGAAACCCTGGATCGTACACTCCGGGACGAAGAAACCGCCCTTGTTCACAGGATACAGGATATCAGGGATGCCCGGGATGGAGAACAGAAGAAAAACCTCACGAACCTCACTGGAGAGGAGATAGACGACTGTATTCGTGATGAATATGAGCGAAGAGAGGGGTTGTCAAAGAAGATCTGGGGGATAGAAACAACCCTTCGCGATGATTCGGAGAACCAGGAAAACCGGTTACGTCAGGAGGAAGCCCTTCTTGGCCAGAAGAAAGAGGCGGACCGCTGGGGTCTTCTCAACGAACTGATCGGATCGCATGACGGAAAAAAGTTCAGGACGTATGCACAGGGCATTACGTTCGATCTCCTTCTTGATCATACAAACCGGCATCTTGAGAAAATGACCGATCGGTACCGCCTCGTTTCGGGGGGTAGGGATCATCCGCTTGATCTTCTGGTCGTTGATACCTGGCAGGCGGATGAGATCCGGAGTTGTAAAAACCTCTCCGGTGGCGAGAGTTTTATCGTCAGTCTTGCCCTTGCACTGGGGCTTTCAGGCATGTCTAGCCGTAATGTCAGGGTTGATTCACTCTTTCTTGACGAAGGGTTTGGCACTCTCGATGCAGAAGCACTCGACCTCGCCCTTGACACCCTCTCCGGATTAAGACAGGAAGGAAAACAGATCGGGATCATATCTCATGTAGAAGTGCTCAGGGATCGTATCCCTGCACGGATTATTGTTGAAAAAATCTCGATGGGCAGGAGCAGAATTATCCTTCCGGATGCTGCCCCGCCGGGGTAACGTCTTCTTGTGCCTGCCCGTCCGGTGCACCGGTGCTGTCTGTGATTCCTCTCCATCCGTCTGCCGGAACGGTTATCTCAAACCGTGCCCCTGATCCATATACACCTGTTTCCCGAATGGTGATATCAGTGATAGAAAGTACCTCTTTTGAGATAAAAAGGCCGAAACCGGTGTTTTTCCCGTATCCTTTCTGAAAGATCTCTTCTTTCTCATTTTCCGGTATACCGATACCGTCATCTTCCCAGATAATCGTCAGTTCAGCATCGATGATCCGGCTGGATACCCGAATGTGGGTTACCCGTTCTCCATGCCGGATAGAGTTGTCAAACAGCGAGAAGAAGACCTTTTCAAACATGGGATCCGCGAGGATCTCAAAGGCGATATTATCGGTTTCAAGGATTATCCCCTTGGGAATATCCTTCCTAGGGAGTGTTTTTTCGATGCTGATCCATTGCGGCTCACTGGATCCGAGATCCTGGTATACCCGGGTAAATTCGATCTGTTCCCTGATTATCCGGGTTGTTTTCTCCATTTTGCTGATGTACTGGCTGGTTTCAGGATCATGTACCTGATCATTGACCAGTTCAAGATTCCCGAGAAGGACGACAATCTTGTTCAGGATATCATGCCGGGTGATACTACTGAGCAGTATTAGTTGTTTGTTTGCCCTTCGGAGCGATTCACGCGTTTTTTCATACTCTGCGATGACCCGTGCCTGCTGAAGATTCTGAAATGCGAACTGGGACAACATGTTTGCAAGCAGGAACAGTGTTTCTGATACCTTTCTGAACTGATCTTCTGACATAACCGGCACTTCATCGAGTGCTTTTTTAAATTCGTTCTTATCTGCCCCTATTTCATCTGCATACGCGAGCATCTTCTCTCTATCCAACAGGTCGTTTCGTACCTGTCCAATCAGCCAGTTTGCAACATGCCTGCCCCCCGCGGTAATGCTTGCACCTGAATCCCATAGTCCTCCGCTCAGGCAGGGCTGAACAATAGGGCCGTCAGGGTTATGAAGCCCGATAATGGCATCAGAGCGGTAACAGTTCTTAAGGCCTTTTTCCGTTGTGCGGATGATATCCCTGCATAGCCTGCAAAAATTCGAAGGTTTCGTCAGGGGGATACCTTCCGGGGTGGTGATGAGGGATCCGACACCGGTGATCTCGGCAAAAAGATCCTGAAGGTGTTGAATTTCATCAATATCAAAAAGATCAGTAAAAGAGATACATGTCGATTCACTATCGGGCCGGGTTAGGGAATGGATACGGCGTTCGAGCGCCTCCTCCATCTGTTTTCTCCTCGTGATATCCTGGATCGTCACTATCCGTTGTTTCACCTGCTTATGGGTGACCGGATGAGAACTGACATCAGCCCAGAACGGGGTGTTGTCTGCCCTTATGCATTTCAACTCTGCCGGTTCATCCGATATGCTGTCAACATTTCCTCCGATGGCTGCGATCGATTCAGGAGAGAAGAGCGTCATGATACTCTTTCCCACAAGATCGTCCCGGTGATACCTGAAGAGGTTGGCCGCCTGGTGATTGAGGTCTGCGATCACTGAATCCTCATGGATGAGGATCGCTTCCCTGGCGGCATTTGACAACTGGATAAACCGCTCTTCAGATTCCTTTAATTCCTCTTCACTCTGGATTCTGAGTATTGCATTCCATGACTCAGCCATCAGGTTCTCAAGGAGGGGAAGGATCTCACCGGGTATCATATCACCGGTCCGGGAAGCAAGAAAGAGTCCTGCTACTCCTGTATCAGCCTGTGTGACCGGTATGAACAGGAATGAACGGATTTTTTCACCGCCAAATACTACCTCCTCAATCCCGGGAAAGCCGGATATGCTCCCGTGGATCGTACTCTGATTGTGAATTGACGTGGCAATGGGGGAATCCTGTTGAAAGGATTGGATACGTTCAATAAATCCATCCGAAAGTCCGGTGGAATAAACCAGGGTTATTTCTCCCATAGTAGCATCCTTTCGGAAAAGGCCCCCACAATCCATCTCCGATACGAGGATCGTCTCGTTCAGGATATGTTCATAGGCTGCCTGAAGAGACGATGTGGATGCAAGCCTGAGTGTCAGTTCCTTCTCTGCCTGGATTACTGCTTCTGCCTGTTTCTGCTTTGTGATGTCAAGAACCACGCCAGAAAAAACAATCTCATGTTCACGCTGAACCGGTTCGGAGAGTATCCGCAGATGTATTTTCCGTCCGTCATTCCGGTTGAATTTACCCTCAAACTCCCAGTGTCTTGCGATTGAGAGGGCTTCTTCATAGGATGCCTGAAACCGCTTCCGGTCTTCCGCTTCAAGGTGACTGATAAATTTCTCAAAAAATGAAGTGATATCACCGGAGATGCCAAGTATCTCCTGTATTCTCCCGCTGACATAGTAAAAACCGGTTTCACCGTCTGGCCGTGCATAATACTGGTATGCCACCCCGGGAAGGGTCTCAGTGAAGGATCGTAAATTCTGTTCGCTCTTGCGAAGGGCCTGTTCGTTTTCAGCAAGAAGCAAGTACTGCGTCCGGAGTTCTTCCTCCTGTCCGGCGAGCTCTTCATATGCAGCGCTCAGTTCCTCATGTTTCCTGGCGAGATCTGCCTCAACCTGTCTCTTTCCGACAGCCTGGGTGATCTTTGACATTAGTTCAAAGTACTGGGCTGCAGGATTCCCTCCTTTCTGGAGGTAAAAATCCGCCCCGTTATTTATCGCCTGGATGACAATCTCCTCGCGTCCCCTGCCGGTGAAAAGGATAAACGGGATAACCGGATCCTTTTCACGGATCATCTTGAGGAGGGCAATACCATCGATACCGGGCATCTGGTAATCTGATACTACTGCATCGTACCGGTTCTCTGAAAGGAGTGATAATGCTGCCTCTCCGGATATCGCGGTTTCAACGGTGAATTCTCCCTTCCGTTCAAGGAAGATCTTCCCGAGCGAAAGGAGATCCGGTTCATCGTCGACATAGAGGACTGAAATCATCGAATGTTACCTCGGCCCATGACCGGTGTTCCTGGACGGGGAATGGACAGACTGTTACTATGACCTGATCATGTAAAAAGACAATCACAGATCTGATTCTCCTCCCGTTCTGCCGGCATTCATTCAGGAAGAATCCATTCCCTCTTCTCCTGCCACAGGCTGCAGGAACGTCCTGCAGTATTCATCAAACCAGTCTGCCTTTTCGAGAACAGCCAGCCCTGACGTGGTAATCCACCGGTACTCCTCGTGCTCCCTGCTGATTGAAAGTCCGCCGGATAAAATCGTTCCAATCATGACCAGATGCACGATCCGTGCCTCACCGGTCTCCTGCATGGCCGTTCCAGCAGCCGTGTGAAGGATCACTGAAAACCCCGTTTCCTCGCGGGTTTCACGCCTGAGTGCTTCATCGAAGTTTTCACCAGGTTCCACTTTTCCTCCGGGAAGTTCCCATGTTCCCGGATTGGTCTTCGATGCTCCGGCCCGTTTCAGAACGAGGATTTGTCCGTTCTAATCGAAGAGTATCACCCTCACAGCCAGGATGAACGGTTTTGTCATAGATGAACATCGGGATCAGTATCTGATAAGCCTGCTCCTCCTGACCAGCAGGCAGATGACCTACCAGGCAAAGAGATGAGGAAATGAACATTCTTCTCATTCTTGCGAATCCGAATCCCTCCAGTTTCTGCCATGCCATTGCTTCAACGGCGGAAGAGACCCTGAAAAAACTCGGGTATACCGTTGTATTTCACGATCTCTGCAGTGAGGGATTTGATCCGCTCCTACTGGTGGAGGAGATACCCCGCGATGCGGTTCTTGATCCGGTGCTCTCTGCCCACTGTTCTGATCTCCTTGCTGCTGACGGGATCATCGTTGTCCATCCGAACTGGTGGGGAATGCCTCCTGCCATTCTGACCGACTGGATTGACCGGGTGATCAGGCCGGGAGTTGCATACCGGTTTGTTGAGGGTGATAGTGGCGAAGGGATTCCGGTGGGACTGCTGAAAACCAGGTCGGCCATGATCTTCAATACCTCCAATACTTCTCCCGGACGTGAAACAACGGTGTTCGGCGATCCACTCGAACGGATATGGAAGGACTGCATCTTCGGTCTCTGCGGAGTAACCGATGTCACCCGCCATATCTTCAGGACTGTGGTGACCAGCACTCCTGAAGAGAGGAACGGGTGGCTTTCTGATGTAAACCGGATCGTCTCCGAACGGTTCCCCCCAGCCTGATGCCTGAAGGGTTCGCGCTGTGAGGGTTCGTCAGCACCATGGAGATCGTACCTGTCAGAGTAACTGATGGCCGGCATGGATCCTGATCCAGCCTGCCTCCTGAGATCCTTTATGCCGGGCAGATCAACAGTGATCCCATGAGGGGACTTGTCACCTGGCTGATGCGGGTAGGTGATGTCAGGCGACAGTCTTTCCTTCATTTTGGAACGAATATCTTCATCACGGTTGCCGGTTTCGGCACCACGATGATGATCACCCATCTTCTCGGGACACCTGATGTTCCGGGGGGATATTTTTTATTTCTCTCATATCTGGGAATATTCACCCTCATCAGCAATGGAGGGCTTGGTGGAGCGGCAGTCACTTTAATGGCCGGGGAACGGCGTGATGCATGGTTTAGTGCTTATATATTTCTTCGTTTACTCTTCCTCACCGGTTCGGTCCTTCTCCTTGTCCTGCTCCTGCCGGAGATGAAGGATATCTCTGGTTCAGGAATGTGGATATGGCTCATGTTGGCGGTCATTCTGACTGCACCGTCTGATATTGCGGCAACCTTCCTTGCTTCAGCCGGGCGCTCAGGATATGTACAGGTAAGCCAGTTTGTGAGCAACCTGGTGCGTATTCTCATCCAGATCGGGGTGGTTATCCTTGGGATGGGGGCATTTGGCCTTGCCGGGGGCATGGTTGCCGGCATGGTAGCAGGTGGTGTGATCATGATCCGGTCACTCTCCTGGCGACCAGCACGGTTCTCTCTCCCTGACCTGGAAATCCTCGTAAAGCTCTCATTCTGGTCATTTCTTGCTGCCGGAGGGATGGTTGTATACGGGAACCTGGATGCTATCCTTATAGGGTATTTTGCCGGTGATGCGGAAGTGGGGTTATACCGGATATCCCTTCAGTTCGCTTCATTTTCCCTCTTTACGGCCACAGCACTCTCCAGTATTCTCTATCCGAAGATCGTGTCCTGGCATGCCGGGGGAAAAACTGCCTGGGTATCCGGAACGCTTGCGCGGGCCGTTTCTTACTCGCTTCTTCTTGCAATCCCGGTCTGTATCGGGGGTATCGTTACCGGTGATCTCCTTCTCTACTACCTCTATGGATCCCCGTATTCAGCAGCCTATGGACCCCTTGCAGTCATGCTGGCTGCCCAGGTTTTCTACGTCTTTGTATTTCTCTGGACCATGACGCTGTCAGCGTTCCGGAAGATGAAACTGGCTGCAATATCCGCTCTCAGTGCAGGGGCCGTGAATCTCGTATTAAACCTCCTCCTGATCCCGGGTTTCGGGATTACCGGTGCTGCTGTTGCAATCCTCCTGACGATTCTCGTTCATGCCATCCTTGCCGGGCATGCTCTCAGCCACTTTATCAGGATATCATGTGACATTCGGGCAATCAGGAACATCATCCTGTCTGCATCGGTGATGGCCATGTATATTCTTATTATCCGGATTTCATTTCCGGTGCAGCATGCTGTAGCGGCCGGATTCCTGGTGCTGACCGGCGCCCTCATTTATTTCCTGATCCTGATCCGGCTTGAACGGGGTATCGAATCCGGTATCAAGCAGATGATTCGTGAAACCGGACTTGTTCTTCCTGACTGGATATAGGGGGTATACCTATCATATCCGGGAGAGATTGTGTACCATGAGAGTTGCAGTTATTATCTTCTTCATCATGATTACCTGTGCGTGCGGCTGCATCCAGAATCAGACATCACCGGGATCAGAGAAGGGTTTTTCTGACGCCGTACCGGCGACAATGATACCGGTATCTGAAACTATTACCCCTATCCCAACGGAATCCACGAATCAGACGGAAAACATCTCTCCTGCCCTCCTGGAGAATATCACCAGGCCGGCACCGGTGGTTTCTCCTTCACAATCGCCGGTAGTCAGTCAGCATGAAACCCCGTTTGCTCCGCCGGTACCTGATAAAAACGTTGCATTTCGGGATATGGTCCTACCGATGATCGACCTGATGCAGAATGCCAAGGCCGGTGTGCTCCTCTCCGGGGAAGCCGGAGATCCGGGAGCCATTGAAAATAAAACGAGAGAGTTATCCGTGATGATCCGGAACAATGCCGGACTGAAGGATGTACCCCGTAAAATGGATTATGTCCTTGTGAACTATCACGAATATATCGATCAGATGACGCAGTTCACCTCCAGTTATGCATCCGCAGCAGAACGACTGAAAGCCGGAGATCCCGCATCCTCACGATCTTATCAGGATGCCGGAAAGATCGCATCAGACCGGGCGGACATTGCCGTGAAGAGGATCACTGTCTTCTTTGAGGAACACCTGACCTGAGGAATGATCCGGTATTTCGGAATCTTTTTTTTTCTTCCCCCTGATTTTGTAGTATGAATTACGGCCACCTCTCTCTCCTGTTCCTTTTCTGCATACTGTTTGTTCCTGTTCAGGCCGGATCCCCGGATGCTTACCCGGATGACGATCTCACTATGGTTCTTCTGAAGGTTGCGAATGCCCTGGAGGACCGTCTCGAACGCCTTGACCTGGCAACCATGAACGCTTCTCAGGCCCTTTTCGGTAATCTCTCCAATGAAAAAGCAGGGATGATCATGGCAGAACTGAAAGAATCTGATCCCTCGATCACCTCTGCATCGGTGATCGACCTGACCGGTACGATACTGATCTCTGCGTCCGAGTATGAGACCTCCGTCGGTTCACAGGTTGACACCACCACTCCTGCCTGGACGACTGTTCTCTCAGGAAAACCCGTCCTTTCAGAATTGTTCCGTTCCGTGGAGGGTGCTGATCACATGGTATATGTCGGGTATCCGGTTTTCGGGCCGGATGGGAAAGTAATCGGAGTGGTGACAGCGCTCTTCTCCCCGGTTGAGTTTGTCAGGAGAGCAACAGATGAGATCATTTCGGGATCCAGATCTCACCTCATGGTAACGCAGCCTGACACGGCCATCATCTACGAAGAGGATGGAAACCAGATCGGAAAAACGGCAAATGATGAGATCTTCTCCGGGTATGAGGATCTGAAAGCGCTTGCAGTGAAAACCGGTGTCGATGTTACGGGGTATGGAACCTACACATATCCGGACAGTTCCGGGACCCCCCTCCAGAAGGAGACTCTCTGGACAACGATAATGCAGCATGGAGCAGAATGGCGTGTCTCGGTTATTCAGCCAGTAGGGCACGAGACGACCGGGGATGCCTGACCTCCCTGTATTCCGGTACCTCTCCGGTGTTCCATTCCTCTATGAAACCCCTTTTTAGCCGTCTTCCATAAACCCTCCCCGCAGGGCGATAACAGTTCTGTGTCTGCAATCGGGACAGGATGCGGCGTTATTCCATCCGCGAGGGGAAGAGTTCTTTTTTTCCGGGAATACGCAGTGCTGCCCAGTACTCATCGACAAAACCGGGATCCACAAGGAGGTCGACATACCCTGTCTGTCCGGCAAGTGTCTCTGCCTCTTTGCGGATCTCCCTGCAGACAAGTGCATGGTATGCACCGGAAAGGGATCCGTTGCCGATCCGGTGGATACTGGCCAGGGGGAACTCCGGGAGGATCCCAAATGACACGAGCGTATCGATCGATGAGAAAGCCCCGAATGCCCCGGCGAGGTAGAGGTGGGTTATGGATCGGGGAGAGATCCGGTATTTCATGAGAAGCACACTGATGGCCCCACATATCGCTGCCTTGGTGTCCATCAGATAGGTCATATCTTCGCTGGTGATCAGGATTTCCCTGCCGTTTGCCGTCACGTCGGATGAAGCAAGAAGAAATGCAGGGCCATCTTCCAGATCTTTCACTCCGGGCTTTCCCAGGACAATTCTTCCGGTAAAGTCAAGGATCCCGGCATCCGCCATCGCTGCTGCGGCGTCAATGATCCCTGATCCACATATCCCCCTCGGTCTGCAATTACCGATAACCGAGTATGAAACATCACCATTTTTGGGATTGATCGATACATGGTCTATTGCCCCGTGCATTGCCCGCATTCCTGATGAGAGACCCCCTCCTTCGAAGGCAGGACCGGATGCGCACGAGGTTGAAACCAGCCATTCACGGTTTCCAAGGACGATCTCCCCATTGGTCCCGAGATCAATGAGTAGTGAGATATCGGGAGACCGGTGCATGCCTGAAATGATGATATCTCCTATCACATCCCCCCCGACAAACCGGCTCACTGCTGGGAGAAGTGTTACATATGCCCGGGGATGAGCCCGGAGACCTGTGTTTTTCACCTGAAACCGGATGTTTTTCCGTTCCACCCTAGCATCCACATATTCCAGCGCTCCCGGATTCTTCCCGGCAAGCAGGTATGACATGACAGTATTTCCCCCGATGATGAGGTCGAGAATGTCATGAGTATTCCGTTCCGTGATCCGGCAGAGCTGGTCAATAACCTGGTTGATACTCTCGATTGCCGCCGTTCTCAATGTCGAAAGGCCTTCTGTCGTCTTTCCAACGGCTATTCGCGTGACAAGTTCCTCCCCATGGGTTATCTGGGTGTTCAGGGACGATCCCTTCCCGAGTATCTTCCCGGTATGGAGATCCACGAGATATCCCACGATTGTCGTTGTCCCGAGATCAAGAGCTACCCCGAGCGGCGGATCTGTGGTCTTCACGGAGGTGACGGTGATTACTTCAGGAGAATCTCCTGATGTTGTTATCTCTGCATAACCCTCATTTGACAGGGTTGCAAGGCTCCGGCTTAGTTCTTCCGGAAAGACGGGCCGTGGTCCCTCGTACCCTTCCAGTTGAAACGACGGCCCGAGCAATACTGCCCCCATCTTCTTCTGCACGGTAATTTTTGCCGGGATAATAGCAGGGTTCAGCCTGTCAGGAAGGATTTCGGTTGCCTGTTCAAGGATCACCGGTCGGTCAATCCGGCTTTCGATCGGAATTGTGATGACAGTATCGGTGATGAGCCGGCTCATGCAGGCGAGAATGTATCCGTCTGCCATTTCACCGGGAGTGAGCCCTGCCTCGCTATCTCCCGGGATCTCTTCGCATTCGCCGCTTGAAAGGATTACCCGGCATTTTCCGCAGATTCCCTTTCCTCCGCAGATTGCTTCAAACTGGATCCCCGCCTCCCTGATCGCATCCAACACGCACCTTCCTTTCGGTACCCGTGCAACTGTTCCCATCGGTTCGAACCGAACGGTGATATCAGGAATATTCCGTGTATGATCTGGTTTCGTGTTCAGGATTACTCTCCGCAGAATTACCTGTTTCTTTCTTCGCCGTCATGAGACCTTCTCTGTACCGGTCTGAACGCGAAACGATCCTGCCGGGATCCTCAGGATAAACCGTGCTCCCTTACCATATCTGCCATCCTCAACGATGGTGATCCCGGTAATTCCAAGTATCTCCCTGATGATGAAGAGGCCAAATCCGGTGTTTTTCCCATATCCCCTCGTAAATATCTTTTCTTTCTCGTCATCCGGGATCCCTTCGCCATCATCTTCCCATATGAGGTCAAGCGCATCACCTGCCGGCAGGGTTGAGATATGGATCGCTGACAGGCCCGTTCCTCCATGCCTGACAGAGTTGTCATACAGGTTTTCAAAGACCTTGAGGAGAAGCGGATCTGCATACATCCCGATGGCAGTATTCTGAACGGAGATAAAATGCCCTGGATCCGGGATTTTCATGATCAGGGTTTGGAGATCCTGCCACAAGGGGGTCTGAACACCGAGATCCTGATACGTCCTGGTAAATTCAATGATCCGGTGGATCTCCCTGATTGCATCCCTGGTAATCTGGTAAAACGATTCACCTCCGGGTGTTAGGTATTCTGCGAGCAGTTCAAGGTATCCGTTCGCCATCATTGCCTTATTGATGATATCATGCCTCGTTACCGAACTCATCATATTCAGTTTCCGGTTGGCATCAGCAAGGGCCTGAGAATTCTTTTCAAGTTCTGCGGCGGTCCGCCGGATATCTTCTTCCGCCTTTTTCACCAAGGAGATATCCGTGAATGACTCAACAATCATGTTTTTTCCGTTGATACTGAGTGTTTTCCGGGTAAGGAGCACCGTTGTTACACTCCCGGTACCAGGTATCCGGTATTCTCCGGATTCTTCCTCCCGGTGAGGTAAAGATCGTGTTTTGAAGTATGAGTCAGCCGGTTTTCCCTTCATGTCTGATTGTTCACAACCACAGAGTTCTGCTGCCTTCGGATTGGCGAACCGGATCGTTTGTGTCTTTTCGTCAACGAGGAGAACTCCGGTCTGGATCGATTCAAGAATCTGTTTCAGGAGTACTTCACTCGCTTCCACCTGATGCTGGTACTGTCTGCTCAGTTGCAGGGCATGGAGCAGGATCAGAAAGATGATGACTGACATCAGGGTCGAGATGATCAGGATGATTAAGCCGGCATTGACCAGATCAGCGAGGCGTGATTCTACGAACTCCTTCGTAAAATCAACACCGACCACCGCTACCGGATAGCCGCTTACATTCCGTACCGGGGCATATGCTGATATGTACGTTCCCCAGGGGTCTGAATAATACTCCTTTCTGACGGTAACCTTATTGAACGCCTCGAAGGCTTCCGGCGGGGCTTCCTCGTAGATATACCCTATAAGAGGTTCGGAAAAATCGTTCCGGCCATATTCACTATCTGTCAGGAATGCAAGTTTTTCTCCCTTCTTTTTCAGGGTATACACAAACCTGATCGCTGAATGTTCATTCTGCATCTTCCAGAGTTGTTCGATCATCCTCAGGAATCCAGGGCTGTTTTCTTCCCCCTCCCTGAGTTCTGAAAGTGCCTGTGCATCTATATCAGCGGCGATGAGAAGGGCAAGGTCAGATAATTCGTTCCAGGTATACTCCATGGTGTTCTGGCTGGACTGGTTGTACAGGGTTATGATTCCGGTTACCTGGATGATAAGGAGCAGACCAAGGATCAGGATGAGTACCCACAGGGACTGGATCCGTCTGCTCGCTGCCATAGTATCACATTTCCTTTCCCCGATAAATACTGTCCTGTGCGGAATAATATGAAAAGGGTTTCACGTTGTAGAACGATGTGAGAAGGAATGTCATGATCACAAAAAATGAACGACCCATTCCCCGGACCATGAGTACCCAGCACCCGGATAATGTCAGGACACCCTTCTTCACGGAGAATACCGAACTCATCGGCGAGGATGAGGTAAAGGAGGCGTATTACGTATATTCACATCTTGGATGTACTGAACAGATGTGGGATTGCGAGGGGAAGGAGGTTGATAATTATGTGATCAAAAAACTGCTCAGCCGGTATCCTGAATTCTTCCAGGAGCATCACCTGGGCAGAGACCTGTTCCTCACGCTCAGGGTTCCAAATCCTGAGTACGAACGGGCAGAAGCTAAGATTCTGCTCGAAACCCTCTCGTCGATCCCCCGGTCATATGACATTGCGAATCTGTTTTACGGGGACGGTATTCCCCCGATATTTGAGGTTATCCTTCCGATGACGACCTCACATATGGCGATTGACAATATCTACCAGTATTATCGCGATTATGTCATAGGACAGCAGCATATGCGTCTCGGGGGCCGGGACTTGACAATCGCTGAGTGGATCGGTTCATTCCACCCGGATCGCATCCGGGTGATCCCGCTCTTTGAGGATCGTGAAGGAATGCAGCAGGCAGACCAGATTGTACGCCGTTTTTTTCAGGACAAGACGATCGATTACCAGCGGGTTTTCCTCGCCCGTTCAGATCCCGCGGTCAATTACGGACAGGTTGGAGCCGTCCTCCTCAACAAAATAGCCCTGTACAATTTCCATCTTCTGGCTGAAGAAACCGGGATACCGGTCTACCCGATCATCGGTGCGGGATCAGCCCCGTTCAGGGGAAATTTACGGCCCGATACGGTCCGCCGGGTCTGCGAGGAGTATGCCGGGGCATATACCTTCACCATACAGTCTGCATTCAAATACGATCACCATCAGCATGATGTGGCCGAGGCGGTCAGGTACCTTGAGAACCGGGAGATTGAACCGGCACGTCCGATAGACAGTGTCGCGTCAGGGGAACTGATAGATCGCTATTCTGCCGAATACCGGCGACAGTTGATCGGTCTTGCCCCGGTTATAAACCGGATCTCTTCCTTGATCCCGAGTCGGCGGAAGAGAAAACTCCATGTCGGTCTCTTCGGGTACTCGCGGAGCATGGACGGGATATCCCTTCCACGGGCAATCACCCTGACCGCTGCCCTGTATTCCCTCGGCATACCCCCGGAGATCCTCGGGCTGAATGCCCTGACAGAGAGGGACCGGGATCTTCTGGGAGATCAGTACCGGTATTTCGCCGAGGATCTTGCCGATGCAACCCGGTTCCTTGATCTAAAATCGCCCTATCTCCCGCCGGAAGTGGCACAGGTACTCCCCGACTGGGTTGAATATGCTCCTGATGAAGAACACGTGGAGATCACCCGGCAGGTACAACGGCATCTCTCGGTCTGCGAGAACGGGTCTTTGCAGGATCTTATTCTCCGGGCCGGAACTATCCGCCGGTTTCTTGGGTAATCCCGGTTACCCTTCTTCCTGTACAGGCCAGCGTTCCTGGAGCATTTTTCCGATCCCTGACGAATCTCTCGGCCCGACGATAACCCGCCATCCGGAGGCCTCCTCAGTCTCACCGGAGAGGCGGGCGGCAAGGCCTGGAATAATGAGAAACCGGTGCGATACCAGGTCTGCTATTCCGGACTCAGTCAGTGACGACGCGATCTTCTCTGCCGTCAGGTATCTGCCGGCAACAGCCGCTTCAACCGAGAGACCGCCGGTATCTATAACCACCAGGTAACATTCAGCCCTGCAGGCCTTGATATCTGACTCGACCGTGAAGAAGGTCAGAGCATAGTTTGAGGTAATGAGCACCGGTGCATCCGGCCCCGGCTCCCCGAAGGTCCGGATCCCGGGATCCACCGAGACCGGTCTTCTCGGGTCGGTATACAGTCCGAACCGCCAGATCATCTGGGGGAGGAGAACCCAGCCCTCAATGCTGTGCATGATCAGAAGATCGGTATGCCGGGTGATGAGCATCGAGGCTGTATATGCTTCTTTCCACTGGTTCAGTTCCGGGGAGAGTTCATCTCCTGCCCAGACCGCGATGGGCGTCCCCAGGATCGGGTACCCGAGATGGATATCATCCTCCCTGCATGCTGCCCTCCTGATAAGGGTTCTATCCAGGATCATTCCGGCAATTCCCTCATCAGGGGAGGTTCCGGGATCAAGGACCAGTTCGGTTACTCCGTACCTGGCGAGGGTGTGGGCAAGCGATCTCAACATGGAAAGGCTGCCCGGTGCGGATACCACGAGGGGACAATGATGGCTGATTGCGAGATCAGCCATCTCTTTCCAGTTTTCTGTTCCGGCCGCAAATATCAGGGGACGATCCAGTCCGGATTCGGCAAGGCCTACTGCCATGATCTCTGGATCAGGTGCACAGAGAATGAGAGGGACTGGCGTCTCTTCCCGAATCAGCCGAATGACCTTCCTGAACCGTTCAGGATCGCCGCTGGTAGCCCTGACCGCAATTGCATCGAGCGAGAGGATCCTGCCGATATAGTTGTATGATACCCGTGATATTGCCGTAACCCTCGTCCTGATCTCTTCATCAGAGAGGTGGTCGGCGATGTCGATCGCGATCGGCGGGGGATTGTGATATGTAAAATCGTGCCTGAACAGGACATGTTTCCCGCCGATGGTGATGTGGTGCCCGGGGCGGCCAAAGGTCACCGTCCGGACCGGGGGAGCAAGGAGATCCTGGAGGATTGAGAAGGCTTCTTCCTGCCCGGCTGCAAGGAGGGGGGTACATGCATCCGGCATGATCTCTCCGTTCACGACCCTGGTGGCAAATGCCATACAGTTCGCTTCACCACAATCCCCGCAGTTCGTCCGGGGGAGTGCCCGGTACACATCGATCGGACTGATCTCCCGGATCCCTTTTTTCTGTCTCCCGGCTGCCATGTCAGATCCTCACTCCGGTCCAGTCAGGTATCGTCGTCGCTGTTGCTTTTCCATTCATGAGAGACGTGGAGACTTCCTGCAGGGTTGATACGGCCAGTGGGTGCATCATCAGGAAGAGGTCCACTCCTGCCAGCAGGAGGGTCAGGGCCGTTATCGTCTCCCAGAGCGGGCCCCTGATATCCGGACGATCAAAGACCGGGCCAAGATTCATCCATGCTTCCCGTGCAGCCCAGGCATTGGTACAGGCAGAAAGGGTCGGATGTGCCAGTTCGCGATCTCCCATAAGCGCCGCGATACGTGCCCGTTCATGGATGGAGAATGAATATTCAAGTCCGTACCCGGGTGCGACCGTTGTCAGGTCCATCAGGATCCGGTCAGGGGGGAAAAACTGGTATAACCGGCGGTTCAGTTCCTTGGCGCTGTTCAGGTCGAGCCCGGTAAACCCGAGCAGACAGTGACCATACTGTTTCGCTGCGGCAGCGACCGGTTCCAGGGTTTTCAGGTCTGCCATGTCGGTGGTTACCGAATTCAGGAGAAGCCGTTCCCCCTCTGCCATTGCGGCCACCTCGATGAAGGTCTCCGCATCCTTCCGGGGATCGCCGCACCCTCCGACAACAACCGGGACATCGACTGCCTGAAGAATCTCTTCTACGGTCTCTGCCGCATCACGCGGGCTCCTGTCTCCCATGAGCGGATCGGTAGAGATCAGGTGAATCGTAACCATGTCGGCCCCGTTCTGCACATTTAGCCGGGCCCATTCTCCCGGATCATCAAGGACTTCGCCAAGATGTTCCTTCATTGCCCGGGGAAACGGCATCCTGATATCGAAGACATCCATTGAGATCACCGGCTGGTGCGGGGGATTGATCCCCGGAAAGGTGAAGGGAAGTGACGTTGAGCCACCGACGGTTACGGTACTTCCCCTTGTTCCCCCGGATCCCCGGGTTGCGCCGATCTCGACCTCCCGGATTGCGCCGGGATAGGTTTCAGGTGTCGGGGTGAACGACTCCGGGATTAACCGGTCCGGCCGGGTGTCCGTGACTGCTCTGTCCTGTCCCGGACCGCCAGGTATGAGCGAAAATCCCCCGCCTGTGGGGAGATGGAGCTCAAGCTCCCCAATCTCGATCTCAACATGTTCCAGTTCTATCCGTCGCCCGGTCAGAAGCGTGAGGATTTCCGGGCCGAAAAGTTTGACAAGTGCGGCAATCTCGTCATCTTTTTCGCTCATGAGTTCTCTCCTCCGCTCTTTTTAGGTTCGTCAGGAAGAATGATGACCCGTTCTGCATAGATCCGTGCATTCTTCAGGATGATCTTCATCCCCCCGGCCATGACCGGAAGTTCCCTGGCGACGAATACCGGTGACCCGGATTTCCCGGATTGTTCAGCAGGTTCACCGGGCTTATGCTCATTGTTCCATCGTTCTGTAACGGGGTGGTTCTTTCCGATAAGGAAGTCACGGAGTGAAGAAACATCCATAACATCCTTTTCGGTGGCGATTGCCGGTGCCAGGGTATCAGGGATGAACCCCGTGAGAGTATCCCTGATCTCTGACGGGATCCATACGATCCGTTCCCACCCGCCGTCTGCGACAAGAAACTTCTTCGATCGCATATATTCTATCGAAAGCCCGTGGAATCCCTCCACCTGGCGACCGCCGGCGGTCGAGTCGGCAAGGCTTGAGAAGGGGAGTCCGTTCACGGTCGGACCCGGAAACCTCCGATGGACGATCCCGAACCCATCCACTTCAGGGATGTAAAAAGCAATTGCCTCAAAACATCCACAGGAAGTATGCGGGTATCCGAAAGCAGAGTATAGATAAACACGGTTTACTTCGCCCATCGAACGTTTTCTTGCATGCTCGTTCACCCCGGCATACTCACCATGAGCTGCATCTAAAAGATCCCCCTTCCCGATCGGAAAGATTGGCCCCTCCGGATCCATTCGTGCCGCGGCACGGCCGTCAAACCAGGAGATGGCGCCACAATTTGCGTACCGCTGGGGTGTCACTACACAGATATGGGATGGGGCAAATGACTGGCAGAGGGCACACCCATAGAACGTATCGACTTCTTCATCGGAAAGTCCCCGTGCCCGTGCATCCCGACTTTCATACCGCTCCATCGCTCCGGCATACATCCCATCAAACTCCTCTCCACCGGTGTAGAAGGTGATACTGATCCGTTCGATCAAGGGCAGTTCAGAGCGGAAAAGCCTGATCAGAACCTCTCCGATAGGTTTGAAGGAATTGAGGCCCCTGTCAAAGGATTTCTTGCCAATCCGAATCCAGATATCATACCGCTGGTTGAGGTGCATGACCCCTTGGATATAATTCATATATTCGTGGATCCGGC
This sequence comes from uncultured Methanospirillum sp., assembly GCA_964637135.1. Taxonomy (GTDB): domain Archaea; phylum Halobacteriota; class Methanomicrobia; order Methanomicrobiales; family Methanospirillaceae; genus Methanospirillum. The sequence goes on along the minus strand of CAZWTX010000012.1, from coordinate 24,910 downwards.
GTTCGAATACTCCTTCAAGATCCTCTTCCAGCTGGTCACCGGCCACCTGTACCAGGATTCCAAACGGATAACTCTTCCCTGGTTCAAGTCCGGAAAGATCCTCCCCGACTATCCGGATCTCCCCGTCGGACATGGCCTGGACTGGCCGAACCTGCACGAGTTCGAACTTCCGGTCGGCTTTCGGTCCCCCGAGTTCCACCTGCATGTCGTTCTTGCGGATCCGTTCCCCTTCGTGAACAAGTCCGACCTCAACCGGGATGTCTTCAAACATGGATCTTCTCTCCTGGTGATTCAGCAGCAATGGTTTCTGCTACCTCAGTCAGCAGATCTTCCCATGAACGGTTTTTCTGGTTCGGCATTGACCAGGATGCATTCGGATGGTACCGCGGGTCCAAGGTGACGGTCCTGAGTTCCTGTGCCCCGTTTTTCAGTCCGGAGAGGATAATCCACCCGAGTGAATAAGAAAAACCTCCCAGAAGGACAAGATCGTGCTTCCCCTTACCGTCAATCCCGTTCCATGCAGGATCGCAGATCAGTTGAACGATATCCATGATACCGGTTACCTTCAGCGGAGTGATCCCTGCATCTTTCAGGCCTGTCGGTGGTGATGTGGCGACAACCGGAATCCGCGAGGAGAGTTTTTTTATCACTGTTGCCAGAGGGGCATACTCCCGGTTCGTGAAGGGTTCATCCCCGAGAATAAGGATCGGTCGGGCTGATTTCCTGATAATGGCTCCCAGAACGGTCGGTTTATCGATGATCACAGCCCGTCTCGTGCCTCCTGTCTCTGCCCGAATCCAGGCCTCGTCACCTGCCATGGGTTCCTCCGGTCACGGTCTTTTTCCCCGGGAAGATCGTGGGACTTGGGATCGGTCGTTCCTGAATCCCTTCCGTTGCAAGGAGGGGGAGGATCTCTTCCCTGATGGTCACCGGGATGTCAGCAGCTGACCTGATAAACAACGGAATGTCATCAGGAAGGCTCCCGTAATGGCGTTTGTACAGGTCCACGTAATGAGTCAGTTTTATTGATCTCCCCCGTGACGTGTCATTCGGTCGCATGCAGAGTTTTGCAATCATCACCATAGCTTCTCCTGCCGTTGCGGCTGTCGTGAAGAGATGTTCGGGAACCGGCCCGACATACACCTCCTCTCCGCTCCTTGTATCAGTGACCATCCAGTCGTTATGCTTATCCTTGCGACCGAGAAGCATCCGCCGGTACTTAGATCCGTGTGGTCCGACAATGACCGGGATTCCGAGCCGTTCAAACCCTGCAGCGATGGCGGCCGCTTTCTGGGACATAGCTCCCCAGGCTATCCCGACAGCCCCGACCCGGTTATGTACGTAATCGGCGATCTCAGCATAATTGCCCCTGAGATCCCGTTTAGCAAAGATACTTGCGATCTTGACCACTGCTCCGGAGATATGGGCATTGGAAACACACGACCCGACATTGATTATCCCGCCCGCATCGAATGTGCCCCCAAACTCCTCGTAGGGGGTCAGCCCGTCCTCGTTTCGGTACATCCCGATAGCCATTGCCGAGCACCCGGATGTAAGCACGATGTACCTTCTTCTGGCAAACTCACGTGCCATCTCTGCCACTTCGGCGACCCCGTTCGGGAAGTTCGCACACCCGACGAATGCAACCACCCCGGGGATTTCACCGAGGACAATTGGTCCGCCGACTTCCCTGATCTCAAGATCCTGGATTGCGCCCCGGCCTGCCCTGACCGAGAACCGTTCGCATTCCATCGCTTTCCGGGCCGCCGCGATAATGCAGCTGTGCACCGGAATTGCTTTTGGGCAGACGTCTTCGCATCGTCCGCATCCGATGCAGGTATCATAGAGATCTGCAAGGAGATCCCGGTCTCCTGAACTGTATGCCTGGATTGCCTGCGCGAGCGGAGATTCAACCGGGCAGGTCCGTTCGCACTCCCGGCACCCGCCACATGTTCCCGCGAGGGTTTCAAGATCTTCCGGTGACGGCAGGCGTTCTTTTCGCGGACGGGTTGTGAAGAGATCACGTGCAGTCCTGACCGAAACTTCCCCTACTTTCTGTGGATCGAGGATCAGAACTCCTGGTACTGCTCCGGAAACAAGATCCCTGACGATATCATCGGGATTATCCCCGGTCCGGTCAGGAAGGCCGGCACAGTTCTTCGGTGAGGTTGCGATCAGAGGTGATCCAATGGCTGCTGCCTCATCGACCAGGTCAGCCCTGACACACTGTTCATCCATGACCACGACATCCGGAATCCCGCTTCTGATGTACCTGAGCTGCCAGGATATTGGTCCGACAATCTTAGCACCGGGATCGTACCGGGTGAGATCAATGGCAGTACAACAGATCCCAGAGACTTCAATCTCATCTGACAGGCCCTGTGAACGGCCATAGGAAATAATATCGACCGCCGGGGGCACGTTATGTCCGACGACCAGGATTACCGGTTTTTTCCGTTCGATCGTACCAAGACCAAGTTCCACCAGGCTGGCCTGTGGATCCGCCCGGGGAAGGTCAAGAACAGATATCTGGGCAGTATCGGCGATCTCAAGCCCGAGGTGATCGATCATTCCGGCATGGAAAACCATCGATTCAAAGTCGATCGGATCAGACTCCTGGCCGGTATGAGCAGCGGCAAGGAGGTCAGTGATCTGGCGTTCCGCATAATCGAGAGCATCTTCAAGGTCCCCGATCGTCTCCGGTTTCAGCCCGCATATCAGCCGGATCAGCGGTGTTTCAAGATTGATGGTGTCATTCCCGGTATTGATGCGGAACCGGCGTCCGTGGGTGTGTATCAGGTGATCAACAAGATGTCTGGCGTGGCTGACATGGGTGGCAGCACCAATGGAGGTTGCGATGAGAACCATACGGGATTGTTGTGCTTCCATCCGGATCCCGCAGGCACCCTTTTTTCCGCCGGAGAGATCACATTTTCCGTAGGTGCACAGACAGCAGAGATCACAGAAGGGAAGGTACAGAGGCCGGTATTTCGAGAGAAGTCGTCGATCCCAGTTACGAAGGGCCGTGTGATCCGGGAACGGCATGGGTCCCTGCTTCCCATCCCAGAGATCACTCCTGGCTCTGCCTACGTGGATGGAGAGATCCTTGAGTGAGCTGCCCTGGCTGGCTGCTTCACTCACGTTGATATGAATATTCTTTCGGTTCACGTCGATCTGCCGGTGAAACGGGGGTATTCGTCGTACCTGTTCGCGGGAACGATAGGATGATCGGATCTGGTGATCAAACCGGGACGCATTTTGCGTAACCAGGCGTGTATCATCGGCATTTTTCTGGAGAAGAGCTGGTCAGACCCTGCTCAGGTTCCCGTATATATTTATAATTGGTATCGATCTGATATCCTTCTTACGCACCCCGGGATGACTGCTGGAAAATGGGGGCGGTAAAACCCCGTCCGGTAATCAGTACCCTGCGGCCCTGAGAATCGCTGCCACCGATACCGGGCCGGGTGAACCGGGATCCATGCCAAGTAATGATTCTCCTGCCATGTTCCGGCGGGCAATTTCGGGATCTGATGCAATCGCCCCGAGGTATCGGGTCCCGGTTTTTATGAGGTTTTTCTCCATCTCTTCCGGAAAGATATGGCCCCCGACGGTGTAAAGGTTTGAGAACGTGATTCCTGATTCGCGGATCACCCGGTTTGCCCGGTCAAGATTCGCGAGCGATTTATGAGACGGTCCGAGAATATCAAAGATGTCATCCACATTTTCGGTGATCCGCCGGTTCAGGTGCTCAAGGCCCCCGGGAGCATCCACGATGACATAGCGGTATTGTTTTGAGAGGCGGTTTAATGCCTGTTTCAATGCAGCATCAGGCATACAATAACAACCTTCAATCCATTTTGTTCCGATGGCGAGAAAATCAAATGAGTCATCTTCATAGAGCCCGTCTTTCCAGATCCTGTCTTCTATCCGGTCAGATGGCGCTGTTCCGACTGTTGTTCCGCCTTTCCCGATGAATGTATCCTCAAGGAGCTCTGCTATACTCTTTTTTCCTGCCTCTTCGAGATTGATGCCTATCATCTCTCCGAGACTCTGGTCAGGGTCAAGATCGACAAGAAGGAGTGGTTTTTCTCCATTCCTGATGAAATAATCTGCAGCCAGGGCAATGAAACTGGTCTTTCCGGTACCTCCCCTTCCCATGCTCACCAGTGTTTTCATGATCTCCCCCGGTATTCTCTTTCAAGGTCTGATGCGAATTGTTTCAGGGCAAGGGGGGCTGGCGACAGAATCCCCGGATGGGTATGACCTGATATCCCGGACTGCATCACCCCGTGATCGAATGGAATGACTGCTCCGACCCGGATATGATGTTCATGTGCATACTTCTGTATCCGATCCCCCATCTCATCGTCAGTAACTTTGTTCCCGATGAGCATCATCTCTTTTACTCCTGATTGTCTCATCAGTCCGGCAATCCGTCCTGCGGTAAGAAGCGATGCCTGGTGGGCATCTGATACGATCAGGAGGATGTCCACATGTTCAGCCGTTCCTCTTCCGAGATGTTCTATTCCGGCTTCCATGTCCATGATGACCACCTCGTCTTTGAGGGTGACCAGATGGCTGAGAACCGATCTCATCATGTTATGGGCAGGACAAGCACATCCGCCTCCTGCTGTCCTGACCGTACCCATGACAACGAGGGTCACTCCGGAGGGCGTGGGAACAGCATAATCCCTGATGATATCATCCACTGAGAATGTAAGCCGGTATACCCCGGGATACCCTGTATCGGTCTTTTCACGGATGAGGTTATCATTCTCTGATATCGGAATTATCTCTTCTGCCTCGCGGGGAGTCAGCCCGAGGGTTAAGCCCAGGTTTGGTGATGTGTCAGCATCGATGGCAAGAACGCGGTTGCCGGTCTCCCTGAAGGTGGTTGCAAGCGTTCCGGCGATGAAGGTCTTTCCCACCCCGCCCTTTCCACAAACAGCAATCTTCATGATCTGGCGGTATAATTCTCGGCTGGAATGAAGATATCAGTATCCCGAAGGGATGCTGCCAGGTAAGATGCGGTCAGAAAAAAAGTGAATCAGCCTTTCAGGGCTGTATCAAGGCGTGCCTGAACCATGTCCCAGTTGACGATCTTCCAGAAATTCTGAACAAAAGATGCCCGATCGTTCTTGTAATCAAGGTAATAGGCATGCTCCCAGACATCCAGGACCATCAGGATCCGAAATGCCGGGTAGACATTGGTGTTATGCTTCTCGATCTGCATGATAAGCAGCCGGCCCGTAGCGAGGCAGATGGTAAGGGCCGCCCACCCGGATCCCTCGACGCTTCCCGCTGCAGCTGAGAACTCCTTCCTGAACCGGTCCATGGATCCGAAGTCCCTGATGATATAATCTTTGAGGGTTCCGGCAGGCTCCCTGCTTTTTGATTCAGGGCAGAGATTCTCCCAGAAGAGCGTGTGGAGGCGATGACCACCGATATGGAACGAGAGTTCTTTCAGGAGGGCCTTCTGATCCAGGTCAGCGCCTCCTGAATGGGCCGTATCCAGTTTTTCAAAGATGGCATTAGCCCCGTTTACGTATGCCTGGTGATGTTTCTGGTGATGGAGGGTCAGTTGTTCTTCGGAGATCACCGGTTGCAGGTCCTTGTAACCAAACGCAAGGGGTGGCAGGGTGTAGTTTCGCTGGTTGTCCATCTGGTTTCACCTCGTGTAATTGAAAATCTTCTTTGTTTTCTAATATGTTTTGGGTCAGGTCTGTCACCCTGAAGACCTGGTCACTCCTCACTTCGTGAGATCCTTACAAATACCTTTTTTGGCTCCTTGCAGGGCGGGCATCGCCAGGTATCCGGAAGATCTTCAAAAGGTGTCCCAGGAGGAATATTCTGCGTCGGATCCCCTTTCTCCGGATAATAAATCCAGCGGCAGGGGTCACAGCGATAGATATCCATGGACGAATTGCGTCCTGAAACAACTTTCTTCATGTATGAACATGAAAGGGCGAACATTTAATGCTTACCGGGATACCCGGGTCATAGAACCTTCAGGGGAACTGAACCGGTTTGGTAATTCTTCTAAATCTCATGACTTTTCACATGACCTTCAAAAAAAAAGTTTCAAGGTTGAATATTTCCCGAATACGGACCGGTGCAACAGGGCGGGTCATGGTTCACAGCCGTTGCCGTTTTTAACCTCTTTCGGTGGGCCGTCCTGGATGACACTTCCGTCCCTGAGAATGATTACCCGGTCAAAGTACCGCTGATGCCAGTCTTCATGGGAGACCATGATGATTGTCTGCCCGAGTTCCCGGTTGATCTGTTTGAAGAGATCGAGGACGTTTTTTGAGCTCTCACTGTCCAGGTTAGCACATGGTTCATCAGCAAAGAGAATCTCGGGTTTATTCACCACGGCCCTCGCAATGGATACCCGTTGCTGTTGTCCCCCGGAGAGTTCACTTTGTTTATGGGTCTTCCGCTCAAAGAGCCCGATCCGTGTCAGCACTTCGTCAGTGAGATCCAGGTACTCCTTCTCGGTCATCCCCCTGACCATCGAGGTGAGATACACATTCTCTTCGACGGTCAGTTCAGGAACGAGGGCGTAATCCTGAAATACATATCCGAGACGTTTCAATCGGAAAAGGGTTCTCTGGCGGTCATTCAGCTTGCTCACATCAGTTCCCCTAAGGAGGATCTTCCCTTCGGTTGGCCGGTCAAGAAGTCCGAGAAGATGGAGAAGCGTGGATTTACCGGATCCGCTCGCTCCCATGATCCCGACAAACTGGCCCTTCGGGATTTTCAGGGTGATTCCCCGGAGAGCGTGGACGGTAACATGCCCCATCTCATAGACCCGGGAGAGGTTTTCAACGTCGATCATGTCAGGCCCTCATCGCAGTCATGATATCCTCGCTTGCCACCCGCCATGCCGGGATATACCCCGCGATGAATGCGGCAATATACAGCATGATCGTGTTATTCACCATGTCTGTCACCGTAACAACCGGGGTGACACTCCCGTCCGGGAACTGGAACGGGTACGCGGTTAAAACCGCAACCATTGCCTGGAGAAGGATAATCCCGGTTATCACCCCGATCGTCGTCATGATCAGGACCTGGAAGACGTAATTATGGATGATGATGGATTTATCGAGCCCTATTGCCTTCAACACGCCGATCTGCCGTCTGCTGCTCAGGGTTTTGATCATGATCACGATGAAGAGTACCACCACGGCGATGATAATCGAGACGATGATCGTGATGCTGTTGAGCATGGCAAAGTTCTGGATGGCCCGTCCCATCGCTTCCTTGAGGAGGTCTTCCCAGGTTTTCACCTTTTCAGCGACCCCGAACCGGAGGATCTGTGTCTTTACTGCCGTTTCATCGGCATCCGGATCGGTCTTGACGATCACATAACTTGCCACGTCCAGAGGATGACCAAGGACTGATTCCATCTCATCCCAGCTGATAAAGGCTCCCTGGTCAGAGGAGTAGGATCCGGTCTGGATGATACCCTTGACCTGGTACTCCTTCGTAACCCCGTTGGTGAACTCAGCGGTCACTGAATCGCCGGCCTTGAGATACCCGAGGGTGGATCCCATGTCCTCTGCCGGATCTTTATGACCAGATGTCTGGATGCCGATGATTATCTGGTTCAGTTCTCCTTCCGCGAGGTAATTTCCATCGGCCATCTTTTTGGATATGCCGGTTACCAGCCGTTCATCATCTGGTCTGATGGCAGATACGGTTGTGCCGATGGTGTTTCCCTTATTCTTCAGGGTTACACCGGTCGAGTAATGGGAAACAGCCCGGTAGACTCCTGGAATGCCGTTAATCTTGTCTAGCAGGCTCCTGGACTCGTAGATGTACTCCTCGTCCTCCTTCGGGCTGATGAGGATGTTCCCGATCTCGTAATCGATGAGCTGATCTTCGGCTACCTTGATGAACCCGAGAACAATGGACGGGAGGAAGATCATGTTGATGAAGACCATCGCGATGATCAACACAGTCAGGTACAGACTTCCCCGGCTTCCCCTGAAGATTCCCCGTGTCGCGAGGAAGAATGAGACCTTGAGATCCTGCAGGGTCATTCCTCACCGTTTCGCCGGCGGAGGTACCAGAATCCTCCGCCACCGATGACAACCAGCAGCAGGATGATCAGGATCACTGTTCCTGAACCATCGCCACCAGCCACCGTGAGGATGAGGTCCTTTTTCAGGGTGTGTGTTCCCCAGTCATCGGTGTAGGTGATCGTAGCGGTATAGTTGTAGGTTCCGGCAGGTGCAGCTTCAAGAATGAAGGTTGCCGGAGCGTCGTTGCCGCTTTTTATCTTCCCGATGAACGCCTGTCCGGCCCCGGCTATCGGAAGATCGGTCACGGCATCGACGGTCTTTGCTTCACCGGTTCCGGTGTTCTGTATCCTGATAAGGAGATCGAAGGGCGTGTCAGCACTCACCCGTGAGGGGATTGTCTCGACCGAGGTGATACCGATATCCGCGTGTCCCCTGACGTCCAGGCCGATGCTTCCCGGCTGTTCCATTATCGTTCCATCAAGAACGGCATATCTCACCGTTACGGGTACCTGGATAAGCCCGGTCGGGGCATTTTTGTCTATCAGCAGGGTTACGTTCTGCCGGTTCTCCTGGCCGGGTTTCAGGCTCTCGATCTGGAAGGTACTGACCCCGGCGGGGATGACATATGGCGGGGAACCGTTAATGTGGACCTGGATGTTGTCTGCCTGTGACGATCCGGTATTGCCGATGATCAGTTCAGCCCTGACTCGGCTTCCCGGCCTGACCTGTTCTTCAAAGGTATTGTCAAGGGTCAGTGAAGGGGTCCGCAGAACTGATACCTGGGTATTCACATTGACCGGAACGGGATATTTCAGGCTCCTTCCGCCGTCAATCCTGATCCAGACTTCCGGGAAGTACACACCGCTCCGTTGCGGCGCCGTTATCAGGAAGGTGACCGGGATTTCCTGGTCAGGTCCTATATTTCCTTCAAAATTTGATTTACCGTCCATAACCTCGATATCATCACTTTTCAGGATGATACTGTCGACGTATGGGGTTATGGAGACGGTTGTACTCGCCACATCGGTTCCGTACGTCACCGAACTCTGCTGGGTCGTAGCAGTCGTGGCCTTTAGTACGACGGTGAGGGTTCCGGTCTCCCCCGGCATCAGGACCGAGGGGGTTACCGTGTAATCCTTGATGATTACGGAGGGTCCTGCTGCTGCCACTGAGGGAAACATTAGGAGTGCAATGACAGCCAGGGCGTGAACAATAAGGTTCTTTCTGCCGGTTGTAATGCATAATCCGGGTGTATTCTTTTTAGAATGTCTTGTTTCTGCGGTTTGAGTCATTTGTTTGTTTGGTACTTTTACCGGTAATCCGGTGGTTACAGGCGTTACAGGGTGTAGAGTGCGATATCCCCGATCCCCTGGTCAAGGGCGAGGCTGATGGACGGCCCTGTGATATCTTCGGATGTATGGGTCCAGGTGTCGCCGGTTCGGGTAAACCCGGTCACCCGGGTCTCGCCGATTCCGTTCTTGATCCGTGCCGTGATCTGGGAATTTTCAGGTAGTATAACCTCGGAATGGCCGATTCCATTGACAAGGCGGATCGGCAAATGCTCATTCTTCAAATCGATAACCTCGACAACGGATACTCCACCGCCATTTCCGATAGACAGCGAGGTAACATTCATTCCTGAAAGGTAAACCCGGGCATCACCGGTACCCATGCTGATCGAGAGGGAAAGGGGAACCGTGGGGTTGACAAATACATTCCATTCCTCTCCCTCTGCTGAAACGTTGAAGATGTCTCCCTCCTTCTGGGAAAGGGAAACGACAGTCAATTCGTCGCGTTCATCGGTGGTTATCCGGTTTTTTACCGGTTCCCATGACCTGACGGTCGCGTTCATCAGGGGCATATCTGTTTCGTTCACCGGCATAGGCCGGATCATCACCGTTCCGGATCCGATCGAGAGCTGGATCTCTACTACTGAACCGGTTCCCCGTGGAATTGAGATCTCCTCGATAAACGGTTCTGTCTGTTCGGTATCCTGGATCATCCGGCCGCCTCCCATCCAGGTGAACAGGCCGGCAAGAAGGAATGAGACCAGGGTTATCGCAATGAGTCCGATGATAACTCCCTGTTTCATGCCAGAATACGGTCTTATTCCCTTCATAGCCCCTCCCGTCCCTGTATTATTGCGATATTCCAGTGCAGGTATCTGATGGCCAGGTGATAGGTCCACCGGGCAACATAGGCGTCTGCGATGATGACGAGAAGCCCGAGGGTAAACAACCCGATTCCAAAGAAGAAACCTGCCCACGGGATCAGGATCTCCTGAACATCGACTATCCCCGTGGCTACCCCGAAAGACGCAATTGTCATGGCAGGCCCTGCAATTATGAGAAAGATTCCGGTAATCAGAACCGCCAGCAGCAGGGAAAAGATGATGATCGCCGGGATCAGGATAACAATGATGTTAAAGAGGCCGAGACCCACGGTAGCAAGAATTGCCCGTCCGATGTTCTGGAGAGATGAATGCGCCTCAGCATATCTGACCAGAGTGATTGCCCGCCATTCCCGTGCAATCTCTGCCGGATCACCGAGAGCAACAGCGATCTCCTCTTCAGTACGGCCGTCCAGGGCACCCATCCGGAAGTGTTCGTCGTAATCGGCGATGATATCTGCAAGATCTGCTGCCGGGATCTGATCTCCCATAGCTGAGCGGAACCTGCCGATAAAATCCTCACGATTCATTTTTTCTCTTCTCCGGTATTCATTTCCTGTTCTCCGGTTTTTGAGGGTCCGGTGCACCCTTCCACTCCGCCGATGAGATCATTGACTGCTCTTGTGAATGAAAACCATTCCTGGCAGAGACTTTTGCAGGTATCCCTGCCGGCTTCAGTCAGTGAGTAGTATTTTCTCGGGGGCCCTTCATCTGACTCCTGCAGGTAGGTCGTGACATAATTCTCGTCTTTCAGCCTACGGAGAAGCGGGTAGATCGTGCCTTCCGAGATCTCAATCTGTGATGAAATCTGCTGGACCAGTTCATATCCATAACAATCCTTCCGGGAGAGCAGGGTGAGTACGCACATTTCCAGCACTCCTTTCTTGAACTGGATATTCATCAGGTAACCCCTGCAGTTTTCATCCCCGGATGAAGGGGAGGATACGCCTGTTCAGACTGCCAATCCGCCCCTCTTACATCCATTACTCTCCGACCTATCCGGTGTCCTGCCAGATGGTTTGGACATCTTCCGGAATCAGTCCGGTGTCTGTGAAACCTGGTAGTGATAACCATTCCCCGAATCCTGCTCTCACTCCCCGGCAACGGTTATTTCCCCGTCATCATAGAGCAGGGATAAGTACCGGGAAGAGAAGATGGTCAGGATTGGGGTGACCAGGATCGATAGCAGGCAACTCAGGATGATCATCTCCATCGTATCAGGGAGATAGATGAGTGAGGTTGCCATACTGATACACCCGATAATGATCCAGATGGCTATCAATGAGAGGATGTATTTTCCCCACCCGATATGCCTGATCCTGGTTACGATATCCCCGAGTTCGAAAGCAGAAGTCATGCTTCCTGTCCGTGCAAACTGTACCATTCCCATGGAGGCGAATAAGGAGACGACAACTGCAAGGATGAAAAACAAGCCGATGCTTGCGATAAGACCGGGGAATATTGCAAACAGGAGGAACGGATTTTCAGTCGTATCGAGTTCCAGCTCAAGGGTTCCATCAACCGGTAATGCCATAATCACCGCTATTACGCTGGTGATGATCAGCACGAGGATTGGGATGATGTAATACCCGATCTGGATCAGGATGAGTTTGATACCATCAACAAATAACCTCCAGATACTTCCTGTTTCCGGTGCAGGTTCTATTCCACTCATCACCCTGACTGAATACCCACAGGTGATGGGAAATATAATCGTCCCGATTATCAGGAGAATATACCGTTTCCAGTGACCAACGATTCCTTCTTTTGTATACGTGGCTGATTCTGTTAGTTTTCTCTGAATTGACATAATTCACCCGGTAAGGATATCCCGTGGTTACTCACGAGGATTAATTCCATGCAATTTATGATACCTTGTGATGCAAGGTAGTGCATGTACCCTGGTATCATGAGTATTATAAAGGTATCTAAATGAATGTGGTGAACCCATTCTTTGAAAACAATACAACAGGCGGGGATCAGCGGTATCCGGCTCCCCTGGCCAGGGGATGGTTCACCCGTATCTTTTATTGTCCCTCCTGTGCATATGGCAGTTCATGAGAATCTTTGTGGTCTACTATTCTCTCTATGGGCATATCCACCGGATGGCAGACGCGATATCTGATGGGATATCTGAAGCGGGATATGTCGCAGAGTGCTACCGGGTACCTGAAACGCTCCCGGATGAGGTGATTGAAAAGATGGGTGCCGCTTCTTTTCAGGAAACGTTCCGTAGGCTCCCGGTGATCACTCCTGAACTGCTCGGCGAGGCGGATGCCATTATATTTGGGACGCCTACCCGGTTCGGGAATATGTGCGGTCAGATGCGTCAGTTTTTCGATGCTACCGGCGGACTCTGGAGTCGGGGAGCCCTTGCCGGCAAGGTAGGAAGTGTGTTTACCTCTTCAGGAACCCAGCATGGTGGCCAGGAATCCACTATCCTGACGATGCAGGTCTCCCTGTTTCATCATGGCATGATTGTCGTTGGTCTGCCGTATACCTTTGCCGGCCAGAGCCGGATTGACGAGATCACCGGGTGTTCACCGTATGGTGCCTCTACCATTGCCGGACAGAATGAGCGGTTCCCAAGTGAAAATGAACTTGATGGCGCCCGGTATCAGGGCCGGTATGTTGCCCGGGTTGCTGCGTGTCTTGCCGGAAAACAGGGAATGATTCTCGGGCGATAAAAAAAAGGGTCAGACTCCTGCGTCATACAGGAGTGAATAGTACCTGGCAGAAAGGATAGCGATGTACGGGGAAATGATCAGAGAGAGGATCCACCCGATGACCGGGATCATACCCAGAATGAATGATATGACGAATATGATGATGAACAGGACGATCAGGGCAATGATGTACTGTCCCCATCCGATTTTTCCGATCGTTGCCGATATCTCACTGAATTCAAACGCAGCCCCCATACGGCCGTTCCGTGCAAACCTGATCATGCCGATGATTGCAAAGAGGCTGAAGATAAAGGCAAAGATGATAAAGACAATCATTGCAAGACCAAATGATGCAATGAGCATTCCGCCATATGCAGCCGGGTTTTCCACATTCATACCAAGCATGGCAAGGCTGCCCATCCCCCCCGTCAGAACAAGCACCAGAAGACCGATGATGACCGGGATGATCATGTAGACGATGTCAATGATGAACATTTTTATCCCGTCAATAAACATCCCAACGTAATTATCAGTCTCGGGTGCCGGCGTTATCCCTTTCATGACCCTCAGGGTATACCCCATGATGAGGGGGAAGATAATTGATGAAATGATCAGGATTATCCAACGCAGCCATTTTCCAAAAAGACCTTCATTCGCATATGCGAATGATTCACTGACATATTCTCCTATTCCCATAGTTTCACCTGCTGGTACCCGTTAATCGATTTTTTTGTATATATTTCTGCCGAAATTACATTCAATCAGAAATCTTAGAAAAATGGTGCTTTTAGAATCAGTGACACGTATTATCGTCATCCACTTCCTCCTCCGATCCTATTACCCTGCGAGTTCAGAGAAAAAACCTGATTTTCTCCGGTATTTTCACGAAAGGAAACCATATTGTGCATGCACAGTACCCCTGTCAATAGTCTCCGGCAATCCCGTGCCTTCTGAGAACCCCTGACGGGAAAAAATAGGTTACATGAGCCGGAAACCGAGCACTTCGGCAAGGATAACTCCTGCACATCCAAGCAGGATAAGCCCGATGATCAGCCTGAGCAGGCGACGCTGCTCCAGTCTACAGGAATTTACTTTTTCAGGAGATATTCCCCAGTACACAAGGCCGGTGATGACAAGGAGCGGGAAGATAAAGGCGATATTATACACGACCAGGTACCACAGGCCGGTCATGAGGTCCGTTCTCAGGGAAATCATCGAGATAATAGAGAGGTATATTCCCCCGGTACAGGGAAGTTCGAACATACCCACCAGCACGCCGAGGATTGCAGCTGCCGGAAGAGATGATTTCTCAATATATCCGGATATGGTTGCCTTGCGTGATTCAGGGATTGCCAGGCTTGGCCCTCTGCCGGGAATGATGGCATCCTTTATCATCAGCAGGCCAGCGATGAGCGCAATTGTCCCGGCAAAAACCGAAAAACCGGTAACAAGGCCGGTAGTCTGGACAACGGTGAAAATTCCGACACCTGAAAGGTAATAGAATGCAAACACGGCAGTTGTATACACAAGACCGGTCAGGAGCACCCTCCTGCGGTTGTTCAGAGTAAGGAGATAGGTGAGGAGGAAGACCAGTACCGCGAAGGCACAGGGATTGATTCCGTCAAGCAGTCCTGCGCCAAGGATAAGCAGGATACTGATCCCCTCGCCTGGTTTCTTATCTGACGGGTGAACCGCAGACAACAGGGATGAGAGGGGATCCTGGTTTTGTTCTGATGCTGCTGCGGCAAGCGGTTCAAAATAGGTTGTAATTGCCTCGTTTCCTTCCAGCATTACCGGCCCGATGATCACCACAGGGTACGACAGGGTATTTCTGCCAAAATCTGCCTTTACTGCTTCGAATAATTCGCGGTTCGGAGTGTTGTTGAAAAGATCGTACTGGTCAACCCTGATCTCAGGTCTTCGTGCAATGACCTCATCGATGTGTGCTTTCGCCGAGTGACAGGCTCCACAATGGATATTGTAAAAAAAACCTGGTACCGGGTGATTTGAGGAAGATGTGATCTCACTGATGAGAAGATCAGGTGAGACCGGCTCGGTCACATAGGATCCGTTCTTCAGGTACACATCGGCACCTACAGGAGATATGAAAACAGAGGTGATTACCAGGAACAGAAGGAGGAGAGAATTTTGATATCGTGTCATGATAGAGCCCGTAATCTGAAGGGGGTGATGAAGCGATCACGTGAGATATCCTTAGGTGTGCCCTCATCTGGTATAGATTTCTTGCCTCTACCGGAGGTAATCCCGCAATTGCATGCCGATTACATGTCCCGGAATCTCCGGCAAGGCAGTATGGATGCATGGACCCGACGTGTCGTTATGGGATCCACTGATCTCTCTGATGCCCCTCATGTGGGTTTATTTTTCAGCCGTTCCCAGGAGTGACATGCACTACACATTCCCGGGATCTCGGTGGCTACCGGAATGACCGTGACTAACCCACTGACTTTTTTCAGATTATCTGCCGGGTTCTGATCAGTATGCAGTATCTCTTGGCCAACCACAACCGAAAGGGTGAATCCCCCAAGGTCGGGAGTATCCGGGAGGTGATATGTTGCTGTAAATGGCATCTTTTCACCTGATTTCAGGGGGGACAGGAGGATCCCCGTGGCCGGAAGGAGCTGTTGCCGTGCGAGATATGCATGAACTGATATCGGAAGGCCGGTGAGATCATCTGTTCCGTTGTTCCTGATGATGCCTTCAAGCGTCGTCGTTTCCCCCGGGTGGATCCGGCTGTTCTTGTTCTGAATCTCCAGCGAAGTGATCTGGTAATCAGGACCCGTTGCGGTGGTCATTCCTGATACGATTCCTGAGAGTCCATCTCCATCATCACTGATATCCGGTATGTTTACGGGGAATGGCCTGGTGGTATCATCCGAACACGGGGTTTTCAGTACAGAACCCATCGGGGCAAGAATCACCTGGTATTGCCCTGGTGAAAGGGATGATGGCCAGGGGGTAATGAGGATGGCGGTTTCTCCCGGGAGAGGGGCCGGTGTCCATCCGAGGAATCTGGCATAGGTACATAATGAATCACTCATGATGTACAGGGCATAGATGTCCGGGTTTTCAGATTTGCCACTATCAGGGGTAAAGATCACTGACATCAACCCATCCCTGAATGAGACATCGGAAATCAGGAGTGATGAATTCCCGGCAGATGCGGCAGAAATCAGGGTCAGGGTGAAGAAAAGAAGAAAAATAATGCGTGTATTCATTCTTATTGCAATATCTTCCCGTTTTAGTATCAACATTCCTATGGAGAACGTGTGTTCTGTTCACGGCAGGAAGGTATCAGATCATGGTGTCTTCCCGGGCATTCCCATTGAACAGAAGAGGTAAGAGCCGGCAGGCCATACCTGTTGGATACTCACTGGTTCTGTGGTTCTGGTCCCCGGCCCGGTGTCATATTCATGTAATTTCTGAATAGACATGGGCATTGGGAATGATTGTTGATAAACAAATCACAAAGATGATGAACAGTAATACTGAAATACATGGCACCAGCCACCCGGGATTGTTCAGGATCCGGGAGAGAACCGGATCTGCGGCACCGCATGTAAAAGCATACCTGACTATGTTCCCTCTGGAAGGTTCGCGGTAATGGCTCATACTCATTCCCGCCATGTATTATTGGCACCTGATCAGACCGGATCTGATCAGGATCAGATAAACGTGGTTCATTACCTCGGTCAGGCGATCCCCTTTTTCATCCGGAGAAGCGGGCGGTCCAGGCGGTTAAGCATCAGGATCGGGAGAGACCGTGTTGTTACTGTGGTTTCCCCTCCGGGGGTCTCAGATTCCGTGATCCGGGATTTTGCCCGGGAACATGCGTCATGGATACATGTGCATACCGTCAGGTCAGTCTATACTCCTCCGCCGGTCAGAACATATGCCGATGGTGAAAAATATCCGTGGTTTGGTGACGAAATATCGCTGCGCATCAGAACCGGTCCTTCTCTTTCGGTCACCCTGGCAGGTTCTGAACTGGTCATGATACTGCCAGATGCCCTTCCTCCTTCCGAACGGGAGGCAATAATCCGGAGCCAGATTGAATTGTTCTTTTCGTCATCGCTTAGGGAAGTTATCCATCCCTGTCTGCTGAAATATGCCTCTCTTCTTGAGATTCCTCCCCCAAAAATCTCGATACGAAACCAGAAGACAAAATGGGGGTCATGTACCCCTCATCGTCTGACGTTTAACGTGAGACTCTGTATGGCTCCGCTGGAGATCATAGAATATGTAGTTGTTCATGAGATGTGCCACCGGAAACAACCAAATCATGGCCCTGCATTCTGGGAACTGGTACACCGTCTCCTGCCGAGTTTCGCAGAACAACGTGATTATCTCAAAAAGAACGGGTATCTCTGGACCCTGTAAGGCCACGACCCCGGTCATCTTCGGATCTTCTTGAGTATTCTCTCAAAAAACCGTTTTCCTTCGGCAATCTGCAGGGTATCTGGTTGTTCATCCCCGATAAATCTGATATCCTCCTGTTTCAGGATGAACCTGTCTTTTTTTGGGGAAATTTCATGCTCTTTCATGGGTTTTCTCCTACCGGGATGATGTATATCAGCCTGACATTCTGAAGAGCCTCTGACTGATCGATCCTGCTGTTGAGGGGGAAATCAGATTCGATCAGGAGGTTCTCAACCGCTACTGCTGCCGTGACCTGCCATTTCGTTCCCCGTGGGAGCAGGATCTCCCTCTCGTCCTCATTGATGTAGAGGGCATGTTCACCTGCTTTTCGTTCCAGCACGAGGAGATTGTGATACCCCGTATCATCTCCCGGGCTGAAGATATCCAGGCATACTGTGGGATCATACGAGGTTGATGCATAGGCATCCTCAATATACCGGGAGTGATTCATGACCTCGCCGGTGACACCCGGGCTGATTCCCCTGAACAGGATCTGGTCTGCGGTGAGGACCGATCCGTTCATCGCCATGTCCAGATTTGCCTCAATCTGGTTGAAAAAAACCTGTTTCTCTTCCGGGTAGGATTTTTTTACCGAATCGTTCCCGCGTTGGTATCTCCTGAACTCTGTGGTGTTGTCCATGAATCCGGGTGCCATCCACCATGCAATTGACATCTGCAGGTTCTTGTCGTTGAATTTGCGGGTATACGGTGTCAGATCCTCACCGGCCGGTCTGCTGATGAAAAGTGTTGCTTCCTTCAGGTTTTCCTGATCACATCGGCCTGAAACATTCAAAACTGCTGAATGATTCTCCTCCAGGAGCGTTTCAGGTTCAAGGAGGATTTTTCCCCCTGTCTCTGTTTGAGGGGCACTTGCCAGAACGGATCCTCCGGCAGTTGCTATCAGTAAGAGGATAAGCAGGATTGACATTTCCGCTGATTTCCTGTGTTTTATCATGTTCATTTTTCTCCGGTTTTCATATGCTCTTATCTGACCGGTTGGTACATAGGATGATCCTGTCAGGCTGTTCTCTTCCTGGTTTCATCCTGCTACATCCGGTAAGTTTCTATAGAGTGGACTCAATTGATTGACTAATCAGTCAGTGTATGATCATGCAGCAGAGAACCATTCCCAAAACCGGTGAATCCCTCCCCGTTCTCGGATTCGGGTGTATGAGATTGCCGCTAAAGAACGGTCGTATTGACGAGGATGCGGCAATACGGCTAATCAGGATGGCGGTTGACCGAGGTGTCACCTATCTTGATACTGCCTGGCCGTATCATGGCGGCCAGAGTGAACCGCTGGTTGGCCGGGCGATGCGTGACGGGTACCGGCAGAAAGTGAAACTGGCAACCAAACTTCCCCAGTGGCTTGTAAAAAGCCGTGAAGATATGGATGTTTTCCTGAATGCACAACTCGAAAAACTCGAGACGGATCACATCGATTATTACCTTGTCCATTCCATCGGAAGAGAATCCTGGGAAAAGATGAAAAATCTTGGGATTCGTGATTTTCTCGATACTGCCCTTACAGATGGAAGAATCCGTTTTGCAGGATTCTCATTTCACGAGGATGTCCGATCCTTCAGGACAATCGTAGACGAATATAACTGGGATTTTTGCCAGATCCAATACAATATCCTGGATGAGAACACCCAGGCCGGCAGGGAAGGCCTGTTGTATGCGGCCGGAAAGGGGCTGGGTGTCATAATCATGGAACCCCTCCGGGGAGGCAGTCTTGCCCGGACACCCCCGCCGGAGGTACAGGCAATCTGGGATAGTGCCCCTGTCCACCATTTTCCTGCTGAATGGGCCTTGAAATGGCTCCTGGATCAGCCTGAAGTCACGACCATTCTCTCTGGGATGAATGAAGAAAACCAGCTCATCGAGAATATCGCTACCGCAGTGACCACCCTTCCCGGTTCGCTGACCGGGGAAGAGCGTTCGGTGATCACCCGGGCAGTTGACACATACCGTGCTCTGATGAAAGTTTCCTGCACCGGGTGCCAGTATTGTATGCCCTGTCCGGCCGGAGTTAATATTCCCGGATGTTTTGATCTCTACAACAGTTACTATCTCTTTGAAAACAAGTGGTTCACAAAGGTCAGGTATGCCCTCTGGTTAGGGGGTGTCATGGGTGCCAGAAGTATGGCCTCCCGATGTATCAGGTGTAACAGATGCCTCTCATCATGCCCTCAGCATATTCTCATCCCTGATCGTCTCTCTAATGTAGCCTCCCTCCTTGAAGGGCCGCTTTTCATCCTTGTAACCCGGCTGGCCCCGGTTCTCATCCCGGTAATGAGGCGTATCGAACTCTTCCGGAGCAGGTAACAATGGTCTGGTGCTTCACGAGATGGCAGGTTTCTCTTTCCGAGCGGCGATATCCTATCTGTGAGAGCCCGTGCCAGTATCCCGAAGCGGGTATTCCGGTACCGGAGACCTGGTCATGGAAGAGGGTGAATCAGCCCGTATTCCAATCTCCTCTCCGGTCTGATGGCTGATCCCATGGCTGAAGAACGGATCCAGGGGTTAAAAGAGGACGCCCTGCTTGCTGCCGCCCTGTTTCTATTCACGACCCGCGGATTTCACGGAACACCCACGGCACTCATCGCAAAAGAGGCCGGTGTTGCAACAGGAACCCTGTTCCATTATTTCCCCACAAAAGAAGCCCTGATTGATGAATTGTACCGGCGCATTAAGCATGAAGCAGGATTGGTGGTGCGGTCAGGTACCGGCCATGATGGGGCAATCGCTGATAAAACGTATCAGGTACTGAAGAATTTTGTCATGTGGGGGGTGGCGAATCCGGATAAGATCCGGTTCATGGAACAATACAGTTCCTCTCCCGATATTTCTGAATCAGCACATAAGTACGGGGAATCTGAGTTTTTTTTCCTTCGGCAGATGTTCTCGGAAGGAATCAGTCAGGGAACTATCAGGGATATCCCGTTGGATATCCTGATTTCAATCACATACTCCTGGGCCCGGGTCCTGATTTGTCATATTTGTGATTCATCCGTGAAGATGGATGCCGAACAGGTCATTGAACAGGTTTACCCGGTATTATCTGGGTTATTTAATCAGTAGCCCTGCCGGGTTTGATCCCCTCTTCTGCAAAAACCCGTCCGGATTCACCTCCCTCCGGGTCCGGACAGTCCTGACCCCTGCTATCACCGGTAATGGAGGTTATAATGTTTCTGCAGGAACTTGAGGATCTTCTCTGATTCAATCCACCGGCGGTCCAGTTGATTGATTAACTGATCAATGTCAAGGATATGGTACCGTATCTTCTTCTGATCCTCTTCGGGAAGGGCATTGGAGAGCATGAGAATGACGGTAAGGGGATTTCTAATACCATCATTAAGAATGGCCATTTCAGTCATGTTCTTCTCGATCTGATTGATGAGATCAATCCGCTCCTTTTCAAATGTCTTCTTCATCGAGAGGTCTTCAATGATGGCAAGGCCAACCGGTCTCGCGTTTATCTGGAAGGTGTTGAGTGTCATCAAAACCGGCAGTTCACTTCCGGATATTTGCAGGAGGGTTGTCTCAAAGGGGTGACCTGACAGCGGATCAACCGGCCCTGCCCCTTCCGAATCAGGCCAGCGGAAAAAGGAATGTAATGAATCCCCGCTCTCAATGATTTCAGATGTTGTTTTCTGGAACATCTCCTGACCTTTTGGATTGAGATCAAGGATCCTGTCAGGTCTGCCTGATGGTGACACCTCGTATAATGCCAGGCACAGAGAGACGTTATTAAACATCAGACGGTATTTCAGTTCGTTTTCTCGAATCATCTGTTCGGCCAGCCGGTGCCTGATGATCGTCCAGATATTCCCGAAAACCAGGGTGATAGCGTTGATATCATCCTGATCGTATTCCCAGTTTTTCCCTGAGACGGCAACCATCGCAACGACGTCCTCCCGCTCAAGTACCGGAACGACTATCTCCCGCTCTGAAAAAGGAGGTTCGATTATGGTTTTTTCACTTGAACTGGCAGGTATCCTGTTATGGATGACCGGTCTCCTCGTGGAGAAACACGTCTTAAAACCCGGATATTCGTACATGGCATCCGGTGGGATGATCTGGAAACCGGTTTCAGGTTCCTCTGTCGGACCTGTTTCCCGATCCAGCATCTGAAAAACTGCGGGGTCGGGAACTGAAAGAAGTACCTTCCTGCTTCCGGTCACCATCTGGCAGGCCTGCAACCCGTATTTCATGATTCCTGAGGTGGATATTAGGTCAGCGTTCTGGTAGAGGTCAAGGAGGGTGTCACGAGCCTGACTGTCCCGGACCTCATTTGTGATATCGGTCATAGAGCACACAACCTGCATGACGTTCTGCCCGGCGGAATCCATCGGTTGTGCGGTCAGAGAGATCCAGACATTCCTTCCATCCTCCCTCCGGAACAGGAGTCGCGGAATCCTGGTGGTTTTTCCCGAAGAAAGGGCTGTCCTGGCGGGATTTTCCTGGTCCCCAAGATATTTTCCGTCCGGTTGTGAAAAATGTTCCCAGAATTTCCCGGGTTCGGTCTCATCTGACTCGGCGAAGGAAATTCCAAGAATTATCTCTGCAGACTTGTTCCAGGTGATTATCAGTCCCTGTTCATCCTGAACAAAAATTCCCTCAGACAGGGAAGATACGACCGACTGATATTTCCCCTCACTGGCAATCAATGCCTGTTCTGACTCCTTCAGGCTCGTGATGTCCTGGATGATACCGAGCGTTCTGACAGGAGTATCCAACCTGCTCCATTCGGTCCTGCATATCTCCCGCACATATTTTATCCTCCCCCCGGGGGTCAGGATGCGGTGAATAATATCAAAGGGTTTTTTCTCTCTCAGGTGCAGGTCGAACAATTCAGATACAAAATCCCGGTCTTCCGGGTGGATTTTATCGAGGAACAGATCATATGTCCTTATCTCCTCTTCAACTGGTATTTCAAAGATATCATACACCTCGTCCGACCAGATCAGGATATTATTCCGGTTGTCGAGTTCCCAGTGGCCGACATGCGATATCTTCTCCGCCTCTCTTAACCTGAGTTCGCTCCTGGTAAGTGCCTGAAGGCTCTCTTTAAGTGCAGATATATCCCTGATATGGGCAAGTAACCATCCATTATCCGGAATGGTCGGGTGAGGGACGGGAGTAACGATTACATGAAGATACCGCGACCCAATACCTGCAGGGGTTCCATTATCCCTGCTGAAAGCAGATGAATCCAGTTTAATCTCTTTCTCTATGGACGCTCCGCTGATGAGTTCCTGGTACTCATCCCGGGAGATGATGTGATGACTCATGGGCATCCGGCTGGCCAGGTCTGAACTGGAAATATTGAAGAGTTCCATTGCTGTGGCATTTGCATCAAGAACCACCCCCTCCCAGCTGTGAATGAGGATGGCGACCGGTGATTGTGAAAATATGCTGCGATATTTCTCTTCGCTTTCTTTCAATGCAACTTCAATCTCCTTTTTCTCGGTAATGTCCCGGTTACTCCCACGTTTTCCGAGATATCTCCCATCCGGAGAAATAACCGGATGCCAGATATGCTGTATCCATCTGATAGATCCGTCTGCATGAATGATCCTGAGTTCAAGGGATCCATGCTCCCGGTCATTCTCCGGGTTTTCATGGTCACTCCAGATTGCCTGGTCATCCGGGTAAATGATCCGGGAAAAAAAGGTATCATCAGCCAGAAATTGTTCTGCCTGATATCCGGAAATTCTCATGCAGGACGGAGAGACATACCTGAAAATCCCGTCCTGGTCTCTCCAGAACTCCCAGTCATACGTATTGTCAGCGACAACCCGGTATTTCTCTTCAGAGGCCTGAAGTGCTGATTCAGCCTTTTTCTTGTCGTTTATATTGATAACCGTGGAGAGGAAGAAGACCAACCGGCTTTCCTTGTCACGGATTACGACGCTGTTCAGGGTAACCCATACCGGTTCCCGGCCTCTTCTCCGGAAAAGAACCTCATAGTTCTCGACTATCCCTTTCTGATTAATCAGGTCGAGAAGGATATTCCGATCATCCGGGTTGGCATAAACGTCCTCTGCAAGATCCCAGATCTCTGTTTTCATCTGTTCCGGGCTGCTGTATCCGAGTATCCGTGAGAATGCCGGGTTGCATGAATGTAATTTTCCATCGGGGGTGCTCTGGAATATTCCGATATTGGTTCCCTCATATAGCAGCCGGTATTGTTGTTCTGTCTCTTCAAGGGCCTTTCCAGTGAGGATCCTCTCGGTCTGGTCATGGACAACCCCTTCAAACCCGATGACTTCTCCGGTATTTGAGAATAACAGGTGAGCATTCGCCGTGACGAAGGTGAGGGATCCATCCTTCCGCTTTACAACAACCGGGTAATTTTTGATCTCCTTTTCTTTCAGAAGGATCCCGCGGAGTTTTTCACTGTCATCCGGGTTCTGATAAAAATCAGACAGCCTCTTTCCGATGATCTCGGACTGATCAGTAAAGCCGAGCATACTGATTCCCCCGGGACTGATCTCCTGAATAATGCCGGAAAAATCAAGGCGAAAAAACGCAGTTCCCTGGGAATTGAGGAGATTCTGGTAAGATGAGTCCTTCCGTCTGACCTCCATGATTATCTGCCGGGTATGTCTGAAATAGTACTGGATTGCGATCACAATCAGGAAGGAGAACACCCCGATCAGGAATGCAATAACCAGTAAATAGGTGAAGAGCGTTGATAATCCCTGCTGGTAAATTGTTCTCGGGGAGGTGAGTTGAAACAGGGTTTTTTTTCCGCTGAGCCGATCAGAGATCGCGATTATTGAAGTGATATCTGTTTCATTTTTGATAACGATAACCGGTTCATCCCGGGATAATTCAGTGATGCCGGGGATCTTTTCTTCATCAGACAGGAACACCTGCAGCCTGCTTTTAAACGGGATTGAAAGCTTCTTGACAAACGGCTCTGAAAAGAACCGTGCCATGATAAGGACACCACCGGTCTGTGTATCTGTAGTGTGGTACGTGATCGGCCTGACAACAATGATACCTGCCCGAGTCCCGTTCTGGAATATAAACCCGGCATTTTCAGGCGACGATTCCCCATCGGGAACCATGCGATGAATTGCCTGGATCAGGTAATCCTCCATGGCAGGATCCAACGGAAACCCGTTTGTTTCATTCTGCGTGAAATCATGGAGGTAGAGAGGATTGAGGTTCTTATCATAAACCCCGACAATATCTAAGCCAAGGTCAATGAATGATTTATCAACCAGGTTCATCTCTTCAAATTTACGGGTCGGGAATAGGACATATTCAGCCATTTCATCCCATACAGCATAGTCATCCGCGGCCCGCTTGAGGTTTTCAATCGATTCATTCAGGGATACCTGCAGACGATCTGCCCGTGAGATCACTTCATCATCTTCGATCGCGGTATAGGTACCAATCAGGATGAACGATATGGAGGACGAGAGTAGGATAAAAAAGACGATTACGAGAATGATGGTGTATATGATGGTTTTTCGGTTCTTCCTGAGCACCACCTCGTCATTGTTCGTCATGGTTTTCCCCTATATGGCTATTTCTTCTGGAATATTCGTATGTATCCTGGTTATCGTTTATTTCTCCGTAAT
>CAZWTX010000011.1:0-70644 GCA_964637135.1 uncultured Methanospirillum sp. | reverse complement strand
CCGATACCGGGGATTTCTTTCAGGATAAAGATGAATGGAGATCCATTCTCCAGTGGAAAACAAGGGGTTTAGGTGATCGAAAACCGCTCACCCCGGGACTCACCCCGGGAAAAGAAATATTTGTCTGTATTTCCCTTAACGCTCCCCTGATTCGGGATTTTCTCCGGGGGTGGTCTCCCCGGTGAATGCTCTCACCTTCCGGATGAAATCTCTTCCCTCATCGCTGGATCCCTCGTACCGTGCAAATTCAACAAGTTCACACCGGGCCAGAAGATCCTGAAAATCCCGGGTTGAACGAGACCGGGAAGCCTGCCTCTTCAAAAGGGCGATGGTCTCGTCATTCGTCCCGGCGGAGCCGGTTCCTGCAGTAATGGCAACATACAGTCGCAATGCCTGTCCGGTCAGGACATAGGCAGTCTTCAGGTCCCCGTCTCCGAGGGCTTTTTCAGCCCTGGCGAGCAGATCCGTGACCTCTGACGAATAATCAGGGGCTGGTTCCTCAACAGGAACGGGACCTTCTGCCTGGTCAGGTGTGGCCCGGATACGGAGATACCGGTACAGGAGTGCCAGGCATATAAGGATCAGGAGCACGAGAAGGAGCACGCCGATAATCCAGTATGACCAGACCGGCCGGTCACGTTCCACCGTGAGGTCTGTCAGGGTTCCGTTGACAATCGTTGCAGTTATGGTGGCATTGTTGCCATCCGGGTCCTTGAACTCCTGCCTGACGACCGTCTCATTCGGACTCATCGAGATGGTTTCCGCCGTCTGGTTGAAAGACAAACGCTCAAGATCTGATCGTTCCTCCTGGTACTGTGCATCGTTCAGGAGCCCTGCCGGCCGGGGAAGTGACTGGTTCGAGGTCGTAGTGAGCGAGCTGACCGTTCCGTTCCGGTAGGTACCGGTCATCTCTGCTGTCCTCCCGTCCTCAGCGGTGAAAGATGCGGAAAATGCCCCGGAATTCGTCCCGGACGGCTGCATAGATCCCCCGGTCTGGTTAAATCCGTCATCCTGCAGTTGTCTTGCCATCTCTTCCACGAGCGGATCAGAGGAGAGGGCTTCGGCGGCACGCTGATGTTCTGCCCGTTTCTCTTCGCTCTCCTGCGCAAGCTGCTGCTGGAGACTCCCTGCCGGGGCATTCATCTGGCCGTTCTGCAGGGCCTGCTGGATATTCTGCGGCTGGTTCTGACCGGATGAGGAGGATGTCCCGGGAGAGAAGAACTGCTGCATCATCTGCTGCTGTTCTGACCTGATCGCATTCATCTGGTCTTCCATCTGCCGGGCGGCCTGTGATGCCGAGGATTGTGATCCCTGGCCGGAGACCTCAGCGGTCGTGGAAGTCAGTGACTCACTGTTCCGGGTAAATTCCGAATGGTCGCGGACGAAATGGACTTTTACCGGCGGCAGTTCTGCCGCAAATTCCTTTCCCTGGTCGCGGTAATGAAGCGAAAGGCTGATCTCGTATTCGGCAGGATCGGGGGAGGTGAGGGTAATCGCGTTCTTCGACGGACCGGGCTGGACTGGGAAGGTCTGCGACTGACTGTTTGTCTGGGTGAAGGAGAATCCTGCGTCCTCCTCTGAACTGGTCAGGTCATACTCGAGCGTCCCGACAATCGTGTTCTGGTAGGTACTTTCAATATCGAAGGGAATGCGTCCCTCTTCACCGATGAGGAACGAATATTCAGCCTGCTCCGTCCCAAGGGTGATCTCCCCGGTCTGTGCCAGTACCTGCGGGGCAAGGGTGAATAGGAGGAGAACGAGAATAAGTTGCTTCATTGGATTATCCTCCTTCGTCCGTACCGCATCAGCACTTCACCGCAGAGAACAACCAATGCTGCTCCAAAGAACCAGTCTTTCACACTTGTCTCCTCCTTCTCACGTTTGATCTCTGTGTTCAGGTTGCTGTAGATCTCACCAAGCGTCCGGTCATCAACCGATTTGAAGTATTTTCCACCGGTATCATCTGCAATCTGCCTGAGAATCTCCTCGTCAAGCATCGCATACTGGGGGGTACCAAACCAGTCATACCCGAGAATCACCGGCTCTTCTGAGCCAAGGCCTACCGTGAAGACCTGGATCCCCCGGTCACGGGCAAACTGCATCGCCTGTTCAGGGCTGATGACCCCGGCATTGTTCACCCCGTCAGAGAGGAGAATAACTACTTTCTTCCGGTTCGGGATCGATTCTGCCATGTCGATGGCCAGGGCCAGTCCGTCACCGATGGCGGTGCTTCCTTCTTTCGGGGCAATCGCTTTCAGTTTCTCACTCACCCGGTTCTTGTCAGGGGAGAGGTATGCTGCACTCGTCGCACCTGACTCAAAGGTGATAATCCCGGCATAGTCCTTGTCATCAAGGTTTGCCAGGAGGCTTGATGCTGCCTTTTTTGCACTCTCAAGCCGTGTCGGCTGGTAATCGGTGGCCTGCATGCTGCCCGATATATCCATAACGAGCACGACGCTCACACCTTCCTTTGTTTGTTCAAGGGGAAGGTGGGGATCGGCAAGCCCGGTGATGATAAGCCCGAGTGCGAGAAGACTGAGGAGGAAGAGGTTTCTCGGCCGGTTTTCCCCTCCCTTCTTCCCGGCAAGGGCGGTCTTCAGAAAACCGATATGGGAGAACTGCATCGCTTCCTGCCGGCGTCGTTTCGTCTCACGGAGGTAATACCAGTACAGCGCCGGTATGACGAGGAGCAGGGCAAGCATCTCGGGGTGGTAAAAGCCGGCCATTATACCTCCAGGACTCCCAGCGATTCAAACAGTCTTCGCAGGGGCCGTATCCAGTCGTCGGAGGTGGATATCCGTGTCGACCTGACATGATTGCCAAGGAGCATCTCCCTGACCGTCTCCCGTGCTGTGAGAAATGCGTCCCTGTACCGTTCCCTGAATGCCGGGTCAGAGGTATCTGCAAGGATCTGTTCCCCGCTTTCAGCGTCTTCGAGCTGGATGAGTCCGACGTCGGGAAGTTCTCCTTCCCGGTTGTCATACACACTGATCGCCATCACCTCGTGCCGCTGCGCAAGGAGGGAGAGTTCCCTGCTGCAGTCAGGAACGAAGAAATCAGAGATGATGATGATCGATGCCATCCGGCGTATCCGCCCAAGGAGATAATGGAGAGCCGGCCGGAGGTCAGATCCCTTCGATACCGGTTCATGGTTCAGGGCCGTCTGGATGATATGGACGGCATGTTTTCTCCCGTTTCGTGCCGGGATGAACTTCTCTACCTGGTCAGTCACCACGATCAGCCCGATGCGGTCATGGTACCGGACCGCGGTAAAGGCGATACTGGCGAGAACCTGGATCATGGTCCTGAACTTGCTGACCCGGTTTCCGAATGCTCCCGACCCGGAAAGATCCAGTACCAGGTAATACGTCTGGTCCCGTTCCTCGGCAAACTCCTTGATGTAGGGAATGCCGTACCGTGCGGTTATCTTCCAGTCGATTGCCCGGATGTCATCTCCCGGGACGTATTCCCGGAGATCAGAGAATTCTATTCCCTGTCCCTTGAACATTGAGATATGGACCCCGGCCTGTTGTCCGGTTACCCGGGCACGGGTAATGATATCCACGGTCCGGATCTGGCGGATCAGGTCAAGTGGTTCTTCTCCCGTCTCCATCTGATCCTCCGTCAGGGAACCCGGACCTGTTTCAGGATATCCGTGATGATATCATCGGTGGTGACGCCATCTGCTTCTGCCTGGTAGGAGAGGATGATCCGGTGCCTGAGCACATCAGGTGCGATTGCTTTGACATCCTCGGGGATGACATATCCCCGTCCCTTCAACAGGGCATATGCCTTGGCTCCCATGACCAGGTAGATCGTTGCCCGGGGAGAGGCTCCATAACTGATATACTCCCGGTTGGCAAGACCGTAGTTTTTCGGGTTTCGTGAGGCATCCACGAGAGAAGTGACGTACTGCTTGATCTCGGTGTCCGCATAGATCTTCGGGACAAACTGCTGGATCCTGACGATCTGATCGGCGGAGATGACCGGTTCCGGACTGATGGCCACCCCGTCGGTGAACCGATCGAGCATCGTGATCTCATCGGTTTTCGACGGGTATCCCATGAGAATCTTGAACATGAACCGGTCCATCTGTGCCTCGGGGAGGGGATAGGTTCCTTCATGCTCGATTGGATTCTGTGTGGCAAGAACGAAGAAGGGAACCGGGAGGGGGTGCGTTTCTCCCTGGATGGTCACCTGTCTCTCCTGCATTGCTTCGAGCAGGGCAGACTGGACCTTGGGTGGTGCCCGGTTGATCTCGTCGGCAAGGAGGAACTGGCTGAACACCGGACCGGTGATGGTTGAGAATGAGCAGGTCTGCTGGTTGTATATCTTTGTCCCGGTAATATCAGCCGGGAGAAGGTCAGGGGTGAACTGGATCCGGGCAAACCCGGCATCGACACAGCGTGCCAGGGTCTTGATCATGAGTGTCTTGGCAATACCGGGCACTCCTTCCAGAAGGACATGGCCGTCTGCAATGAGCGAAATGATGAGCCGACTGACAACCGGCTGCTGTCCGACGATCACCTGCTGGATTGCATTCTGAAGCGGGAACAACTGGTCAGCATATTCTTTGGCCTGGGTGGTGAGTGATTGTATTTCAGGGTGCATTGGTATCATTCCTGGTATCCGGATGAACTCGTGATATATACTCAGGTAAAGTATGTTTTCCAAAATGATAAACATGATCGACATCCGGGCAGGATCCGTTCATAACACAAGTGAATGGTGATTCTGACCCCTGTATTTCCATCATGTTACCGGGAAGGAGAAAAGGCTAAAAAACGGGCTGATTCGGTGATTGAATGCAGGGTGCATCAGGATCAGGGTGAGTGCCCAGGGAGAGATACGGACTTCCGGTTCTGGGACCGGGATACAAAAGGGATTCGCAGGTTGTATTGCCTTCGGGATGACAGACACGGCCCGCATGTAAGGATTCAGGGCTGTTCCCGGGTATTTTTTTCTGATCACCTTGGTGTCGGTCGGCCGGTCTGTTGGGAATCGGGGGTGGTTAGATACATGATCTCTGAAAGAGATATCAACCATATCCGGGAGGGATATGAGAAGATCACCATGTCTTTTTTAGAAGCACTCATGAAAATGCGGGACATAATGGTACAGACCGCCTTCCCGGTCCTGAAGATCATACTTGAACTATGGCCGGATCAGGAGGCGGTGAAAGAACTCAAAAGAGAGTTCACCATCATTAAATCCGGTCCTGACCCCGGGGAGAAAAAGGAGAGCCGTAAGATCTACAAGATTGAGCAGGCATATTACCGGTACAGACGGAAACCATGACCAAAGGTGTGTATCCCCTGGGTTGGATCTCCCATCCAGACCTGTTGAAAAACCCGCGTTAATATGGGATGCTGGTGCAAATCGGGTTTGGTTCTGACGGAAAAAGACTAGGACACAAATGAACATCAGATCAGAAGGTCCGGGATACAAAAAAGATTAGTTGGTTTCCGTTGCCATCGGGATGACAGATATGGCCCGCATCTCAAGGGTCAGGTCTGTTCCCGGCTGGAATGGATAGGTCTGGACCCAGGTACCGGTCTCGGGATCCTTCACTTCTGCAGTGAACTCCCTGCCGCTCTGGGCGTCGTAGAGGGTGAAGGTAACCGGGGTTCCTTTCCCGGCATCACCCTGAACGGTCAGTTTCGTCTGGTCGCCGTAGGTACCGGCGGTGCTGATCTGCACGGGGTTTCCGTCGACGCCGACCCGGATACCTGCACCGTCTGCGGTCACCAGGGATCCGGTGACGACCGGTATGTCATCAAGGGTGATAGATCCTGACAGGGTCATCGGGATGATTGGAACCGGCGGGGTTCCGCCGGCTGCCCTGATCTCAAGTCTGGTGAGTCCTCCCTCGATGTATGGGTACGTGGTCATCCAGTCTCCGCCGCCTTCAACATCCCTGACTTCTGCCTGGAGTTCCTCGTTGGTGCCTGCCGGGACGATCCAGAAGGTAAGCGGCTGACCCTTTGTCAGTTCGCCCTGTGCAACCAGTTTCTGCATCTCGCCAAATCCGTAGACTCCCGGAGACGTCACTGGAAGCGGGTTGCCCCGGTGTCCTTCAAGGACATTGTCTCCCTTCACGATGAGGACGGATCCAGCTTCAAGCGGGGTTCCGCCATAGGTCACTTCACCGAAGAACTCATGGGGGAGAACCGGCATCGGCGGGATGGGTGCCTCACCGATTCTGAGATCAAGCCGGGTCTTGTCGCCGGCACGGAACGGATATGACGGTGTCCATTCGGTGCCGCCGTAGACGTCATAGCATTCTGCCTGGACATACTCGGATGCACCCGAGGTCTTGACCCAGAAGGTGAGCATCTCACCGTTCTTAACGGTGCCCTTCACCGTAAGCGGGTCAGGCGTTCCATAGCTGCCCTCAAGGGACATGGTCACCGGATTGAGCGGGACACCGGTCTCGACACCGGCTCCACGGGCTTCGACAAGGGTTCCGGTGCATGCCGGCTGTCCGTCAACCGTGATATGACCGAAGAACTCGGCCGGTTTCTGCGGGGCTTCCCTGACGGTAATCAGGTTCTGCTTGCAGGCCTTGGCAGATCCAAACTGGTTGGATGCTTCAAGGCAGACCGTGTAGGTTCCCGGAGTCGTGAAGACATGGGTTGGGTTCTGCTCACTTGATTTTCCACCGTCACCGAAGTCCCAGTTCCAGGCGGTCGGATTCTCACGTGTAAGATCGGTGAAACAGACGGTCAGCGGAACCGTTCCGCTCGTTGGTGAAGCTACGAAATCGGGAACCGGTGGTTTTCCGGGCTCGCTGACATGGATGTATTCATACCTGATCTCGGATGACCGCTCATCACCGCGGGTAACCGTGAGGAATACCGTGTACACACCGGCCTTCTCGTAGACATGGGTCGGGTTCATCTCGGGAGAGGTCTTACCGTCTCCGAAGTTCCAGAGCCAGGCCTGCGGGCCACCGGTGGAGAGATCGGTGAAGCAGACTGTCAGTGGTGCTTCTCCTGCGGTTGGCTCACCCATGAAGGCTGCCTTGAGCGGGACCGGTTTTTCAAGGACCCGGATGTACCTCTCCCTGACCTCTTCCGACGTTCCGAACTGGTTCTCTACGAACAGACTGACCGTGTATTCCCCGGGAGTCGTGTAGGTGTGTTCAGGGTGCTGTTCTGGTGAGACCTGTCCGTCTCCGAAGTTCCATTTCCATGTTGCCGGTGCACCGGTTGACATGTCGGTAAAGCTCACCGCAAGCGGTGCCGTTCCGGTGGTTGGTGCACCTCTGAACTGGGCATCAGGCGGGCATCCGGGCGGGTTTACCGTCACGAACTCTTTTGCCACCTTAGTGTCCGCACCGCCCTCGTTGCTGACGGTCAGTTCAACGGTATAGACTCCTGCCTGGGTGTAGACGTGAACCGGGTTCTGTTCGATTGAATCGGTGCCGTCACCAAACTTCCAGTACCACTGCTTCGGGTTGTTCTTCGAGAGATCGATGAACGAAACCTTCAGGGGTGCCATTCCGCTGGTCGGATTGGCGGTGAAGTCTGCTTTTGGCGGAAGGACCGAACTCTTTACCGTGATGTAATTCTGCGCAACCTTCGTGTCAGTGCCGGCTTCGTTGGTCACGGTCAGAGTAACCGTGTAGGTTCCCGGATTGCTGTACACATGGGTCGGGTTCTTCTCTGCACCGGTCTGTCCGTCTCCGAAGTTCCAGAGCCATGAGGTCGGCTGGTTGAGCGAGAGATCGGTGAATGAGACCTTCAGAGGTGCTACTCCTTCCCGGGGTTCCCCGGCGAAGTCTGCCTTTGGCGGCAGTACCGGGGAACAGGCATTGATAAGTTCAGGTTTTACCTTTGTATCAGCGCCTGCTTCGTTGGTGACCGTGAGGGACACGGTGTAGAGTCCCGGGTTTGCATAGAGGTGAACCGGGTTGCGTTCTTCTGACTTGGCCCCGTCCCCGAAGTCCCAGAGCCATTTTGCCGGGTTATTCTGGGAACGGTCAGAGAACTGGACACTCAGGGGTGCCGGACCGGAGGTCGGGAATGCATCGAAGTCGGCAATCGGTTTTAGGATTGACGGCTGTGCATTGACGAGTTCGGGCTTTGTGATCTGGTCTGATCCTGCCTGGTTGCTGACATTGAGGGTGACCGAGTACTTGCCCGGAACCGTGTAGACATGGGTCGGGTTCTGCTCGTTTGCAGAAGTCCCGTCTCCGAATGTCCATGTCCATGCGGTCGGTGCGTTCTTTGAGAGATCGGTGAACTTCACCGAGAGCGGTACCATGCCGCTGGTCGGGTCGGCAGCAAAATCTGCTACCGGCTTGATCACACAGGGCTGTGCATTGACAAACTCTGGTTTCTCCTTGGAGGATGTGCCGGCACGGTTGCTCACCGTGAGGTTAACGGTGTATTTCCCGGGGACCGTGTAGGTGTGAACCGGGTTCTTCTCTGCCGATGTCTGTGAATCGCCAAACGCCCAGAGCCACTTGTCGGGCTCATTGGTCGAGAGATCGGTGAAGGTGACGGTCAGGGGAACCATCCCTGACTGGGGAACCCCGTTGAAATCTGCAACCGGGGGTTTCATCGGTTCCCGGACCGTGATATAGTTCTCTTTTGTCTTCTTCTGGCTTGAAACGATGTTCTTTGCCGTCAGGGAGACTGTGTAGACACCGGGGTTCTGGTAGGTGTGAACCGGGTTCTTCTCGGTAGACGTCGTGTTGTCTCCGAATTCCCATGCCCACGAGGTCGGGATACCAAGAGACTTGTCCGTGAACTGGACGGTCAGCGGGGCATCTCCCTCAGTCGGGACACCGACGAAATCGGTGACCGGGATCATGTCATGTTCGGAGAGAACGGCAACGAATGCGTCGCGGTCACCATCACCGTAGTTCTGCTGGTACGGCCACACCTTGGGGAAGTTCTTGGACTCGGTGTACCCGTTCAGGTAGGCATCACCCTCATCGGTGACAGCAATGGCACGTCCTTCCTCGATCTGTGATCCACCGAGGTACGTGACAAAGACTGTCTGGCTGAGATCAGGGGTGAACTTGGCGATCATCGCGTCAGAGCTGCCACCCGTCTTTGACTGGTATGCCCGCTGCACCGGAAGATCGGGTGAATCTGTCGTACCGATGACGAAGATGTTCCCTGCTGCATCCCGATCCACGCCGTTGATACTGTCAATGAGGGTTCCTCCGAAGTAGGTGGATTCAACGAGTGCCGATCCGTCCTGGTTCAGCGTGGCTAAAAATCCGTCCTGAAGGCCGAGCAGACTGCTCTGGATGGCATTATTCAGCGGGAAATCCGTTGACTTGGTGACACCGACAACGGCAAGTTTCCCATCCGGAAGGGCAATGATTCCCCTGCCGTCTTCCCATCCTGACCCGCCAAGGTACGTCGAATACGCAGCAGGATACTTGCCTTCGGGATCAAACTTCGTGACAAAGGCATCAAATGTTCCATGAAGCGTGTTCTGGTATGGCTTTATGACCGGGAGATCCCGTGACTCTGTCTGCCCGACGATACAGGCATATCCATTCGGATCGAGAGTAATACCGGTTCCTGCATCGTACGCACTCCCGCCGATGAAGTTGGAGTATACGACTGACTTTCCTTCCGGATCCAGCTTGGTGATGAATGCATCAGCCATCCCGCCGTACGGTGAGAGCTGGTACCGGTTGACAACCGGGAAATTCCATGAATGGGTCTGGCCGGTAACGAAGACATTCGTCTTGTCATCAATCGTCACGGCGTTTGCAAAGTCATCCTTTTCCCCGCCGAGGAAGGTCGAGTACACGAAGTCCCTGCCGTCCGGCTGGAGCTTGGCTACCCAGGCATCATACCCGCCTGATATGGCATCCCGGTACCCGTTCTTGACCGGGAAGTCCTTGGAGTTGGTTCCTCCGACGACGTAGGCAGATCCTTCCTTGTCAATAACAAGACCGGTTCCCTCGTCAGTACCGCTTCCACCGATGTACGTGATGTACACAAGACTGGTTCCGTCAGGATCGATCTTGATGACAAAGGCATCCTTGTCACCGCCACCGAAGAACGGCTGGACACTTCCCGGGGCCAGTCCCTGTGCGGAGACCTCGGCACTGCTCTCCTGGGTAATGTTGTAAAGGTACTTCAGATGATCAGACCAGGTGGTGCCGATGAAATAGGCATACCCATTCTGGTCAACGGCAATGCTGTTTCCCCAGTCCCTGCCTGTTCCTCCAAAGTACAGGGAGTAGCGGAGCACCGGGTCGATAACGAGCGGAAGCGTGGCATCGTATGATTCCAGGGAGAACGAGACGGTTCCGTTCTCTCCGACAACGTATGAACAGGGAACGGTGACCTTTGTACCGTTTATCTCCTGGTATGCATACGGAGCTTCATCCACTATCTCACGTGCCGGAGTCTGGATAACAAGATCTCCGGTCTCATTGAGTGAAAGACCGGTCTGACCCTGGTACTGCAGGACGATTGCCGCCGGATCTGCTCCGGGTCTGACGGTAAATTCACTCTTAAGGAGCCCTTCTGTTCCGGAGAGGTTCATGTCAATACCCGGGTATACCTCCTGGTACTGCACCCCTGCGGTGAGTGGCACTCCTGAAATCCATGCCGACGGGTCAGATCCGTAGTAATAGTTGGCCGTCCCGTTGATGGGATTGAGCCCGATAATCTTCGTGTCTGGATTTGATCCATCCAGAAGCATGAATACCGAACTGTTACCCGGACTCTGACTGAATTCAATCCCGTTGTTCAGGACCGTGATAACCTGTTCGGTACTTCGTGCCTGATACGAGACGTTCTCTTCATACTGCCCCTGGTTCTCTGAAAAGAGGAGGGGCATTGTGGCTATTGTGGCCTCAGGAGTCCTGAGTACCTCACCTGCGGCTCCGTTATCGGCTGCTGCAAAACAGCAGGATAACAGGAGAAGGCTGAGGATAAGACACCCTACCGGTTTAGCATTCCCCATCATACAAATTACCCGCGTTCTAGAACTATGCGTACGCAGATATATATCCCAATGAATTAAAAAGATATCGAAGGTTCAACGCAGTAAAACGGAGGATATTCCGGCATCTGATAATCGTTGTTTTCCGGGGATTTATTCAGATGTGAATATCCCGGAAAAATATCCGCTTCCCCGGTATTATCCCGGGTATCTGCCGGGAATTTTGGGTCAGTATATCCTGCCATTCTTCAGGGGTATGTCTATCACCGGTGAGAACCAACCGTATACTACTTTTCACCGGATCATCCATGGTTGCAGATCTTCTCCCGTCTCTCCACCTCTTTGCCATAGAATTGTTTCATAGCAATCCTGCCGGACAGTCTTCACCGGAAGATGCACTGCCCGTCACCCTGACCGGAGGAACGGTCAGGAGACTCGTTTTCTCCGGCGCTCTCACCGACCTGTCACTCGACAGGAGGGGCGTCGGATCGATCCGGGTTGCTGATCCGACCGGCGTGCTGACGATCCGGGTCGATTCATCCCGCTTCCCCGGTCTCATTCCCGATAACCTCGCCCCGCCGGTATTCGTCTCCCTCACGGCGGTTCCGGACGCAGTCCCGTCCCCGACCGGCCAGTTCCCACTTCTGCTCGAGATGCTGCAGGTGTCGGATCGTGCCGGAAGAGATCACTGGATTCTTAGGGCGGCAGCAGATACCCTTGACCGTCTCGAAACCCTCCGTGACCGGCTGGCATCTTCAGACCCGGCCAGGACTCCTGACGATGCAGATCGTGCCATTACTAAGTACCAGCTCACGATGGATGCCCTCCGGGAAATGGCAGGATGGATAGAGTCTGCTATCGGCCACGTGCAGATCATTCCTTCCTCGCCAGAGGAGGTCCGTGAGCGGATACTCTCCCTGATCACGTCATGTTCAGGTCCACGCGGTGTATCTCTTGAAGAACTTGCCGGAACTGCTGCCGGACTTGGCATTACCGAGCCGGTATTCACTGAGACCATCCGCGGACTGGTTGCCGATGACGAGATCTACCAGCCGTCATCAGGATTTGTCAAGATTCTCTAGGTCATGGAGATAGAATTCATCGATTCGGGTCCGGCGATACTGGTCGAGGAAGATATGCGGATACTGGTTGCTGCCGATCTGCACATGGGGATCGAATCAGATCTTAGATCGCATGGCATCCATTTCCGAAGCCGGGGGGAGGATCGGATACGAAGACTGCTCGCTATCTCACGCGATACCTCACCTGACATCATCCTTCTTCTTGGTGATATCAAGCATCGCGTCCCGGGAACCTCGCTCCAGGAATTCAGGGAACTACCTGGTCTTTTCCAGGCACTCCGGAAGAACGGGGAGGTGCTGGTTTCCCCGGGAAACCATGATCCCGGAATTGAATCCTTCCTTCGTCCGTCAGAACTTCTCCGCCCTGATGGAACCGTAATAGACGGGAACGGGTATCTGCACGGGCACATGCACCCGGACTCCGCATTGACCGGCTCGCTCATTATCGCCGGCCATCACCACCCGGTGGTATCGCTCAGGGATGAAGTCGGAACGGCCATCCGTTCGCCCTGCTACATCCTCGGCGAGCTCAGGCATGACCCGGGGAACACGGACCCGGACCGGAGCGGAGGTGGGGAAAGGGGCCCTGAAGAGCCGCTATCTACCCGGATTCTCTTTATTCCTGCATTCAACGAATTTGCCGGGTACGGGATTGAACGGACTTTCCGCTCCCCGTTCTCTCCGCTGTCGCGTTCCCTCATTGTAGAGACTGCAGAATGTCTTCTTCCCGACGGATCGTATGGCGGCGATCTTGCGGGCATCCTTCGTCATGACCATGATACGGACGCTTGACCCGCGTATCGCTGATGCAGTCAGGGAAAAGGGCTTTTCCGATCTCTCCGAGGTCCAGAAGAAATCAATACCTGAAATTCTCGCCGGCAACCACATCCTTCTCATCGCCCCGACCGGGACGGGAAAGACGGAGAGTGCCATGCTGCCGGTTTTCAGCGAACTGGTACGCGGGAAGGGAGGAGGATTCTCGGCCATTTATATTACCCCGCTCCGGAGTCTGAACCGGGATATCCTCCACCGGATGGAATGGTGGTGCGGGTACCTCGGTCTGACCGTCGGGGTCAGGCACGGTGACACCTCCCAGTCAGAACGGAGGAAACAGGCACTTCATCCCCCCGACCTGCTCGTCACCACGCCGGAGACGCTCCAGGCAATATTCATGGGAAAACGGCTCAGGGAACATCTCAGAGCGGTC
This sequence comes from uncultured Methanospirillum sp., assembly GCA_964637135.1. GTDB lineage: Archaea > Halobacteriota > Methanomicrobia > Methanomicrobiales > Methanospirillaceae > Methanospirillum. Next base: position 57,429 of record CAZWTX010000011.1, on the reverse strand, counting down.
AGGTTCGTGATAATCGATGAGATTCATGACCTTGCGGGAACCAAGCGGGGGGCACAACTGAGTATTGCCCTTGAGCGGCTGATACCGTATGCCGGCGAGTTCCAGCGGATCGGGCTCTCTGCAACGGTCGGAAACCCTGCGGAAGTTGCCCGGTACCTGACAGGGGAGCGACCCTGCAGTATTGTTGAAGTCCCGGTGACGAAACGGATCGCTATTTCCGTGGAGATGGCCGGTGAGCAGTTTGATGACCAGGTCCGCATGGTCAGGAAACAGATCCGGTCCCGACCGTCGACACTCATCTTTGTCAATACCCGCTCGACGGCTGAGTCGCTCGGCCATGCCCTTGCCGGTGACGGCGGTATTGACGTTCACCATGGGTCGCTCTCCCGTGATGTCAGGATCGAAGCCGAGGAGCGGTTTAAGAACGGTGAGATCAGGGCATTGATCTGTACCTCATCCATGGAACTCGGCATCGATATCGGTCATATCGATCACGTGGTGCAGTTCGGATCTCCCCGTGAGGTGAGCAGGCTTGTGCAACGGGTTGGCCGGGCCGGCCACCAGATCGGAAAGGTCTCCCACGGGACGATCATCGCGAGCGGGTTTGATGATCTCCTTGAATCCCTGGTGATCACCCGCCGGGCACAGGCCGGCATGGTGGAACCGGTGACCCCGCCGTATGATGCCGGTGACGCCATTGCAAACCAGGTGGCAGCTATTACTGTTGAGTACGGGGAGATCTCCCGTGCTGATATCCGGGCAATCCTCTCCCGCTCTGCGATATGCCCGCATCCAGATGAAGATCTCAGCCAGATCATCGGCCAGCTTCAGGAACACTATGTCATCCGGACAGACGGGGACCGGATCATCACCACGTCCCGTGCCCGGCGGTACCTCTCGGGAAACCTCTCGATGATTCCTGACGAACGAAAATTTCCGGTTTTTGATATGGTTTCCCGCCGGACGGTCGGCTCACTTGATGAATCCTTCGTGATAACCTCGCTCCATACCGGTGCCGTTTTTATTGCCCGTGGCCAGCTCTGGCGGGTACTTGAGATGGAGGAGGGGAAGGTGACCGTTGAACCGGCGAAGAATGCCTCTGGAGAACTTCCTTCATGGGAAGGCGAACAGATTCCGGTTCCCTTTGTCGTGGCCCAGGAAGTCGGGATGCTCAGACGGACCCAGGCGTTTGACGGGTATACCAATGACGAGGCCTCGATCCGGTTTGCCCACGGCTTTCTTGATCTCGTCGAGAAGAATCACGGGATCATCCCGACCGACCGGCTGCTGACCATAGAACCGGCAGAGGACGGGGTGGTGATCAATCTCTGCGCCGGTCACCAGACGAACGAGGCATTCGGCAGAGTCATATCCGTTCTCCTTTCTGCGAGGTACGGCTCGACGATCGGCCTTGATCTCGATGCATACCGGATCCTGCTCCGGCTTCCCCGCGAGATCGGGGCCCGGGACGTGCTCGAGGTGATCCATACCCTCGAACCAGGGCATATCAGGGGCGTTCTTGAACTTGCCCTGAAAAGGACCTCTCTCTTTAAGTGGAAACTGGTCCAGGTGGCGAAGAAGTTCGGGGCTATCGATGCCGATGCAGACTTTGAACGACTGAGTATTCACCGCCTTTCAGATCTCCTCCAGATGCCGGCCATCCAGAAAGAAGCATACCGGGAATTGTTCAGCCGGTACATGGACGTCGACGGGGCAGTCCGGATCGTCGGACAACTCCGCGATGGAGAACTGGACACCTGCATTGCTCCACAGAGCATGATCGGGGCAAGCGGGCTCCTCTCCACGAGGGACATGATCCCTCCCCCGACTGCCGATCAGGCGGTGATATCCACGCTCCGTCACCGCCTTGACCAGCAGGAGATCATCCTTGCATGCATGAACTGCCGGAAATGGAAAGTGAAAACTCGGGTATCACGCGCCCCGGATCACCCGGTCTGCGGACACTGCGGGGCACGGCTGATTGCCACCCTGAAACCGTATGAAGAAGAACAGTATGCCCTCGCCAATAAGAAAGAGAAGAATGCCGAGGAGCGATCCATTGAACAGCGGCTCCTCCGGAATGCGAACATGGTTCTGTCAAGCGGGAAAAAGGCGATTCTCGTTCTTGCTGCAAAAGGGGTCGGACCGGAAACCGCGTCCCGGATCATCGCCACCTATACCGAAGGCGATGCCCTGTACCGGGAGATCCTGAAAGCGGAACGGAACTTCATCCGGACCCACCGGTTCTGGCAGCAGTAATACTGGTGGAACGGGTAGAATTGGGAGAAAAACAGGGGGGGTATCACATGATACTGCCGATCTTCTGTTCAAGGAACGAGAGACCTGCCTTGATATCTTCCATGTTCTTCCCGCCGGTCAGGATGATCTTTCCGGAAGAGAAGAGAAGGGCAACGATTTTTGGTTCGGCAATGCGATACACGAGACCTGGAAACTGTTCAGGTTCATACTCGATATTCTCCAGGTTCAGAGTCATTACCACTTTATTGAGATTGATCTTGCTTCCGATATCATAGGAACAGACGATGTTGGTGACGGCAACCCGTGGTTCGTCATAGCAGGGAACCCCGTTCTCTTTCATTTTATTGATGATCAGGCGGAGTCCTTCTTCGAGCGACTGGTTGTCCCTGATACCGGTGAGGACCACCTTTCCTGATGAGAAGATCAGGGATGCGATCTTTGGTTTGTCCATCCGGTATACTGCTCCTGGAAAACGCTTTGTATTGAGTTCACAGTTTTCGATATTCTGTGATATCACCTCGAGATCTATTGAATCAGCGATCGCCCCTGAAGCGACGATATTTTCAATCTTCAGGGTCTCATATTTTTTTTCCTGCATTCCAGATATGGTGGGCTGTTTCATATCATAATACTAATGGTGATTTGGACGGGATTCGGCCGAAAAAGTTATCGTTTCAATTATCCGGCTTAATTTATCGGGATGTGGATAACAGACTGATTCCTATCTGTTGATCATCCTGATAGTATGATAAGTCCCCCTGACACACCTTATCATACTCATGAAGCAGGAATTGCCGCACCGGATGACTTCCTATGAAGAATTCACGCGGGATTTTTCAATCGAGGTCCCTGAGTATTACAATTTTGGATTTGATGTCATAGACCGGTGGGCTGACGTTGACCGGAATAAGCTGGCCATGATCTGGGTGGACCAGAAAGGCGAAGAGAAGAAGTTCACGTTTCGTGATCTCCGGAATCTCTCGGTGGAAGCCGCTAATATTCTCATCAAGTACGGGATAAAAAAAGGAGACCGGGTCATGCTGATGCTGCACCGGGTTCCCGAGTGGTGGATATTTGTGATCGCGCTCACCAAACTCGGGGCTGTCTTCTGCCCGTCACCAACGATGCTGACGCCCAAGGATCTCCAGTACCGCATCAACGCGGGAAAATTCAGCATGATCATCACCGATCTTGAAAATGCTGACAAGGTAGAGAAGATATGCCGGTTCTGCCCGTCTATTCAGCAGCGGATGCTCATCGACGGGGAACTGCCAAACTGGATCAGCTACCCGTACGAACTCTATTATCCTGCGCCGGTTTCCCGGTCAGTGATCAGTATGCCGGTGTTGCAAAAGACCCATTCAACCGACCCGATGCTGATCTACTTCACATCGGGAACCACCGGGGAACCGAAGATGGTCCTTCATACCCATTCCTACCCGCTCGGCCATATTGTCACGGCCCGTCTCTGGCAGGATCTCTATCCGAATGACCTTCATTTCACCTCTTCTGACACCGGGTGGGCAAAATGCGCATGGGGAAAGATCTTCGGCCAGTGGATCGAGGGATGCTGTCTCTTTATTTATGATGCACGGGGCAAGTTCAAGGCAACCGAACTGCTCCCCCTCATTGAGAAGTACGAGATATCCACCTTCTGTTGTCCCCCGACCATCTACCGGATGCTCATCATCGCCGACCTTGGAAAATATGATCTCCGATCCCTGCGACACTGTGTCTCTGCGGGTGAACCGCTTAACCCGGAAGTGAACCGTATCTGGCGTGAGGAGACCGGGCTTTCCATATACGAGGGGTACGGACAGAGCGAGACCTGCTGCTGTGTCGCCACCTTCCCGTGCATGCAGCATAAGCCCGGATCCATGGGCCGGCCGGTTCCCGGATGGCATATCCAGCTGCACGATGATAACGGAAAGCCGGTTGAGAAAGGCATTGAAGGACGATTGGCCATCAGCCTGAATCCCCGCCCGGTCGGGCTGTTTACCGAATATCTGGAGAATCCTGAGGCGAACGGAGAGTCCTTTAAGGATGGGTTTTACTATACCGGAGACAAAGCCTACGAGGATGATGACGGATATTTCTGGTTTGTTGGCAGGGATGATGATGTAATCAAGAGTTCAGGATACCGGATCGGTCCCTTTGAAGTGGAGAGTGCCCTTCAGGAGCATCCGGCAGTCCAGGAGTCAGCTGTGGTCGGATCGCCCGATCCTATCCGGGGGATGATCGTAAAGGCATTCGTCGTTCTGAAACCCGGGTTTGAACCATCAGATCAGCTGATGAAAGATATCCAGAAGCATGTGAAACGGATAACCGCCCCGTATAAGTATCCCCGGATCATTGAGTTCACCGAAGAACTCCCAAAAACCCTCTCCGGGAAGATCAAACGGGCCGAACTCAGGGTTCGCGAGCTCAAACGGTACCAGGAATCCTCCTGATCCCGTTTCCTGAATGGCTGAAGATAAAGGTTAATAACTCAACAGGATAACCTGTAGTGGCGCGAGGGTATCCGAGCCAGGTCAAAGGAGCAGGATTCAGAGTCCTGTCTCGCAGGAGTTCGAGGGTTCAAATCCCTTCCCTCGCATTCATTCTTTTGTGGTACTATTCCAGGCAGAATGCCTGATAATTCTGGTATCTGCCCGGTGGCTCGTGGCTATGTCGGTCGGTGAACGACGCGGGCAATCAGGAAACCGATTTGATGATATATCATTGAGATGGATATACATCCTAATCTAATTCCTGTACATACGTCCATCAGGGGTTACTCTCACGAATATGACAAAAGTGCTCTATATTGACGATGAACCGTCGCTTCTTGCCGTAACCGAGATCTATCTTCGCCAGGAAGGAGGCTTTGATGTGGTTACTGCTGAGTCTCCTCTCGATGGGCTTGAGATAATGAGGGGGGAACACTTTGATGCAGTGATTTCTGACTATGATATGCCGGACATGGACGGGATTGAGTTTTTAAAACGGGTTCGTTCTGAAAATCCCCTCATCCCGTTTGTCATATTCACCGGAAAAGGCCGTGAAGAGGTGGTGATTGATGCCCTGAACAACGGGGCGGATTTTTACCTGCAGAAAGGGGGCGAACCCCATACCCTGTTCACCGAACTGATCAATACCGTCAAACACCTCGTCAGAAGAAACCTAGCTGAATTTGCCGCCTTTCAAAGCGAACACCGGCTGAAGACCTTTCTCAATTCGCTTTCAGACTTTGCCTTCATCAAGGATGACGAACACCGGTTTATCTTTTTGAATACCTCATACCGGGAGTTTCTCGGGCTTTCTTTATCAGATGATACCAACGGAACAAAAGATAGCGATCTCCTGCCTGGCGATCTTGATGCAATCTGTTCGCGTGCCGAGGAGGAAGTGCTCACAACCTCCTCTCCGGTCCGGTTCATCGAACCGTTCAGGGGGCGGGATTTCAGGTTTCATCTCTTTCCCATTCTCTTCAGTGAACAAGCCACCGGGATCGGTGGAATCATCCGTGATGTGACCGAAGGGAATACAGGATCCCGGGTACCGGGAGAAAACCTGTACCGGACTATTACCGATTCCATAAGACAACCAGTTCTGGTCCTTGACCAGAATGGTTCCCTCCAATACCTCAATCCTGCCATGGATGAGTTGATCGCCGGTCCGGGCACGAACAACCAGGAAAAACCTGTCGATGTAGACACCATGTTACCCTGGATCACCCGTGTAATTCCGGAAGTCCTTCGTTCTGGTAATGATACGGTTATCGATGGCGTTCTTCCCTCAGGGAAGAAGATCCGGTTTGATGTGAAATTGTGCTGTCTTCCGGAAGGAGATGTCCGGGCAGTTCTTCTTTTGGGTTCGTTATGAGTTTTCCGGCGGGATATGGCCCTTTTCGGAATAAGAACACCTCCTCGTGACATCTTTTTAACGCTTCCCTTCGGGGCAGGTTGTCGAATTTTTCTCAAAACCTAAAATAATTGGGATTAAGATCAGAAAACATTCATATTTTATCATACCAACAATACTCTTTTGAGGAAGAATTCGTGTCCCTTTCCAACGGTATTGCCTTTAAAACTCCTTTGAGAGAAAGCGGATAGTGAATGATCAGTGAAATAAGGGCTGGTGCTGGTATCATCTCCTGGTGAGAACCGGATTTTACGATCCCTACTCCTTATATGCATGAGTGACGAACAAACCACATCAGAACCTGCACTGGTTCTGAACGTTGCATCACGTTACGGTTGGGGTGTTACTAATGGACATCGAGCGTCTGTTTGAGGAAATTAAAAAAGCAGTAGATCTTCAGAAAACCGGCCTTTCAGAAGCACGGGTTGAAACCTCCAAGCTCGGCGAGACGGAGAGGGATATCGCCGACCTTGTGAACAATCTGATTGATTTGCAGGTCGGAGAGATTGGTGTCATCTCCAAAGCGGTTACACAAATCCAGGCAGGAGATTTCTCTTCTGACATTGGACGACTTCCCGGTCAGCGGGCAATGATATCAGATACCCTTGAAAAGCTCCGGACCGGCATGGCGATGATGCAGGGAGATATCTCCCGTATCTCCAAGGCATTTATGCAGGGAGATCTCTCTATCCGGGTAGATCCCGAGCGGTACACCGGGGGGTTTGCCCGGATGATCGAGAATCTTGATGAAGCGGTGGAAGGTGTTTCTGCCCCGTCACGTGAGATAGGTGAGGCGATGATCGCATTCGCGGACGGAAACCTTCCCGATCCCATAGACAAGGATCTCTATTCCGGTGAATTTGCGAAGATCGTAAAAGGGGTGAACCGGCTCATCGAGGTGGCAAAACTCCGTGGCGACGATATCAAGTTCCTGGCGACAGCAGCAATCGAAGGACGGCTGGACGCACGTGCCGACGCCTCGAAGTATCCCGGTTACCATGGGAAGATGATCGAAGGTGTCAACAATATTCTCGATGCGTATATCGGCCCCATCAACGTCTCTGCTGAATATATTGACCGTATCAGCAAAGGTGATATTCCCCCGCGTATCACCGAGACGTATCGTGGTGACTTCAACGAGATCAAGAACAACCTGAATGCGCTGATCGATGTCGTGCATATGCGCAATGTCGATATCCAGATGCTTATCCAGGGAGCGCTTGACGGCCGTCTCGATGTCCGAGCCGATGCAAAGAAGTACCCCGGTGAAAACGGGAAGATGATTGAAGGGATAAACGAGATGCTGGATGCGTACATCGGCCCGATCAACGTCTCTGCGGAGTATATCGACCGCATCAGTAAGGGTGACATTCCTCCCCGTATCACCGAGGATTATCACGGGGACTTCAACGAGATCAAGAACAACCTGAATGCCCTGATTGACGTCGTGCACATGCGTAACACTGACATCAAATTGCTGATCGACGGTGCGCTTGCCGGCCGTCTTGATGTCCGTGCTGACGCAAAGAAGTATCCCGGTGAAAACGGGCGTATGATTGAAGGCATCAATGAGATGCTGGATGCGTACATCGGCCCTATCAATGTCTCTGCTGAATATATCGACCGTATCAGCAAAGGTGACCTTCCTCCGCGCATCACCGAGGATTATCACGGGGACTTCAACGAGATCAAGAACAACCTGAATGCCCTGATTGACGTCGTGCACATGCGTAACACTGACATCAGGATGCTGATTGACGGTGCCCTCGCAGGTCGTCTCGATGTTCGTGCAGATGCTGATAAGTACCCTGGTGAAAACGGGAAGATGATTGAAGGCATCAACGAGATGCTGGATGCGTACATCGGCCCTATCAATGTCTCTGCTGAATATATCGACCGCATCAGCAAAGGTGACATTCCCCCGCGTATTGCTGAAGATTACAAGGGAGATTTCAACGAGATCAAGAACAACCTGAATGCCCTGATTGACGTTGTGCATATGCGTAACACTGACATCAAATTGCTGATCGACGGTGCCCTCGCGGGCCGTCTCGATGTCCGTGCTGACGCGAAGAAGTATCCCGGTGAAAACGGGCGTATGATTGAAGGCATCAATGAGATGCTGGATGCGTACATCGGCCCTATCAATGTCTCTGCTGAATATATCGACCGTATCAGCAAAGGTGACCTTCCTCCGCGCATCACCGAGGATTATCACGGGGACTTCAACGAGATCAAGAACAACCTGAATGCCCTGATTGACGTCGTGCACATGCGTAACACTGACATCAGGATGCTGATTGACGGAGCGCTTGCCGGCCGTCTCGATGTCCGTGCTGATGCTGATAAATACCCTGGTGAGAACGGACGTATGATTGAAGGCATCAACGAGATGCTGGATGCATACATAGGTCCCATCAACGTCTCTGCTGAGTATATCGACCGTATCAGCAAGGGTGACATTCCCCCGCGTATCGATGAAGATTACCACGGGGACTTCAATGAGATCAAGAACAACCTGAACGCCCTGATTGATGTCGTGCACATGCGTAACACTGACATCAAAATGCTGATTGACGGTGCGCTTGCCGGCCGTCTCGATGTCCGTGCTGATGCTGATAAATACCCTGGTGAGAACGGACGTATGATTGAAGGCATCAACGAGATGCTGGATGCATACATAGGTCCCATCAACGTCTCTGCTGAGTATATCGACCGTATCAGCAAGGGTGACATTCCCCCGCGTATCGATGAAGATTACCACGGGGACTTCAATGAGATCAAGAACAACCTGAACGCCCTGATTGATGTCGTGCACATGCGTAACACTGACATCAAAATGCTGATTGACGGTGCCCTCGGCGGCCATCTCGATGTCCGTGCCGACGCGAAGAAGTATCCTGGTGAGAACGGGCGTATGATTGAAGGCATCAACGAGATGCTTGATGCGTACATCGGTCCTATCAACGTCTCTGCTGAGTATATCGACCGTATCAGTAAGGGTGACATCCCACCACGTATCACCGAGGAATATCACGGGGACTTCAACGAGATCAAGAACAACCTGAACGCCCTGATTGATGTCGTGCACATGCGTAACACTGACATCAAAATGCTGATTGACGGTGCCCTCGGCGGTCGTCTCGATGTCCGTGCTGACGCGAAGAAGTATCCCGGTGAGAACGGGCGTATGATTGAAGGCATCAACGAGATGCTGGATGCGTACATCGGTCCCATCAACGTATCCGCGGAATATATCGATCGTATCAGCAAGGGTGACATCCCCCCGCGTATCACTGAAGATTACAAGGGTGATTTCAACGAGATCAAGAACAACCTGAATGCCCTGATGGACGTCGTGCATATGCGCAACGATGACATCAAGATGTTGATTGAGGGAGCTCTTGCAGGCCGTCTCGATGTTCGTGCCGATGCTGAAAAGTATCCCGGTGAAAACGGGAAGATGATTCGTGGCATCAATGAGATGCTGGATGCGTACATCGGCCCCATCAATGTCTCTGCTGAGTATATCGACCGCATCAGCAAGGGTGACCTTCCTCCGCGTATCACCGAGGAGTACCACGGCGACTTTAACGAGATCAAAAACAACCTGAATGCCCTGATCGATGTCGTGCACATGCGCAACGATGACATAAAATCCCTCATCGAAGCAGCAAATAACGGCCGGCTTGATTACCGTGCTGACACGTCAAAGTACATCGGGTACAACGGAAAGATGATTGGCGGGATCAACAGCATGGTTGATGCATATATCAGTCCGTTGAACCTTGCAGCCGAATATATCGACCGCATCAGCAAGGGCGATCTCCCGCCGGCCATTACTGAAGAGTACAAGGGCGATTTCAACGAGATAAAAAACAACCTGAACCAGTGCATCGCAGCGATTCATAAACTGATCGACGACGTGAATCTGCTGTCAGACGCTGCAACGGCCGGAAACCTTGAGGTCCGTGCTGATCCCGCGATACATCTTGGAGATTATGCCAAAGTCATCATCGGGATGAATAATACCCTGAATGCGTTCATCGGTCCGATTCGTGAGGCAATCAGGGTTTGTGAGGCGTATTCTCACTGTGACTTCTCGGAAGCCTTCGATCCCTCGCTCCCGGTTGCCGGTGAATTTGCCCGGTTCAGTGCCATCCTGAATACCATCGGAAAGGACATATCAGGGACGATCACCAGTCTCAATGAAGAGGTTGAGGGACTTTCCAAGCATGCCAGTACTGCCCAGTACGGGGTAGAGGATGTCAGCCGGGGTGCACGTGAAATTGCCCAGAATGCAGAAGAGACATCCCGGAACGCTGCAAAATCTGAAGAAGGCATTGATCAGGTGCTCCGTGCGATGGCCGATCTCACGGTCATGGTCAGCGAGATATCAGGAAATGCAGATGCGGTTGCACGCCTGAGCGAGGATGCAAACCACCTTGCCCTGAAGGGAACCGACTATGCGGGAGCAGCTGACCAGGGAATGGTAAGCATCACCCGCTCTTCAGGAGAGGTCGAGGTGATCATCGGTGAGATCAGGGGTGAGATGGACCAGATACGCAAGATTGTCAACATCATCACGGATCTCGCAAACCAGACAAACCTCCTGGCCCTCAATGCGGCAATCGAAGCGGCGAGGGCCGGTGATGCCGGTCGGGGATTCGCCGTGGTCGCCTCTGAAGTCAAGGCACTAGCCCAGGAATCACGGACATCTGCCGAATCGATTGCTGACATGATCCAGGGTCTTGAGAAAAAGTCAGATAGTGCCGCGGTTGCAATAGAGGCCGCCGGAAAAGCCGTTCAGGAGGGTAACCAGGCACTGACCGACACCCTGAGCACCTTCAAGGAACTGACACTGGCCGTGGATGAGATTAACCAGAAGATGCTCACCATTGCCCGGGCAACCGAGCAGCAGGCTGCTTCATTTGAAGAGATCACTGCAAGCGCAAATGAGATGAGCGGTCTTGTAAAGAAGACGGCAGACGATGCAACCCAGTCTTCTGCGACGAGTGAGGAAGCACTTGCCGTCGTCTCTCAGATCACCGAGATAATCGATCTCATCAATACCGCGGTGGGCAACATGCACAGGGATATGGAGGTCTTCAGACTTCGTGCGGAGTCATGAACCAAACGATACAATCCGTGCCCTGATATCCGGAACTGAAAGGATATCATCTATTTTTCCGGTCCGGATGGCGGCTTCGGGCATGCTCCGGATGGTTGCAGTATTGGGATCCTGTACGATGGTTTTCGCCCCGATCGTCTTCATTGACAAAATCCCCTCTGCCCCGTCGATACCCATCCCGGTCAGGATAATGCCGAGAAACTGGTCTTTTCCATCCGGGACGAGGGACTTCATGGTGAGATCGATCGACGGCCTGACAAAGTTGACTTTTTCACCGTCAGAGAGGACAATCCTCTGGTTATTCTCAAGGAGCATGTGGTAATCTCCCGGGGCCACGTAGATGGTGCCGGTTCTGATCTCATCCCCGTTTTCTGCAAGGGTCACAGTCATCCGGCTGAGTTGTCCGAGTCTTTTTACCATCCTCGGAGACGTCGAGGCAGGAAGGTGCTGCACGATGAGCACCGCTGCATGGGGACAACTCAGGTTAGCAAAGAGATCGAACAGGATCCTGGGCCCCCCGGTTGAAGAACCGATAATGATGATTTTCATCGCAGGGTTGAGTCGTATTCAGGAGAGGAGATCAAGATACTCCCTGACAACGGTGATTAACTCGTCAGGTTCAAAGGGCTTGGTGATATAATCGATCACGTACTCTTTCAGATAGTCCATCTTGGCATCAGGGGCATCCTTGGCCGTGAACATGGAAATGATCAGATCATCTGCCAATCCCCGGCTGACAATCTCGTGGACAGTATCCCAGCCGTCCATTCCCGGCATCATGATGTCCATGAGAACCACCCCGTGAAACCCCTTCTCCAGAATCTCAAGACATTCTTTTCCGCTTTTTGCGAGCGTGACATCCATCCCGTTCTTTTTAAAGATTGATTTCACCGTGAACAGGATATCCTCGTCATCGTCTACGATCAGGATACCTGATTGATCATCCGCCATCGTTCCACCAATATAATCAGTTAATAGGGGAAGCAGGTATATCATCTCTTTGAATACCCGGAATCCGGATAACGAAGGTTGTCCCGGTTCCCGGCCCGTCACTTTCGGCATGGATATCGCCCCCGTGTTTCTGAACGATTCTCCTGCAGATTGAAAGACCGAGGCCAATGGACGATCGATCGTGCCGTGAGCGGTCAGACTTGAAAAATTCCTCGAATATTTTGTCCTTCTCACCGTCGGCAAGTCCGATCCCGTTGTCAGAGATGGTTATAATGGCATTATCTCCGTCATGCCAGGCATGGATGATGATAACCCCGGTCTCCGGGGAGATAAACTTGAGAGCATTTCCCACCAGGTTATCAATCAGTTCCTGGAAGAGGATCAGGTCTGCACTGATGATGAGATCCGTTGAAATATCTTCCACCACCCTGATTCCGGTCGTGTCAAGTTTCTGCTGGTGAGCCTGGATGACGCTGTGTATGGTTTCTGCAACCTGGACCGGTACCCGTTCAGGGACGATATCAACGGAGTTCAACCGTGCCAGTTTCAGTGATTTTTGTGCAATATCCTGGATGAAACGGATATTACGTTCGATTATCCGGAGAATTTCACATCCCTCTTCACTCTTCACCGACTCTGTCAGTTCAGGAAGGAGGGCGATGATCGGGGTGAGCGGTGTCCTGAGATCATGCCCGAGCTGCATAACGAATTCATCCTTCTGCCTGAGCAGTCGCATGACCTGTGCTGTTCTTCCCCTGACGATCCGGTCCAGATCATTATTTACGAGGATCATCTGGTCACGGAGGAGTTCAAGTTCCCCGTTTTTCCGCTCGAGTTCGAGGGTATATTGATGGATTTTTTTCTCTGACTCGTTCCGTTCGGTGATATCGGTTACCACCGCGAGCGAACTCTGGAACCGGTTCCTGGCATTGATCTGCGGGGTTGCCGATATCTCGGCAAAGACCTCATGCCCGTCGCGGTGTCTGAACGTGATCTGGTACCGGTCTGTGTATCCTTCCTGGCGCCGACGGAGTTGTTCGCCTGCATATGCCCGCATTTCAGGATCAAAAAACTCGTCGAACAGGATATTTTTCATCTCATCGGGGGAATATCCGAGTATCTCTTCCATCCTCCGGTTGGTATAGAGTGTCCTGCCCTCCTGATCAACGACCCAGATTCCTTCATTCAACTGCTCGATGAGATTCCGGTACCGCTCTTCCATCTTCCTGAATTTCTTCTGGGTTTTTTCAAACCGGGGGATCTCAGAGAGGATGACCTGGGTAGCCGTATCCCCACTGCAGGAGATCTCCATCATCCTGACGAGGACGCTCCGGTATTGCCCGTCTGATGACCGGATCCTGATCGGGGGGTTCTCGGTGCCTTCCGGAAGATTCCGCTCATGCAAGGTAGTGATGCCTGCCAGATCAGCAGGATGGACGAGAGATAAAAAATCAGTCCCAATCAGGTCTTTCTTTGCGTACCCAAGACCTGAACATATCGCCGGATTGACGAGGCATATTCTGTTCTCCCGGTGTACCAGGATATAATCAGGCAGGTTTTGGACGAGGATGGTATTCTTCTCCAGGCTCTCGCGAAGATCTGCTTCAACCCGTTTCCGGGTGGTGATATCCCGCCCGGTGATCAGGAGATCTGCTCCTTCCCTGATGGATGAAGGGCTCCCTGTCCACTCAATCCATCTCGGTGAACCAGTCTTATCCGTGATCTCCTGTTCCCATGACCATGTCCCGGTGTTCCCGCCAGGAATAGATCGCCACCCCGGTTTTGGATCCGGCTCCGGCGGGAGAAACCGGTCGAGCGGGGTGCCGGCACTATCCTGCCCGGTCACTCCGAAAAAACCGGCAAACGCCGGATTAACAGCAATGATGGTACCGTCCTTTCTGAACCGGCAGAGGAGATCAGGGATGCTCTCCCATACCTCCCTGTACCCGTCTCCTTCTCCTGATGAATTTTTCTCCGGATGATCATCCGGAATGGTATCGCTCTGCCCGCCGATATCGTCATCACTCCGGGGGGTCGCCCGCAAACGGTACCAGAAGAGGATGCCTGAAAAGAGCATGACCATGAAGAGGGCAATGCTGGTCATCACCGATCCAGCTATGAGAACGCGGTCTTTTTCGGCGACAATGCCTGAATAATCATACACGATGACGGAGACGAGACCGGGAAGGTCTCCGGCCCCTCCCGGCTGCCTGATGGTATCAATGAACCGGATGACGGTGACGGTGTTGCTTGGGCGATCTTCGATGATCTCCTCACCTTTTGTCAGAAACACCCGGTCTATCATTGACTCCGGGGCCGATCCCGCCTGGTGACCGGCTGCGCCGATCATTCTGTGTTCCTGATCATACAGGGTCACTGCGAGGATCTCCCCGTGTCTGGCAACAAAACTGCCGATGACAGAATCATATGGGACATTGTCTGTATGGTATTGCCCCTGGCTGATCTGTGAGAGAGACCATGCGAGTGAATCACCTGACTCGCGGATGGTTTCATTCCAGTCAGCGTCAATCCGGTGTATCGTCTCCTGCCAGGAAAAACCTGAAATGACAGATATCCCGATTATCGCAGATAGGGCGAGAAGACCGGTAATGATGGATGAAAAGGAGAAATGGTTTAGGGAGGGGGTCATGACGGGTATCCTGGATCCGGTATCAGACCGGTAGATACCGTCGGCTGCGGACAGATAAAATGTTCATCCCCGGTTCAGGTATACTGGTGGTCCTGCCTTCTCAGGCACCTGGCTGATGTGCAGCTATTTTGCGTTATACCGCAAATATTCAGGGTAATTTCCAAACCCGGATCTCCGGGCAGGACTGCGTGATGAGAAAACGAACAGAGGGCCACCGCCCGAAAAAGAATCAGACACCCCGGCCCGGCCAGAAGAGCAACAGTGAATCTCTTCCGCCGGAGATCGACACCCTGATTGCATCATATATCAGGAGCCGTTCCGGTCTTGAAATCGCGGATACGGTTTTTTTATCGCGGGTCCGCCAGGCAATTCTTGCGCAGAAGGCCGGGTACTGGAAGAAGAACCCGTCCGCAAAGTATGGCCGGTTATACGACATCTATGCCTATCTCGGATACCACCTGCCCGTATACTACATGCAGGCGTACCGGCTCTTTTCGCGGCTTGAGAAGAAACATCGTATTCCTGACCGGATGGTTCTCCTCGATGTCGGTGCCGGTCCGGGAGTCGTCTCCCTTGCTGCGATCACCCTTCACCGGGAACGCAGGAGAGGCCTTCTGGAACTCTATGCCGTTGAGCGATCAGCCGAACATATCCTTGCATACCAGTCCCTCGTTCATGGTTACGCAAAAGGCACTGATTCCATCATTCTTCATGATCCATTCGCCCTGGACCTGAGGCAGGATCCTCCCCCGGCCATATCAGGAATATCGGTCCTGACGATCCAGAATGTACTTGCCGAGTTCATTGATCTCTCCCTGAAAGAGAAAGCGGATCTTGTAATGGCCTATGTATCCCTGATGACTGACGACGGACTGGTCATCCTCACCGAACCTGCGGAGTTCAGGCATGCAACCCTCCTTCGCGAACTCCAGAATGAACTGATCGGGAGAGGGCTGTATCTCCATGCACCCTGTTCCTACCCCTGGGGTGCACGCTGCCATCCGACCGGATGCTGGACATTCTGGGAGACGTCACCTGTGAGACCGACCACCTTCATGGAGGCACTGGCAGCTGATCCGGAGGGATACCGGTACACCAATACCGATGTGAAATCCTCCTTCGTCGTGCTGACCCGAAATCCCCCGGACTCGCCATACCGACTACCAAAAAATGCGTACCAGGTGAGACTTTCTCATCTTCGCCGGTACACCGGGAGGGCGGTCTGTGTTATCGGGGGAAAATTATCCGGGGATATTGGTGACCGGCGGTTCCATCTCTTCAAGATCTGTGATGGGACATGCAAAGAACCGGTTTTCCTGGTCCTTCCACGCTTTGCCCGTGTTGAAGGCCAGGAGGAACTGTTGTCAGCCGGGTACGGGGATCTCCTCCTCATCGATCATGTCCAGGTCAGGTGGAACCCGGAAAAACGGGGATTTAATCTGGTACTGGGTGAACAATCGTCTGTGAGGACCATTCACCCGGGACGAGATCGCAATCCGGATAGCCGGAATGACGGGTGATGGATTTTCGGATAACCTGGATTTCCTCCATTTTTACCGGAATGATCCCTGGGATATATCTTTAAAGGCAAAAAGATGAATGTTGATAAGCGAGCAGGTGTCGGATGTCTGACGAGGATCCAATAAAAATACTGCAGGTGCGGCTGGCGAAAGGAGAGATTAACTCCCAGCAATACCAGGAGATTCTCTCCTTTCTCCTCCGTGATATCTCCTCGTTCCAGCAGAATGATTCTGAGACGGTCATCGCCGAGATACGTGCCGGCTGTACCGGTGAGGATACTGAGATCGCCGGTGACCAGTCTGACGAGCCGCTTCCTGAAGAGGCCGATGACCTGCTCGATAATGATGCAAATGCAGAGAAAACCCCGGTAAAGGCGGTTGCAAATGAAGTTGCGAAAGCATATCGCGACGAGCAGCCGGGATCAGGAGCAGAGATCGACTCCGGCGGGGAAGTGCTGTATATCTCCGAAGATGTCCTCGCCTTCGGGGTTGTCCCGCTGACCCCCATCCCGGAAGAAGAGATCGAGAAGATAGAGATCACCGAGGAGATCGATCAGGATGCGAGCAGGGAAGCAGACCAGGGGCTTTTCCTCTCTGAGACTGATCTCTGCAATGTCTGCTATGTTACCGCCCTGAATCTGATCCAGGCAAAGGAGTACGACAAGGCATTCCCGTTTCTAGAGAAGACCCTCGAGGTGAATGACCGGCAGGAGCAGGCCTGGCTCTATAAAGGCTATATCCAGTATAACCGGAAGGATTACGAATCGGCCATATCCTCCTTTGACCGGGTGCTCAATCTGAATCCTGATCAGGTGCGTGCCACGCTGCATAAAGGGTACTGCCTCTTTAATCTTCACCAGGAAGAAGTAGCCGCGGCGTGTTTCCGAACCGTGGTGGAGCAGGACAAAGAACAGGCCCATGCCTGGCTGTTCCTGGGATACTGCCTTAAAAATACTGCGAAATACCGTGAGGCGGCGGTTACGTTCGATACGGTTGTCAAACTGGATGAGAAGGATATTCCTGCCTGGCTGCACAAGGGGATCTGTTACTTTGAACTCGAACAGTACCTTGATGCCCTCTCCTGTTTTGACCGCGTTCTCGAACTTGAAAAGAAGAACCTCTCGGCATGGCTGTATAAAATCAGGACCTTTGTCAGGATGGAACGGTTTCAGGAAGCACTGCAGAGTTCAGGCAAACTGATCGATATCAACCCGCGTGAGATCAGTGCTCTCCTTGCCAGGGCAGATATCTTCCTTAAGCTTGGAAAGATAGAGGAAGCACTGGATTCCACGAAAAAGGCCCTTATCATAGACAAGTGGAGTGCCGATACCTGGTCGTTCCGGGGACTGTGCTTCCATAAACTCGGCCGGTTTGAAGAAGCGCTCCAGTGTTATGAGAATGCCCTCAAGATGGATCCCCGTCATCCTGACGCAATGAGAAACCGTGCAATCTGTTTCCACAAGATGCGTCGTCATGCAGAAGCGCTCCAGTATTACGATCATGCAATCGAGGTCAATCCTGATAATGTTGAGGCCTGGTTTAACCGTGGCATGATCCTCCACAAGGCGAAACGATACGAAGAGGCGATGAACAGTTACCTGAAGGTTATTGACCTGAACAAGTTCCACCTGAAGGCCCATTTTAACAAGGGAAAGATTCACCGGGTTTATGAACAGTATTATGAGGCATTGCAGGCCTTTACGCAGGCGACCGGTATCGATCCCTCGTATGCCCCGGCATGGTATAACATGGGCTTGATCTATTCGGATCTTGTCAGGCAGAAAGAAGCCCTCCAGTGTTTTGATCGGACCCTCCGCCTTGACCCGAGACATGTCGGGGCACTTCTCAATAAGGGGATCCTTCTTGATGAAGCAGGGATGAAACGGGAAGCATACATGTGTTTCCAGAAAGCGGCCCATATCGATCCGAAGGTCGCCAGTTCTCTCAAGGGACGGGCGGCTCACTGACCAAGTCCGCGGGGTTCGGCCGCGGGAATCACTCATCACAATGAGGGAGTATCCCGTGGTTCACCGGTCATGAACAACAAAATTAAACTGGTCTGCGGCATAATCTCTTCCCTCTATTAGATATCGGACTCTTATCTGGTATACATGAACCGCCCGAACAGTATCTCATCAGGATATCAGAAGACACCCGCATCGCAGGAACAGGGTACCTGCCGGCATCGGGGGATGTATCTCGCAGGAACCCCCCGGGAGATTCCTGGCCTGATAAGGGAATGAGGGGAATTATCCGGGAAAATACTATGAATGTTCTTATCGTGGGCAGCAGTGGAAGGGAGCATGCAATCGCCCGTGCACTGGCGAAGAATCGTGCGGCAGTCATCTTCTCAGTCATGGCACGGAAAAATCCCGGCATTGCAGAACTGTCAGCAGACATGCTTATCGGCCCGGAGACGGCAGTTCAGGAGATCTGCAGGTTCTGTTCGGATAACCGGGTAACCCATGCCGTTATCGGTCCGGAAGCACCGCTTGAGGCAGGGGTGGCTGATGCCCTGAGAGCGATCGGGATCAGGTGCCTGGGTCCTTCGCAGGCTGCTGCCAGAATTGAGACTGACAAGGCATTCTGCCGTGACCTGATGAAACGGCACCGGATTCCCGGCCTTCCGGAGTATATCATCTTTGAGTCAGGAACCGCTGCCGCCGGATACATCGCCGGCTCTCCCGGAGAATACGCGATCAAACCGGCCGGCCTGACCGGAGGGAAGGGCGTCAAGATCATGGGCGAACATCTCGATCACGATGAAGCCTGCCGGTATGTTGAACGGCTGAAGGGGAAGATCGTTCTTGAGGAACGTCTTCGTGGTGAGGAATTTACCCTGATGGCCTTTTCAGACGGGGTTCACCTTGCCCCGATGCCGCTTGTCCAGGATCACAAGCGGGCGTTTGAAGGAGATACAGGACCGAACACCGGAGGTATGGGAGCCTACACGATGGCCGATCACCGGCTTCCCTTTGTCTCAGATGCAGACTTTCGGGTAGCCCTTTCGATCATGCAGGCTACCATCGATGCGTTACGTAGTGAAGGCTCTCCCTTCCAGGGCGTGCTCTACGGCCAGTTCATGAATACCCGTTCCGGACCGATGGTTATCGAGTTCAACGCACGGTTCGGTGATCCTGAAGCGATGAATGTCCTCTCCCTCCTGAAGACTGACCTGGTACAGGTAATGGACGCTGTTGCCGACAAAACCCTTGACACCCTCCCGGTCGAGTTCGAAGCAGCTGCAACCGTCTGTAAGTACCTTGTCCCGGACGGATACCCCGATAACCCGAAGGCCGGCGGTATTATCACGATTACCCCTGCAGAACCGGCATTGCTGTACTATGCGAGTGTCGTGCGTGAAGGGGATCATCTTGTTACCCAGTCCTCCCGGACGATGGCCTACGTCGGGACCGGGCCGGGCCTTTCCGTTGCTGAGGAGATTGCAGAACAGGCGTGTAGAAGTGTCCGCGGACCGATCCGGTACCGGTCAGATATCGGAACCGAAGTTGTCCTCCAGAAAAGAATCAGGCATATGCAGGAGATCAGATGAAAAAAGACTTCCTCTCGATCCTTGACATCTCCCGGCCCGAACTCGTCGATCTAATCGGTCTCGCCCGTCAGCTGAAGGCTGAACGGAAAGCCGGTGTATTTACCCCGGTGCTGGCAAAAAAAACCCTGGCGATGATCTTTGAAAAGTCTTCGACCAGAACGAGGCTCTCCTTTGAAGTCGGGATGTTCGAACTCGGCGGGCATGCCCTCTTCCTTCATCCCAAGGATATGCAGCTCGGCAGGGGCGAGGCGATCCGCGATACCGCACTCGTGATGTCCAGGTTCGTGTCAGCCGCGATGATCCGGGCCAATTCCCACCAGACCCTTATCGATATGGCAACACATGCAGACATACCGGTCATCAACGGCTTGTCTGACCTGGAACATCCCTGCCAGATCCTTGCCGACATCCTCACCATCGATGAGAAACTGCACCGGATGGAGGGGGTGAATGTTGCCTGGGTGGGCGACGGGAATAATGTCTGCACCTCCCTCATCCTCAGTTCAGTCCTGACCGGCATGAATATCGCCGTATCTGTTCCTGAACAGTACCGTCCCCCACAACATCTCGTCGACCGGGCCATCTCCCTCGGGGGTACGGTCCGGCTGGTGCACGATCCGAACGAGGCGGTCAGGGAAGCAGACGTGGTCATGACGGATACCTGGATTTCGATGGGACACGAAGGAGAAGAAGATGCCCGCCGTTCGATCTTCATGCCCTACCAGGTGAACCGTGACCTGATGGAACTCGCCAAACCTGGGGCCATCATCATGCACTGTCTCCCCGCACACCGGGGATGGGAGATAACAGACGAGATGATCGACAGCAGCCAGAGTGTTGTATGGGACCAGGCAGAGAACCGGCTCCACGTCCAGAAAGCCCTCCTCGTCAGGCTTCTGGGCTGATCCCTTATTCCTCGTATTCCCCGCTGTTCAGGGCTATCTCCCGCTTAAAGATAAACAGGGTCGCAATGACCCCGAAGACAATGTTCAGGTAGAACATGATGAGCCGCCAGAGAAGGATGAAGATCCCGAGGACAGCGGTCGGCACGAAGAGGGCATACAGGGACGTCGCCGACAGTTCTGCAACCCCCGATGCCCCCGGGGTAAACGGGATCATGCTGATCAGGGCGATGAGAATCTGGGAGAGCATCGATTCTGAAATTGACGGGGGAAGTCCGAGACCCATAAGGATCACCGACGCGACGATAAATTCCGAGAACCAGAAGAGGATGGTACAGACTCCTCCCCAGATAAACCCGTTTTTTCCATGACTTGAGAATGCAATAATTCCCGTACAGAAGTTATCAAACTCAACATCGGTGGAAGAGATGATCTTCCTGATCGCCGGCTTTTTCATCCTGGCTTCGATCCAGTGGAGAAGGGAGAGGATCCGCTCCTTGGCAGAGGCCGGGTATTTTGCCGCAAACAGGAGTATGAACACGAAGAGGAGGAGCAGGCCCATGGAGAAGAAGATGAGGACGATCAGCCCCTCCGAGAGGTTCCAGATCACGTTCCACATGACAATGAGGGACCCGACCGAGAGGCAGATGAGCATGACTGCATCAAGTACCCGCTCCATGATCACGACTGCGGTCGCATCACCGAGCGTCATATCCGCCTTGTAGAGCTCATGGATCCTGACCGGTTCTCCGCCTGCCTGGCCGGGCGTGATCGCACCGACAAGCAGGTTGGCAACAACAAGGTTGAAACAATGTCTGAACCTGACATGGTACCCGAGAGACGCTGCCATCGTCTGTATCCGGAGTGCCCAGAGCGAGAACGAGACAAACCGGAGGCCGACAGCGCCGGCAAGGAAGAAGAGATTCATGTGGGCGAGATAGACGAGCGTTTCCTCGTTGAAGGTCGAGGAAACGACGATAAAGAGGATAATGACACTGATAGCCAGAGAGATATAGATCCATCGTCTCTGCGTTTTATCCATAACCTGGTAATCTCCGGTAGCTTTGATTCATGTGGCAGGCTCGTTTATCTCTTTTTTGATACCTCAGGCCCGGGGCAGGAGCCCCAGCCGGTCCAGTACCTGTTCAGCACTCTCAAGGCCGCCATCAAGATAGATCGCCCCTGCAAGGGCTTCCAGGCATTCGGCAAGCACGCGGCCGGATGTCCAGACATGCATCTTCTCTTCTCCCCGTCCCCACCGTACAAAAGAATGGAGATCCAGCGATTCAGCAGCTTTTCGGAGGATGGACATATTCACCATGTCCATCTTCCTGACCGAGATCTCTCCCTTGTCATGTCCCCCCTGGATGACGAGGCGGGTCAGGATCAGCACCTCGATCACGGCATCGCCCAGGGTGGCAAGGGCATCGAGATGGGCTTCATCTGAAAGACTATGTTCTTTTGCGTATGCCAGCCGGGTAAGGGCCCGTGTCAGGTGGCCGGGAGTCCTGAACGTGTACCCGAGCAGTGCTTCCAGGTCTTCAGGAGGACGGGGGCCGTTCATATCGATCAGGATCCGTTCCCTGACAACATCCCGATGATGGTGGCAGCTGCCCGTTTTGCCCCTCCCATCGCGAGGATAACCGTCGCTGCCCCGGTGGTGACATCGCCGGCGGCAAAGATCTTCGGGTGTGAGGTCTTTCCATCCTCGTCAGTGATCACGTTTCCGGCCCGGCCCCGGTCAAGCCCGGGAATCTCCCTGGCAAGAACCGGGTTCGGCCCCTGGCCGATAGCCTGGATGACGACATCGCAGTCGATGACAAAGGTATCCCCGTCGATCGGTTCCGCGGATGGCCGGCCGCTCTCGTCCAGTTCACACATCCGCATCCTGATACATTCAATCCCGGTGACCCCCTGTTCTCCGAGAATCCGTACCGGGTTGACACAGGTGATCATCTCCACGCCTTCCTCGGTAGCGTGATGAACCTCGGCGAGCCGTGCCGGAAGGTCTTCCTTTCGTCTCCGGTATACGAGCGACACCTTCGCTCCCATGCGACGTGCCGTTCTGGCTGCATCCATCGCGACGTTTCCGCCGCCGACCACGACCACCCGGCTTCCCCGTGCTACCGGGGTATCATAGTCCGGGAACCGGTCAGCATGCATCAGGTTTACCCGGGTGAGGAATTCATTCGCCGAGTACACCCCGTTCAGGTTCTCACCGGGAATTCCCATGAAGTAGGGAAGACCGGCACCTGACCCCAGTATCACCGCGTCAAAGGAGAGGAGGTCTTCAACGGAGACACTTCTTCCCACGAGATGGTTGAGACGGAGGGTGACGCCCATGGCGAGGATCTGGTCGATTTCTGTGTTTACGATATCTTTTGGGAGACGGAATGAGGGAATTCCATAGGTGAGAACACCCCCGGGGACATGGAGTGATTCAAAGATGGTCACCTCATGTCCTTCACGGGCGAGATCCCCTGCGGCGGTGATCCCGGCCGGTCCTGACCCGACCACGGCAATCCTTTTTCCGGTCTTCGGCTTTGGAATGATCGGGCTGATACCGCTGTTTCGTTCCTCATCGGCGGCAAACCGTTCCAGCTGGCCAATCCGGATCGGCGTTTCTTTCTTTCCAAGGATACAGAGTGCTTCACACTGGGTCTCCTGCGGACAGACCCGGCCGCAGATGGCTGGCAGCATGTTCTGTTCCTTAATCGTTTTCGCTGCCTCGATAAACCGGCCCTCGACGATATGGGCAATGAACGCCGGAATGTCAATATTTACCGGGCATCCGGAGACACATCCCGGGTTCTTGCACTGGAGGCACCGTTCTGCCTCGGCAACCGCCTCCGCTGCCGTCATCCCGGAATCGACCTCAAAAAAATCCCTGACCCGGATATCTGCCGGACGGTCTCCCATTATTGGTTCCCCCCGCATTTACAGGTGTGTTCCTGCCATCTGACAAGAGCTTCCTTCTCCAGATCCCCGTAATACCGCTGCCGCTGCATCAGGAGATCGAAGTCCACCTGGTGGGCATCGAATTCAGGTCCGTCAACGCAGGCAAACCGCGTCTTCCCGTCGACGACGCACCGACAGGATCCACACATCCCGGTTCCGTCCACCATGATCGGATTGAGGGAGACAAAGGTCTTGATTCCTTTCTCCTTCGTTGCCTGCGAGGTTACCTTCATCATGATTGTCGGACCGATGATCCAGACGGCGTCGATCTTCCGTTCAGTGATCAGGTTCTTGAGGACATCCGCGGCAAACCCGTGATGTCCCTTTGAGCCGTCGTCGGTTGTGATGAAGACCTCGTCGCAGATCTCCGTCATCTCATCCTCGAGGATAAGAAGTGACGCATTTCTCGCGCCGAGAATCGTGATGACCGTGTTGCCTGCTGCCTTCAGGGCTTCTGCGATACAGGGCATGGAAGCAATCCCGACTCCCCCGCCGACGAGGATGCAGGTTCCCCAGTTCTTCACCTCGCTCGGAACACCGAGCGGACCGACGATATCCTGGATGGCAGATCCCGGCGTGAGGGAGGCGAGGGCATGCGTGGTTTTGCCGACCGCCATGAAGATGATCCTGACCTGATCTCCCGATATCCGTGATATCGTCAGGGGGATCCGCTCCCCGTGTTCGTCTATCCGGATGATGACGAACTGTCCTGCTCGTGCGTTTTTCGTAACATGGGGTGCATTAACCCATATTTCATAGACCTTGTCTGCTACCTGGCGAGCTTTCTCTATTGTATACACTAACTTTCACATCCGGACGACTGGTACTGTGCCTTATGCGTTACCTGTTCAGCTTCATTACCTTACGCACCCGGACCGCCACCCCGCGGGTCGATCGGATCATCTCCCCGGCCGACATCATCGCCCTTCCTGTGGCACGGGCATGATCGCCGATGACCAGTACCTCGTCACCCTCGCGGATCGCCGGATCGGCTTCGACGACACCAGGCGCGAGTATGTCCCCTTTGGGAACAAAGTCATCGATGTATACCCGGTACCCGTTCTCTATTAGTGACCATCCCTCGAACGTCGGCCTGAGCAGGCCGTGTGCCGGGTCGGTAGAGAAGACCTGCCGCCGGTTGATCTGCACCACCTGGTCAGGGTAGATCCCTTTCACTTCAAGGCCGGCTGCCCGGAGATCATACCCGAACTGGAAGGAGATCATACCCCTGACCATCTGGGACTTTATCTTCTTCTCGCCTGCGAGCGCCTCGCTTAACTGTCGGAGCGATTCGCCACCCGCCGGATTATCCCCGCCGGTGCACTCGAGTGCAATCCCTGCCTCGTCGGCAGCCTCTTGTGCAATAAGCAGGGCATCTCCGTCAAGATGGGCGATGACCCGCCGGTACGGATGCTTCGCGAAATACCTGGCAAGCACGTCCCTGATGACATGTCGTTCCTCGTGGTCCCAGTACCCGGTGACCGGGACATCGTAATGGGCGGCCGGGTATACAAGTTCGATGTCCCGGGGAACCAGCCCGAGCGGTGAGGTCATGATCAGTTCGTGGGCACGCCTCCCGACTGCCTGCATGAACCGACGGTGGCTCTGGGAGACCGAGTAGGGTTTTCTCGCCGAACAGGGAAGCAGCACGGCAACATCGGCCTTCGGCGGGAGGTAGCGGGTGAGGAGCCGGTCAATGAATCGTCTGACCTCCGGGCGGTGAATGCTGTCTCCCGAGCAGGCATAGAGGGGAACGTTCCGGCTGACGGGCGTGTGCATCATCATGAACTCCGTCCGCTCGAGGTTTCGCATGATGGAGACATACTCCGGCCTGTTCCGGCATCTCCCCTCAAGAAACTCCCGGAATGTTCCCTCCCGGATCCGTGATCTGACCAGGGCAAGTTCCTGCATGAGCGCAATCCGGTTATGGAGCGTGAGATCCCCGCTCCGGCACCCGTCACATGAACAGACCTGCTCGTTCATCATGGCTGCCGGGTGCGTCCCGTCTGAGAGACAGAATTCCCCCCGGGCACCAGCCAGGTCAACGGCGATCGTGTCGAAGAGGTCGAATCCGGCATGCACGAGGATGGCGGCGTTTTCCGGAAGTGCCGCCCCAGGGAGGTACCATGCCGTGTCGGGAAGATGCCGCTCTTTCAGGGAGACGATCTGCCTGATGAACTCCCGTGGCTGTTTTATGAGGGTATGCCAGTTTGCCGCGATGAGCACCGTTCCCGATGTCACCGGAAACGGTCCATGCTGGTGGAGGGGTACCGGCTGCTCTCCGTCCCAGGTGAGATACTTTGCAGCAAATTCCTCGTCTGCGAGCGGAGGAACATACTGCAGTTCCCTGTTCTGCAGGGCAGGGAACCATTCCCTGCTGCAGATTCCCGGAAGGAGCAGTTCCTTCTCACCATCGATCAGTTTTCCTGCCCGGGCGGTTCCGTCCCGGTGGGTGAATTCACAGATCATCAGAGATCACCTCTGCCCCGGTAACCAGCCGTGATACGAGTTCCTTCCACCGGGGCCGGCACCGGATGGTGAACCGGGTATCCGGGTTTCCCGCGATGAGCTGGTTTATTCCCATGCACCCGGTTGCCACCATCTCCTCATCCCAGTCAGGGATCTCGCTCTGCCCGATCGGGAACGTCTCGCGGAGTTCGGGTGGATACGGACCAAACGGGGGCTTGAAGAAGAAGACGTTCTCATATCCAGATGTGTTCTTCTTCTCAAAGGCGATCAGGGCCTCTTTTCCGGCATGAAACCGTCCCACCGTGCGGTGATACCTGAGCACTTC
Organism: uncultured Methanospirillum sp.; assembly: GCA_964637135.1. Lineage (GTDB taxonomy): Archaea > Halobacteriota > Methanomicrobia > Methanomicrobiales > Methanospirillaceae > Methanospirillum. Next base: position 30,808 of record CAZWTX010000011.1, on the reverse strand, counting down.
GGTCCGCCGGCAGCTCTCTGATCCCCGGTAGAAGAACCGTCGCTTTGAGACACGATCTCTTCCTTCAAGTTCTTCCGCATAGCCAAGGAGTGCCCGGTACCCCCGCAGGAGTTCAGGATGACCCCGGCAGCGTTCATCGACCAGTTCCCAGAGCACCCCATCCTTGATCGCCTGCCTGATCCGGTTGATCTCCGCAATGGTCACCCTGAGATTATGCAGGGCAAGGAGCCGTTCGCGGTCCGGAGACGCCTTGAGTTCCTGTGCGGTATGCCCCTCACAGACCGGACAGGAGCAGGGGAGGTAGGTCAGTTCGTCGAGGTGATAACTCCCGTGAACGGTCAGGTACCTCCCATCCTTGGCATAGAGGGCATAGGCAGCAGAATCGAAGAGATCACATCCCATGGCAACCGCGAGGGCAAACATGGACGGGTGGCCGGCCCCGAACAGGTGGACACAGGCAGAGGGTTCGAGTCCCCGTTTTGCCGCCATGACCGTGTGAACCAGTTCCTTGTACCGGTATGCCTCCATGAGCGGAACAACCGCTCCGACCGGACAGAACCGGATCCCGGTGCTGCAGACATCCCGTGCCGCCTTCTCCCTGAGATCAGGGAACAGACCTCCCTGCACCGGGCCGGCAAGGGTATGATGTTCGTGGTCGGCAACCTGGTATGCCTCCTGAATTCGTTCCTGGGTGATGGCAAGTTCCCGTTCCACCTGGTCACGGGGAGTATCGGGATGGGTCGGGATATCGAGCGGTACGATGATGTCAGACCCGATCGCCTGCTGGAATCCGATCGTCGCGGTATTGGTGATCTCGACCTCGCCGTACACCGAGAGCTGGAACGATCCCGAGTCGGTCATGATGATCCCGTCGAAATCGTACATCCGGTGAAGCCCTTCGGAGAGGGCCCGCTCGCGATATTCCTGGCTCCTCGAGATGATATATGCATTCGTTATCACGGCCTCGATGCCCATCTTCTGCATCTCTTTCGGGGTAATGAGTTGAAGATGGGGATTGATGACCGGCAGAAGGGCAGGAGTCCGGACGGTCCGGTCGGAATCATACAGCCGGCCGAGACGGCCGCCGATGTCCGTATCAAAAATTTCAAATTGTAATGCCATCAGTCGTTTTTCTCAGAAAATATCTGCCCTTCAAAGGTTAAAACCTCCACAGCGTCCTCGAGCCAGCACTTTGCCGGGAGGCCGGCTTTCATACAGGTATGATCGAGAAATTCCCTGACGTTCCATTCCCATTCAACCGGAACCTGGGGGAGCAGGAGGCCGGATCTGCCGTATCCCCTGACGATCAGACCATGCCTGCCGATGACGATATGCCGGTCCCGTTCGGCCGCTGCGACTGCGAGGTGTTCAGGCTCGGTCAGGATGGTCACTTCGACACGGATCGCCGGGAGTTCAGCTGCGGTGACCGGTCTGAACCGGGGATCTTCAGTAGCTGCAGAACGGGCTGCATCCCTGATCGCTGCATTCAGGGGGAGGACCGGGTAGGGAAATCCGATGCATCCCCTGAGCTCCCCGTTCTTCGTGAGCGTTACAAAGACCCCGCGTTTCTCACAGAAGATCTCCGGGAAAGCCGGTTCCTCGAAGGGAACGGATCCGACATGCCCGGCAAGCACGGTTTTGGCATACCGAAGGGCCAGTGCTCCTTCTTCCTCGCTGAGATGCATACCGAGTTCACGATACCAGTGGATATACATCTTTGCCCTGCCTGCTGCTCACCGATGGGACTGTGACGGGTATTCCCTGCAGGCTTCCCGGGGGAACTGCTAATATTCCTGCAGTCATTATGTATACGCGAGAGGGAGAGTGCGGCTGACGGTAGCTTTGCAGAAATGCAAGCAGCTGAGGAAAGTCCCCCCACCAACCGGGAACGCAGCCACATGATAGTGTGGATGGCGAGAGTCATGGCTCTGGCACAGAAACGACACGGCCTCTTCTGAGCGATGAGGCAGATCCAAACTGCCGAGCAGGGACGAAGAGGAGCCGATGGAACGGTGAATCCCTGCGGGTGCAAGCCGGAACAGGGCAGTACGGCATCCCGGTGCCTGCCCGGGTTCGGCGCTAAGCTGAATGCCGCAATGAACAGAAGGGGGCTTACTCCTCCCACTCATTACCAGATCCTGTTTTCCCATATATTCCGGTCACCGAGAGGTGCTCCGATATTTAAAGTACCTGCATCGTCATTGCTATGTATGGAATCAGATGTACAGCGTACCGGAGACCTGTTCCTATCCCAGACGAAACTTGCCGATTCCTCGATCCAACCCGGAAAGGAACCGGATGTCAAGGTATGTGGTGTCTGCGAACCTTCCCGGAAGATGATTCCTCTTCCTCCTCCGTCCGGAATTTCTGTCGATCCGGTGTTTTTCTATGATGTTCTCGATGCACGCCGGACGATCCGTGAATTCAGCGAAGCGTCCCTGATGCGGTGGGAACTCTCCATTCTTCTCCATTATACCCAGGGCATCCGGCCGGATGAACCGACAGAGAACTTCCGGACCGTTCCGTCGGCAGGGAACATCCATCCGTTCGAGACGTACCTCGTGATAAACCGGGTTGAGGGGATCGCCCCCGGGATATACCGGTACCTCCCGCTCGATCATGCCCTGGTCGGGGAGCAGTGCCATGCTGGTGATTATGAAGCAGTTTCAGCCACCTGCCGCAGGCCGGAACTGATCAGATCCTCGGCAGTGACATTTCTCTGGACCGCGGTTCCCGAACGGATGTGCTGGAAGTTCGGGGCGAGGGGATGGCGGTATCTCTTCATCGAGTCAGGACACATCTGCCAGAATCTCTACCTGACCGCCGGAGCTATCGGGTGCGGGGTCTGTGCCATCGGTTCGTACCGGGATGACGAAATGAACTGTGCCCTCGGGCTTGCAGGTACCCGTGAATTCTGTATCTACGTAGCCGCAGTCGGGAAAAAGAAGATATCCTGATTTTTTTTACAGCCGGACCGGAACATTCCGTGAGGCGAGGTATTCCTTTACCTCTGCCACCGTCATCTCACCGTAATGGAAGACGCTCGCCGCAAGTGCTGCATCGGCCTTTCCTGTTACAAACCCGTCATAGAAATGATCGAAGGTGCCGACACCTCCTGACGCGATCACCGGAATTGAGACCGACTCTGAAATGGTCCGTGTTACCGGGATATCAAACCCGTTTTTCGTGCCATCCGTCTCCATCGAGGTGAGGAGAATCTCCCCGGCTCCCCGTTCCTCTCCGTCCATTGCCCATCGTACCGCGTCTATTCCGGTTGGTTTCGATCCCCCGTGTGTCACTACCTCGTACCAGCAGGCTGATCCGTCATCCATCGTGATTGTAGTGGCATCCGGGTTTGTTGAGGTGTTTTTCCTGACATCAACGGCAAGGACGATACACTGGGTGCCAAACGCTTCGGCAGCGGTTGTGATCAGGTCAGGATCTGCCACTGCGCTCGAGTTGATACTGACCTTGTCTGCCCCTGCCCGGAGGGTCTGCCTGATATCGGCAACCGAGCGGATTCCACCGCCAACGGTGAGCGGAAGAAAAAGTTCGTCAGCTGCCCGGCTGATGACATCGATGATCATGCCCCGGTTCTCCCGGGTCGCGGTGATATCGAGGAAGACAACCTCGTCTGCTCCCTGTTCGTTATACCGGGAAGCAAGTTCGACCGGGTCGCCTGCATCCCGGAGACCGAGGAAATTCGTTCCTTTTACCACACGTCCGTCTTTGATATCAAGGCAGGGAATGATCCGGCGGGTGAGTACCATAAGATACCTATTTCGTGGGAGTCACATCAGGTTATCCATTCCGAGATCGGGGCCGGATGCCCTCTTATTTATCTCATCAGACTGCCTTTATATGACACAGTAGACTGTCACCGGCCGCCTCTTTTCGGAGAGGTCCGGACAGGAGATATTGTTATGGATTCAGGAGAACTCAAGATCGAATGGGCACGGCAGTACATGCCGGTCCTTGCCGCAATAACCGAACGGTTCCGGAAAGAAAGACCGTTTGAGGGAAAGGTCATCGGGATGGCCCTCCACGTAGAGGCAAAAACGGCAAACCTGGTCAAAACCCTCGCAGCAGGGGGTGCCCGGGTTCATATCACCGGTTGCAACCCGCTCTCCACCCAGGATGATGTTGCCCGTGCCCTTGACAAGGTGCCGGACGTGAGCTGTTATGCCGTGCGTGCCTGCTCGGTTGATGAATACTACGGGGCAATCGATACCGTGCTCAATGCAAAACCGGATATCACCATCGATGACGGGATGGATCTCATTCACCGGCTGCATACCTCGCGTCGTGATCTCCTCCCCGGCATCATCGGCGGATGCGAGGAGACGACCACTGGTATTCACCGGCTCCGTTCCATGGCAGCCGAAGGAAAGCTTGAGTTCCCGGTGATTGCCGTGAACGACACCCCGATGAAGCGGTTCTTTGACAACGTACACGGGACCGGCGAGAGCGCCCTGACGGCGATCATGGTGACCACGAATGCCATCATCGCCGGGAAGTGGCTCGTTGTCGCCGGGTTCGGATACTGCGGTCGCGGGCTTGCCCGTAAAGCGGCAGGTCTTGGCGCAAAGGTGATCGTTACCGAGATAGATCCCCGCCGTGCACTGGAAGCCCATATGGAGGGCTACCATGTGATGACCATGGATGATGCAGCACAGGTCGGTGATATCTTCATTACCACGACCGGGAACCGCGATATCATAACCGGCAGGCACTTTGAGATGATGAAGGATGGTGCCATCCTCTCCAATGCAGGACATTTCAATGTCGAGATCGACGGGGTCTGGCTCGAGAGCCATGCCTCCTCCATTGTTGAACGGGATGGCATCCATACGTACCTGATCGGCGGGAAGAAGATCCACCTGCTGGCCGAAGGCCGGCTGGTCAACCTGGCGGTTCCGAAAGGAATGGGGCATCCGATAGAGGTGATGGATCTCTCCTTTGCCCTGCAAGCACTCTGCACCGAGTACATGGCAAAGAATCACGCTGCTTTAAAAGCAGGGGTCCACGAGGTTCCGGACAGCATCGACCAGGAGGTTGCTTCCCTGAAACTCGCTTCTCTTGGCCTTTCCATTGATACACTCTCAAAAGAGCAGCAGTTGTACATGAACAGCTGGGATATTGGTACCTGATTCCCTTTCTGAAATACCAGGCCCTCAATCTGTCCTGAAACAATTCAGGGCAGAACCTTTTTTCGTAAACGCTCACTCTCACACCGACAGGAAACTGGCATGCAAGGCCCGAGTCCCGTCCGGGGATGCATGGATATTATACCGATCAGTGATCCGGCTGATACATTGCAGCGGGATCTGCTCCCGCGAAAAAAGAGATGGATTCAGGCGATCCTGATGGGAACCGGACCGGCTCCCGCGTTATTGTCTTCGTTCAGTTCTTCGACCATGTTTCCGCTGTCGGCGATGATGCCGAAGTAATACTCCCCGGGAGTAAGGTTTGCCGGGATCGGGGCTGTTGCCGTTCCATTACGGATTAATCCGGCTGGCAGATCCGTGATCTCGCCAAGTCCGATGAGGATGTCTTCAGCGGTGATGTTACCGTCTTTAGAGAGGAGAAGGGAGACCATGAACGTGCCGGCGTCACCAGGGCCGGCATTCTTCACCGTGGTGTTGACTGCGATTGTCCCCCCGGGAGTGGCGGTTGTATCAGAGGTGATATCCTGAACAACGAGGTCAGGAAGCATCTCTGATCCGGCTTGTGGCTCTGAGGCCGGTACCTGCGATTCAGCAGGAACAGGAGAGGCCTCCCCGCTGATCCCGCTCTCTCCCGGTGAGGTTATCTTCAGGGCACCAGTCTCTGAAAACCTCATGTTGTCGGTCTCGTCAATCTCGGTGATCTCAAATCCGCTGTCGGCGAGCACCCCGAGGTAATATGTCCCCGGGGAGATATCCTCCGGAACCAGAATCCCGGCAGATCCTTCCCTGGCAAGGCCGGCACCGAGATCGTCTATCCTCCCTTCACCGAGGATATGGTCATCATCAGAGATGAGAGCATCCTTTGAGAGGTATATGGTTACGATGAACGATGCAGCGTCTGTTTCACCATCATTTTTAATGGTGGTGTTCACCGGGATGGTCTCTCCTGGTGCAGCGGCCGTCCATGATTCCACGCGGGTAACCGCAAGGTTTGGTCTGGTGACCGTAACCGGTTTTGATTCGCTCTTCTTTTCAAGAACGAGTTGTGACGTTTCCGGTGTTGTCCGTAGCGTCGGATCGGTGACGTCAGGAATGGTGATCTTTTGCGAGAGGGAACGGGCATTGTTTTTCTCGCTGACTTCCATGACCGTGTTTGTTGGATCTGCTAATGCACCGATATACCACTCGCCAGGCGGTATCTTCGCGAGAGGTATATACCCGGTATAATCGTCTGCGGTTCCCTCAAGGAGGTTTGGAATGAGATAATACCCGATTGCGGTATCATCTGTGGTTATTGAAGAATCAGTGGAAGCATAAAAGGTGACGTAGAAGTCACGCGTTGGTTTAAAACCCTCGTTCGCGAGTGAGAATGAGATCGCCAGTGCCTGGTCTGCTTCCCTGATCGAAGCATCCAGGGCGGTAATGATGATATCCGGCCCGGTTGGATCAGGTTGCTTTGAGAGATCAATATCTTCCGTTATCATCTCATCTTCATCGTCACTGCTTACCGGGCGGGCCGTCGGGACCGGGGTGACGGTATAATCTGCAAGGGCTCCTACTTTTTTCCGGTACGGATCCCTGATGAGAGGATCGATCTCTTCTGCCTTTGCAAACGACTGTTTTGCTTCGGCTCCCCTCCCTAACTCCTCAAGGGTGACTCCTTTCCAGTACCAGGCCCCTGCAAGTGTTGGATCCTGTGATAGTGCCGTTTCGAGGAGGTACAGGGCACGATCATAATGATTCAGGAGGAGTTCGGACACTCCTTCCTGAAACCAGTATTCGGGATAATCGAGGCGCTCAGTCATATTGTCTGCCACTGAGAGGCCGATCAGCGTTCCCACGACAAAAAGGATCAATCCTGCCCGCTTCAAACCGTTCAAACCCGTTCACCTATCCTGCTGTACTGTTTTGTCCCCGGGGAGATATTTGTATGGAGCGAAAAAGAAGAACCTGACCGGTATCAGGATTTATGCACCAATGCTGGCGAGGGTACAGGGCTCGGTCACATAGACCCAGTATGCATGATAGGGCTTTAACTCCCGCGTATCTGCCCGGTCGCCCTCTCCGCCATTCACGATGGTCTGTTCAAAGCGCTGTGCCGTGGCATCCCATCCAATGACCTCGGTCCAGGTCTTCCTGATCGACAGGAACGTGTCACGGGCCGATGCCGGGTATGTTCCCGAGAGGCCGACCATGTTCCACCCGGTCGCCAGTTCTTTCACCGGTGGAACCTGGAGGGGATCGACCGTGTATGAAAGGGGGACCGTGACCGGGTTATCTGAATAGATCCAGTACCCTTCGAGGGGCGATATCACGTCCTCGGCAGCAAGGTCTTTCCATCCGTTTTCAGACGGGTTGTATGTCCAGATACTCCTTCCCGATGCCTGGATTCCGGCAAATACCGAAGCCGTGTCAGATCCCTTGGCAAGCCTGCGTGGAACGCTGATAAAGTTCCAGCCCTGTGAGAGGTCAATCCCTCCGGATTCATACGAGTCAGCAGATGGTTCGGCAGCAGTCTCTTCTGCCGACACACCTGCCACCATGGCGAGCAGGATTAGTAGTCCTCCTGTGAGAAAAAAAGCAAAACGCATCTGATTAATCCCCATTATTCTTCCTTCAGTCTTTTATCTTTTTTAGAATATTTCTTACTGTCGATATAACCGGTCATGCGGGGAGCGACCTGCCGCAGTGATATCTCCCTGGGAGAGAGATATGATACCGTGCATACCCTCACCCTGGATGTAACCCGGCTTCCGTTTGATCTTGATCTCACGTTCAAATCCGGGCAGAAATTCTGCTGGGAGCAGCAAGACGGATTCTGGTGTGGTTCACACGGTTCATACCGGGTCAGGGTGAAGCAGGAGGGCGATCGTATCAGCTGGGAGGGCATCCCCCTCCCGGTTCTTATCCGCTTTCTCGGGCTGGATGATGATATCTCTGCCATCACCGGAGACATCCGCAACTCCATCCGGGCCTTCCGGGAGGATCGGGATGAACTTTTTGAAACGGCGGTACAGGCCGGAACCGGTCTTCGCATTCTCCGGCAGGACCCCTGGGACTGTCTCGTGAGTTTTATCTGTTCAGCAAACTCGAATATACCGACCATCGGGAAAAGGATATCACTTCTCTCCGGCCGGTTCGGACCCTTCCCACATTCCCCCTGCTCCTACCCGGCACCGGATCGTCTCTGTGTCGCGGATGAGGGAGCGATCAGGGCATGCTGTGCCGGGTACCGGGCTCCGTACCTAAAGGAGACCGCGAGGCGAATTGTTGCCGATCCCTTACTGCTCGACCGGATCCGGGATCTTGGGTATGCAGACGCAAAACGGGTACTGATGACGCTTCCGGGTGTCGGACCGAAAGTGGCAGACTGCGTGCTGCTCTTTGCATACACCCGGTTTGAGGCGGTTCCGGTTGATACCTGGATCCGGGCGATTGTTGAGAGCGGGTATTCTTCCCTGCTTCCTGCCGGCTCCGGGAAGAAACACTCCTATGATGACCTGGCCTCCTTCTGCAGGAATTATTTCGGCCGGTATGCCGGGTATGCCCAGCAGTTCCTCTTTACCTCCCGCGAATTCTTACCTCTCGCATAGCGCAGCCTGATGCCTAGGAGCCGGACTAATATGGTATTCGGCCAGATCCGGGATCAAGGCTGCGAAGCCCGGATGTCAGGCATCCATATCCATCTCCGGGCCTCTGTCATGGTTGTCTGGCCTGGTGAGGTTGCTGGAAGAGATAACCGGCTCCATTTCCTACTGTCTACGAAAAAAAGCAGGTTTTTTGTGAAGGATACATCCTTTTTTCATTCCGATGACATCTCGTAACACCTAAATGAGATTTGCACATATGGTATGATGGTAGTACCATGCATATTCCTGATGCGTTCATACCCCTTCCTCAGGCAGCAATATACTGGATTATTGCGCTTGTATTTCTCGCACTGGCAGTAAAATGGGCCCGTTCTGAAATGAACGAGGATAAGATCCCCCTGATCGCCGTTCTGGCAGCCGGGATCTTTGCCCTGCAGAGTTTCAACCTGCCCGTTTCGATGGGCACGAGCGGTCACCTTGTCGGAGGGGCCCTCGCTGCCATCGTTCTCGGATCTCCGTTTGCCGCGGTATTTATCCTGACCCTCGTGCTGATCGTGCAGGGCTTCATCTTTGGAGACGGTGGGATCACGACAATGGGAGCAAACATCCTGAACATGGGTGTTATCGGCGGCTTTGTCGGGTATTATTCGTATCACGGACTGTTGAAAACCGTGAAAAACACCTACCTGTCGGCAGCGGTTGCCGCATGGCTGGCCTGTCTCATCCCGGCTCTCGCCTGTGCGGTTGAGATGGCTGTTGCAGGGACGTTCCCGCTCGGTCCCGGACTGGTTGCCATGGGTATATACCATGCCATCATCGGTGTTATCGAAGGAATCGTGACGGCCGTGGTCATCTATGTGCTTGCCATGGCACGCCCTGACCTTGTTGATACAAAAACCGGAGTTGCTGCATGATTGACAATAAGACCTTCATTATTGCCGGTGTCATTATTGCCATCCTCATTGGTGTTGTTGCCGTCTTCCTCGCATCTGGCGATCCGGACGGACTCGAAAGCACGGCGCTTGTTGTATCCGGTCAGAAAGACCTCACCGGGTCAGCTCCTGAAGAGGGCGATCCTGAAGTTATCGGGACCGGTTCCTTTGCATATGAATCCCCGATGCCCGATTACTCGCTTGGTGAGAGTATGGGTTCATCCGGCGGGATTGTAGCAATTATTGCCGGAATCATCATCACGCTGATCGTAGTTGTCGGCGCTTTGTACCTCGTCCGGACAGGAAAGACCGGATCGAAGTCGTGAGTACCATATATTTCTTTTTTCATTCCTTTTTTTTCTGTCGTGGATGATTCGTAATATTCTTATCATACTCTCATGCAAGAATGAGTATTGAGTTATTACAATATCCGGATTTTTGATACTGGTTTTGCGGACCTGGAGAATACTGAATGCATATCATAGAAACCCGGGATCTTTGCCATACCTACAGGGGAGGTATCGCCGCTCTCAAAAACATCTCGTTTGTCGCTCCACGAAACACCCGTATTGCAATTATCGGCCCGAACGGGGCTGGAAAGAGTACTCTTTTCAAGCATTTTAACGGAGTGCTGAAACCGACAAGCGGGGAGGTCCTGGTACGCGGAGAGCCGGTGACGAAACAGAATATCAGGGAAGTCCGCAAAACCGTGGGCCTGGTCTTTCAAAACCCCGATGACCAGATATTCGCTCCAACTGTTGAACAGGATGTCGCGTTCGGTCCGACCAACCTTGGGCTTCCTGAAGAGACTGTGCGCCACAGGGTCACCGAGGCATTGCGGATAGTGGGCCTTTCAGATTATCTGACCCGTGTCCCGCATCACCTCTCCGGCGGTGAAAAAAAACGTGTTGCCATTGCCGGGGTTATTGCAATGGAACCGCAGGTACTTGTTCTTGACGAACCGACCGCCGGCCTCGATCCCCAGGGCATCCAGGATATTGTCAGGTTTATCCGGACCGTTTCGGATACCTACGGGATGACGGTTATTTTTTCAACGCACAGTCTTTCACTCACCGCTGAACTGGCTGACTACATTTATGTCATGAACCGAGGGGAGTCTGTTGCAGAAGGGAGTGTTTCAGATATCTTCTCCCGGCCTGATCTTCTCACCGGGATACGGCTCGATATCCCGGTTCTCCCAAAACTTATCCATTCGCTCCAGAAGCGCGGGGTCAGCATTGATATGGCATACACGTACGAGGAGGCCGAGCAGGCATTCCTGAAAGCCTTTGAGAAGCGCTCATGATAGAAGAACTCTTTGACCTGGAAGAGGTCTCCTCCCAAAAGAGTGTCATTCATTCCCTCGATGCACGAGTGAAACTGATCGTCTGTTGTGCTGCGATCGTATCTGTTGTTGCAGTTCCCTATTCCCCGGTAGTCTATGCGGCCGGGCTCCTGTTCTTTGTTTTATTCCTCTCTCTCTGGATTCTCTCCCGCATATCCCCGGTGGTGTACCTCCGCAGGTTGATTCTTGCCCTCCCGTTCGGGTTCATGTTGTGTGGGTTCCAGATTTTTTTTAAAAACCGGTATTACACGGAGTATCATACGCTTGTCGATCTGCCGTTCGGTATAGCGGTGTATGCCGAATCAGTTCAGTTTGCTTCAATCCTGCTGGTAAAATTCCTGGTCTGCTTTTCGTTCATCGTCCTCCTCTCGTCAACGACAACTCTTCAGGATCTTCTTGAAGGAGCCGGAAGGCTGAAAGTGCCGCCTGAACTGATACTGGCACTCGGGATGATGATCCGTTACCTGTACGTGTTCGGTGCCGTATTCAGAAAGGTGACTGATGCCCTCAGTACCCGCCTTTTTGATCCCTTTGACCGGGCATTACCGTACCGGTACCGGATCGTGAACATGGGATACACGATGGGGTCCCTCTTTATCAGGTCGCTCGAGCAGGGTGAACGGACGTATACCAGCATGCTCTGCCGGGGATATGGCCGGGACAGTTACATCAGTATCCGGAAAAAACCCCTGGTGGTCTATGACCTGATCTTTCTCGGGTTCTGTCTTGGTGTAATTATTCTCATCCCGGTGTTCTGCTGGTATGATCCCTTTCAGATTCTTCAGATGCATATTCCCCGGGCATAACCGGCTGCCGGATCGTCTTGCCGATGACAGGAAAAAAGAGGTGCACAGGAGCGATTCCGGGTGATTCCTCAACCGGGGCTTGCGAGATGTCTGCAGACGGGATGGAAAATCATGAATCCGGCAATCCGGCGGGTGCAGCCGCCCGGGATATCAACTGCAGAATGCAACCAGTTGCGTCCTGATCTCAACCGGGGAATAGACTTTGTCTGCCACGCCTGCTTCTATTGCTGACATGGGCATACTTTTGATCGGAGCGGTTTCCGGATCCTGTGCCCATGTCACCCCGCCGGTTGATTTGATATGCCTGAGCCCGGTCGTACCATCCTGTCCCATCCCGGTAAGAATAATTCCGAGGATCCGGTCTTCGATTCGTGAGACCAGTGAACACATGGTACTGTCAGCAGCAGGCCTGACCCCGTGGATTTTTGGAGCATCATCGAGATGGATGGTACGGTTTTTTTGTAAGATGAGATGCCGGTCTCCCGGGGCGATGATGATCGTCCCCGGTGCAATCACCTGTCCTTCTTCGCCGATAATCACCTTCATGGAGGTGATCGACTGGAGGTTTTTCCTGAACGATTCCGTGAATGCTGTCGGAAGATGCTGGATGATGAGGATACAGGCGTTGACTGACGGAAAACGGGAAAATATCTCGTCGAGAATGAACGGGCCGCCGGTTGAGGAACCGATGATTATAATCTTCATATCTGGCTGACCGAATGGTTGTTACGGGACAAACCTGAGAAAATATTCTGTCTTGCGGATGAGGTCATCGATGTCGAACGGTTTCGTGATATAATCAATCACATATTCCTGGAGACCGACCATCTTTTCATCAGGGGCACTCCTCGCGGTCAGCATGGCGATCACAACTCCATTGAAGAGGTCTTCGGAGATGATAGCCTTGATCGTATCCCATCCGTCCATCACCGGCATCATGATATCGAGAAGGATCACCCCGGAGAATCCTTCTTTCAACAGATTGAGGCATTCTTCACCGCTCTCTGCCATGCTGACATCAAAACCCTCAGCAGAGAGGATGGTTTTGACCGTCTGTCTGATATGGGGATCATCATCAACGATCAGAATGCAACCCTTTTCATTCATCATCTGTACTCCTTTGTGCCGTTCTCCAATACCACTTCACCGGTTTGTGTCTGGATCTTCACTGCCGGTAGTGATATTCCTCGGTCTTTTCTTCAGTTTTACCTGGAAGACCGTTCCTTTCCCTTCTCCTTCACTGGCTGCCCAGATCTGGCCCCCGTAGAGTTCGATCACGCGTTTTGCAATGGTCAGTCCGAGTCCGTGCGAGTCACGTTCATGGCGTGATGAGTCTGCACGATAAAATCCGTCAAAAATGAACCTGATATCATCCTTGTTCATGCCGATACCGGTATCCCTGACCTGGAGCAGGATATAATCATCATATCCTTCTCCGGATATGGTTATGGTTCCTTCAAGATATGAGTATTTCACTGCGTTTCCGATGATATTGCCGATGAGTGTCTCAAAATGCATGGGTGACATGAGCGTGGTCAGATCCCTGGGCACACTGTTGTTCACCGTCAGGCTTTTCTGGAGAATAAGGTAGGAGTAATCAGTGATCACTTCGTTGATGACATCGGCAACCCTGATGACCTGTGCATCAGAGACTGTGTACAGGGTGTTCATTCGTGCCAGTTCAAGGACTGACGTGATAAGGTGCTTTATCGACGTGACATCTTTTATTGTCATGTCCAGGAGTTCCCCGATCTCAGGATCGTCTATCCGTTTTCTGATAAACGGAAGGATGGCAACGAGCGGGGTGAGGGGCGTCTTGAGATCGTGGCCGATCTGCATGATAAACTCATCTTTCTGCCTGAGCAGTTCCTCTACCTGCAGAGCCCGTCTCTTTACACGATCCTCCAGTTCCCTGTTCATATCAAGCAGCTGGGTCCGGAGGGCATCCATTTCCAGGTTTTTACGTTCAAGTTCCTCGGCATACCTGATGAGGTGCTGCTCAACCTGCTTACGCTCGGTTACATCCTGGAAAATGCCAAAAGCGCCTTTTATAATATTATCCCGGATTATGGGGAGGCTTTTCATCCTGATGAATTTGAATGCACCCCGCTCATAGGTTACCATAAATTCCAGTTCAAACTCCTCCCCTGCAGGAATTTTCTGTTCGATGCATGATTTCAGTCGCTCCAGATATTGCGGAGCGGTCATATCCTGGATCCTATCAAACCCGATTACGTTCTCTCCAGTGTGAATGCTGAAGATAGAGAATATTTCCGGTGAGACTTTCAGGTACCGGTTGTTCAGGTAATATGACCAGACACCGAGTTTTGCAATTTTCTGTGCCTGGTCAAGTTTCCACTGGTTTTCCTCCAGTAACTCGGCATATTGTTTTCTCCGGGTGATATCCCTGATAATCCCTTCCAGGCCCTGGAACCGGCCGACCCTGTCAAATACCATCCGGCAGCTGACTGAGCCGTAGATGGGTTTTCCGCTCTTCCCTGCCAGTTCGAGTTCATAGTCCCGAACCCCGTTTGTCTGAAGGATATCAGAAAGAAAAACTGCCCATTGCTCACCATCGGCAAGCAATGACTCAAACAGGGCACCCTGAAGATCCGTCTGGGCATCGTAACCGAGTGCCTGTACCATGGACGGGCTCATAGCACGAATTGCACCGGTTGTATCGGTCTGGAAATAAAAATCACCGATCGTATCGACAATGGTCCTGAACTTTTCCTCGCTGAGAAGAAGTCGTTCTTCAACACTACCATGTTCGAGAAGTTTTCCGAGGAATTCGGCGAGAATACTGAGGCAGTGCAGTTCTTCAGAACGCCACCTCCGGTAAGGATCCCGGCTCCAGAGGACAAATGATCCTGCGAGCCGTGCCTGGGAGAATACTGGAATGATAAGAGCAGAATCAACCTCCCTGTTCTCGAAGAGTTTCCTGATTAAGCCGTCTGACCGGTTCCTGAACAGGAATATTGTTTCTCCTGCTGACAGCCGGTTCCTGATCCGGATAATTCCGTCATCCGGGTCTTCACAATCTGCCCCGATAATAAACCCGTACCTCGCTGACCAGAGATATACCTCATCTGCAACGGTTTTTCCGGTTTTAGGCAGAAGATCGAAGAATGAACAGTATTCAACCCCGAGGATGTTACCGGCTCTGCTGATAACCTGCTTGATCCCTTTTCCTTCCTGAACCTGTGTCCTCGAGAACCGCACGACGTCACGGACAAGAATGAGCAGGGATTCAATCGATCCTTCCGGAGAACCCGGTCTGTAATCCCGTCGCATATCTCCTGAATCGTGGTCGGGGAATACACCGGAATTCACCTGAACCCTCGTATCCCGGTCTGCTCCCCCCGGTGTTCGCTCCTCTGATCTCCTCGAAGGGTTCGTTTCACCTCCCTGCATTTCCAAAGGCTGCCTGCGGTGATATCCTGGTCGGAGTAGTCGTTTTGGTTTTCCGGTAAGTATTCCCGTCCGCCTGTTTCGGCCAGCTTTCCTGCCATTCATGTTCCTTGTCCGCATTGGTGCCCATTCATTCTTGGGAGGGTGGTCCTCCCGGCTCATGAGAGATGATATCCGCGGTAATGGAAATACCTTACCCGGTTCCGTGGTCAAAGGCGGTTATAAAGGAGAATGGTTATCAGTTTTTACTTTTATAAACATTCATTGAATTCATTCTGGAAGGGTTATGCCAGCAAGAAAAAAAAAGACGGGGACATCATCACGAATGGTCCGTGTTGATCTCGGAAGACCGCTCTCCGGCGATGAGATTCGTGCAGCAGAGTCACTCACCGGCATGGTCTCACCAGACGAGCTCCGGATCAGTATCCAGCCTTCTGGTCTTCAGGCTGAACTGATCCACCTTGATCCCGGGCAGATCCGTGGAATGATCGGGGAGATACTGGGGAAGGATTCGCTGGAGGGACCGGAGGATACCGGCGATGCCATGCTCCACCCGCTCGTGCAGTTACACGATGAGATCCTGAAAATCCGCAGTTATGGGATCAGGAATGGAAAACGGTTGTACGCCGGCTACGCCGACGAGAGAAAAGTGGGCGGACGAAAAGAAAAGGAAAAGGCAAGAGGTGCGTACTATTACGCAGAAAACCATTCATTTTCTAAGACCAGAAATTCCATCCCTGAAACCTGTACCAACCAGATCATTGCCGGGGACAGTGAAACTATACTGGCATCCCTTCCGGATAACTGCATTGACCTCATCATAACGTCCCCGCCCTATAATTTCGGCATTGATTACCTGGCTAGCGAGGATGGGATCAACTGGGCGGCATATCTCGATAAACTGTATCGGATCTTTCGTGAAGGAATCCGGGTACTGACCTATGGCGGGCGGTTTATCGTCAATATCCAGCCCCTCTTCTCAGATTACATCCCTCTTCATCACCTTATCTCGTCATTTTTCATGAACGAGAAGATGATCTGGAAAGGGGAAATCATCTGGGAGAAGAATAATTACAACTGTAAATACACCGCGTGGGGAAGCTGGAAGAGTCCTTCGAGCCCGTATCTGAAATATACCTGGGAGTTTATCGAGGTCTTCTGCAAAGGCGATTTGAAAAAAGACGGGCGAGGCGAGGATGCCGACATCCTTGACGAGGAGTTCAAGTCCTGGGTGGTTGCAAAATGGTCAATCGGACCAGAACGCCGGATGAAACAGTATAACCATCCGGCAATGTTCCCCGAGGAACTGGTAGAACGGTGTCTGAAGTTATTCAGTTTTAAGGGTGATATCATCCTCGATCCCTTCAGTGGTGTTGGTACAACGGCACTTGTGGCATCCCGTCTCGGACGCCGGTATCTGGGGATTGATATCTCTGAGACCTATTGTGAAGCGGCAAAAGAGCGTATTGCAAAAGAGGCCCCGGGATACAATGGCAATACCTCTATTATTCTCGGAGATACGGATCCTATATCACCTCCCCGGCCAGGACCGAAAAAACGCGGTCGTCCCCGGAAAGACTCTTTGCTTCCGCTCTCTGTTCCCTCGGGCGTTGTTCCGGGAGAAAAGCGGAAACGTGGTCGTCCTAAAAAGTCCGTTTCAGTTGTGTCTGATGTCGTTGTCCCTGAATCTTTCGACCCTCCGGTTTCCCCGGGCGTTGTTCCGGGAGAAAAGCGGAAACGTGGTCGTCCTAAAAAGTCCGTTTCAGTTGTGTCTGATATCGTTGTCCCTGTGTCTTCCGAACCTCCGGTTCCCCCCGGTGGTGTTCCGGGAAAAAAGCGGAAACGTGGTCGTCCTAAAAAGTCCGTTTCAGTTGTGTCTGATATCGTTGTCCCTGAATCTTTTAACCCTCCGGTTTCCTCGGGCGTTGTTCCGGGAGAAAAGCGGAAACGTGGTCGTCCCCGGAAAACCGGTTCACACCCGTCGTAATACTGCCAGAGCCAGAACGGACAGGGGAACAAGGATCCACGGGAGCGGGCTTTGTGCTCCCGTGCGGCCGGTCATCCCGGTCTTGTTTGCTTCCATCATGCGGAGGGCATATGCAAGATTGGCCTGTGCCGGATTGTTGCCAGGATCAAGAGACAATGCCTGTAATGATGCGTTCTTTGCAGATTCATATTCCCCGAGAGATCCATGTGATGTGCCCTTGAGGATCCAGGCTTCGATACATCCGGGATCAGACGTTATTGCAATATTGGCATACCGGATGGCAGCCGCATGATCTCCCCTGCTCTGCATCAGGGATGACTGGCTGACGAGGACCATGGGGTCTTCCGGTTCAATCCCGGCTGCTACATTAATGGCTTTTTCAGCTTCATCGAGCCTGCCGAGATTGATCAGGATATTCCCTTTCGTGACCAGGGCAAGCGTGAAGTTCGGCTGGTTATCAAGGGCATTATTCACTGATGTAAGGGCCTTGTCCATCTCTCCTGCGGCTGCGAAGTCTACTGCCTCGTTGTATTCCCTGATTGCTGCTGCATTCCCTTCATCTGCAAACCCGACCTCCCGGTCTGCAGACAGGGGTATCACCATCAGGAAGAGGATACAGATGAGCAGTGTATATTGGAACTTCATGGGATCATGTATTGGTGCTTAGTGTAAATCCATGCATCTGGTCAGGATGATCCCGGCTCCCGGCTTTCACCGGTATCCGTTCCCGCTTCCGTCTCCACGTCTGGCTGCAGCCGCGTTATGATGATCTTATCGATCCGGTGCCCGTCCATGTCAGCGACTTCGTAGCTGAATCCCCCGTACCTGATGATGTCTCCTGTTTTTGGAATCCGGTCAAGTTCAGCCATCAGGAACCCTGCAACGGTCCGGTAATGGTGTTCCTCCTCTCCGGGCAGGGATTCCAGGTCAAGAAGCCGTTTGAGATCGATGACGGGGTATGTCCCGTCCACAAACCAGGACCCGTCTTCACGTTCAACGACATCCGGGTCTCCGGACGTGATATCAACTGAGTCCATGTCACCAACAATAGCTTCCATGAGATCATGGAGGGTCACAATCCCGAGGACTGATCCGTATTCGTCAACAATGACGGCAAGCGGGGATATTGCCGATTTAAACATCTCAAGCAGGCGGATAGTCGAGAGGCTTTCGGGAACCATGAGGACCGGCGTGACCAGTACATCAAGTGAGACGATCCCCCCCCCGGTTGTCTGTGCCCAGAGATCCCGCACCGAGATAACGCCGGATATCTGATCGATCTCATTCCGGTACACCGGATACCGGGTATGGCCGGTTGTGATGATCGTCTCCCGGATGGTCTCAAATGGATCATCAAGATTTATGGCAACCACGTCAGGCCGTGGAACCATGATTGAGGCGACATCCCGGTCGGCAAATCTGAATACGCTCTGGACGATCTCCTGCTCGGTCTCATTGAACACCCCTGCCCGGGTTCCTTCCTCGAGAAGAACGGTGATTTCCTCCTCTGTTACCGTTGATTCCACGGTGCCGGCAGCACCGGTGATAAGGAGGATCATATCTGTTGCCCACGAGGTAAGCCGGATGACCGGTTTTGTCAGTGCCACCAAGACGTGGATCGATCCCGCCATCCGTGCGGCAATCCGTTCGGGATCTGACAGCCCGATCCGCTTCGGGACAAGTTCCCCGATTACGATGGTAACGAAGGTGATGGCGAGGACGATGAGCACGAGGCTGATGGTATTCGCGTATGGTGCCGTATATGAACTGATCTCAAACACCGGTGTCAGTTTGCCGGCCAGCGATGCACCCCCATAGGCTCCCGCAAGGATCCCAACGAGGGTTATCCCGATCTGGATGGCAGAAAGGAATGTGTTGGGATCCTCTGATATCTCAAGGGCGGTCCCTGCACCGGATATTCCTTCGGCCTGCATCTGCTCAAGCCTCGTCCGTCTTGACGAGACCAGGGCGAATTCTGCCATGGAGAGAAGGCCGTTCAGAAGAATGAGGAATACAATGACGATTCCTTCAATGAGTACTGACATGTCGGATGTATCCTATCTGTTATCCTTATGGTATACTCATTTTTTCTCCTGATCCAAACGGTACACCGGGTACCCCCAAAAAAAATCCGGAAGATGATGGGTATTGGCGGCATGCTCAGACTGATAGTATCTTAAAACGAGATTGCGATATATCAGGAGAGATATGGCTGAGCATCCGCCCGCAGGGTCCATCATCAAAGCAACCGGTCTTGTTTTTGGTGATATCGGAACCAGCCCGATATACACCCTTGCTGTTCTTTTCCTTCTCATTCCTCCGACAGAAGAGAACGTGATGGGGATAATATCCCTTATTTTCTGGACGATGTTCATTCTCGTGACGCTGCAGTATGCGGTTCTTGCGATGCGGTTATCAGAGAACGGGGAGGGGGGCACAATCGTTCTTAAGGAGCTCCTTCAGCCGCTCCTGAAAAGCAGGGCTCATGTGGCAGGGGCCACCCTCCTTGCGATCATCGGGATATCGCTGATGATCGGGGATTGTGTTCTCACTCCGGCGATCAGTATCCTCTCAGCCGTGGAAGGAATCCGTCATATCCCCGGACAGGAGTCAGTCGGGCAGGAATGGCTCCTGATTCTCGCGATACTCATCACCTTTCTGCTCTTTTACTTCCAGCGGAAGGGTTCCGGGAGAGTTGCGGCGTACTTCGGTCCGGTCATGGTAATCTGGTTTGTGACCCTCTTCCTGACCGGCATGTTCTCTATCATCCAGACTCCCACGGTTTTTCTTGCCCTTTCCCCGACATATGCCCTTCAGTTCTTCGAGCATAATTTTTTCGAGGCGTTCATCTCCCTCTCCCTCGTCATCCTCTGTGCCACCGGCGCGGAGGCGCTCTTTGCCGACATGGGTCACCTCGGGCGTGAACCCATCCGGTATGCCTGGTTTTTCGTCTGTGTCGGGATCATCATCTCCTATATGGGCCAGGGAGCATTTCTAATCCGCAACAGCGGAGTTGAAAATCCCCTCTTTGAGATGATCTCACAGGAGTTTGGCATTCTCTACATTCCGTTCCTTATCCTTACGATATGTGCAACGATCATTGCATCCCAGGCCGTGATAAGCGGGATTTTCTCCATCATCTACCAGGCGATCACGACCCACCTGCTCCCGATGCTCAAAGTTGATTATACCTCCGATGAACTCAGGACCCAGATCTATATCGACAGTGTAAACTGGATGCTCTGTTGTGCGGTGATCTTTGTCCTGATGGTATTCGGGTACTCTGACCGTATTGCCAATGCATACGGCATTGCTGTGACCGGGACGATGATGATCGATGCGATCCTGATGGTATCCATCTATCTCTGCCGGAAGACACCGGTGTATATCATTCTCTCCCTGTTCGTACTCATCGTCGATTCAGGGTTCTTCTTCTCTCTCCTGACAAAGTTCTCCTCAGGCGGGTACTGGTCACTCCTCATTGCTTCCATTCCGTTCTGCATCGTCATCATCTATGTCAAGGGGCAGGAGGCGATGTACCGTGCCATACAACCAATGCCCTGGGAGAAGTTTCAGAAGAAATACCTGCGTGCCCATGAGACCCAGCGTCTCATCAGGGGGACGGGAATCTTCTTCTCCCGCTCCCTGGATTTCATCCCGGCATATATTCCCCGTACCATGTTCATAAACGAGATCCTGTACGAGCAGAATGTCTTTGTCTCGTTAAGCATTCTTGAAAAACCCCGTGGCATGACCTTCCGGCTTGAACGTGATATCCTTCCGGGAGTATCGCATCTCTCGATTTCGTACGGGTACATGCAGATGATCGATCTGATGAAGATCATCCGCGATGCCGGAATCGAGGAGAAGACGATCTTTTATGGCATGGAGGAAATCGTCAGCCGGAAGTTGGTCTGGAAGATTTTTTACGCGATAAAAAGACTTTGTCCTTCCTTTGTCCAGTACCACCGGCTTCCCCATAACAAGGTGCACGGGGTCGTGACGAGGATCGAGCTCTAGGAGCTTCAGACAGCCCTGACCCCACATCCGGAAGTTATACCATGGTCCCAGCCGGAGGATCTTCCGGGAGTTTATAAGGCACGTACACCGTATACCACCTTTTATCTTGAGAAGAGGTGAGTATAACATGGTGATGCAGCATGTGTACCGTCGGCGGACCTGTTGATATCGAGTTTGAAGAGCGGCTGAAGTCGAAAGACTATAAATGCAAGGATTGTAATGGATCCTTTAAGGGAATCGGTAAGAATGTCCGGTGCCCTTCCTGTGGTTCGGATAATGTGACCGAGGTATGATCGGATCGCCGGGCGCCGGCTACCTCGAAATCCAGGCTGGAGAATCGTTTCTCCTGGTTGGCCTGGTTCTGGATCCATTTCATCTTTTTATCGAGACTTCCGGGGACGAGTATACCCAGTTTCTTCAGAAAGGGGATATTATTGCAGTCTCCGCTCCGGAAGGCGGCCCGCTTGGCCAGGCGGTTATCCTCCTTGAACTTGTGAGGAGGTACCATGTTCCTCTGTTGGTTCTCCCAAAAAACCATCCCGGTTCATTACGGCTTCGCATGGTTGTCTCGGCAGGACCGGAGATTCTCCTTGCCTGTTCGATTGAGCGGGGAACCCATCCTGAACAGCATCTTCTTTGTGCGTCTGAAGAATTGTCAGGTATCCTGATTCGATCCCGCGGTGGAGATTTTCTCCTTGAAAACCTACCTGCTTCATCCCGGATCATCAGGCATGATCCGATAGACCTCCCGTGATTGGTTATTTCCCGTGGTTTTCCTGCACATGTTTATGACCAACGGGAGGGAACCTATAGATCCGGATTATGGTGTCATCACGTTCCTGCCTGGTTCTTGCAGGCATTATCACTCTCGTTGTCCTGATCATCCCGACAGTGCTGGCGTCCGGTTCGGGTGCAGGATCCGGTGGATTTGAGAAATACGGATATGATATGGGAAGAAGCATCTATTCATCGACCGGTTCGAATGCTGCTTCCTTTTATGAAACCGATCCCGAACCGACCCTGACCCCCGTTACGGATTCTTCTTCCCTTTCAGCGACTGAAAACCAGACGATGAATCAGACGGCTGATAATTTGACCACGACAGTCAACCAGACCACCCTTAATACTGAGAATGGAACAGTCTCACAGGAATCTGCATATTCAAACCTTGCCAAATACAGTTCACTTGGTGATATCATCAGGGCAGGCGACTGGGTTGCCCTTGACGAGTATAAACAAAAAATACACGAGGAGAACAGCGATCTTCTTGATAGCGATGCTGATGCGCTCGTTTCTTCCAACCATGGAAAATGGGAGAGCCGGCTGCAGCCAAAGGAGATAATCGTCTCCTGTTCCCCCTGCGGATAATCAGGGCCCTATCTTTTTTGTTTCCAGCCTCTTTTTCCCCGATGCCGTAGCCCGGAGAGGGATACCGGAAGAGAAGCGGATCAGGAGATCTTCTGCTCCTGATACAGGACGAGACATGCCCCGATGATGTCATGGAGACCCTGCTGATACCGTGTATAGAGGATACAGACAAATCCGGCCATGCAAAGCAGGGCCGAGAGATATTTTGAAAAATGACGAAGGGTGGCCCGTGCAAAGGTCAGGCGCATCCCCTGCAGGTCGGTGACAATTATTCGTGCGGTCATCTTGCCAAGGGTGGCCTGGTTTTGTGACGATTCCAGGAGGGCATAGTAGAGCCATGGGACCAGGACCAGGCAGAGAAGAATAACCGGGAACGCGGCTCCTGGTGAGACTCCCGGGAGATGTGCCCCGAGGAGCAGATCGGGATTTCCGCCGCTCAGGTTCCCGGTTCCTGCCGGTATAAGGTTTCCCGTACCGGTGTATATGACAATGACGGCATCAATCAGGAGGATGATTCCCAGATCGATGATTGCAGCGAGCAGACGTCTCCAGAAACCGGCACAGGTCATTTTTCCCGGATTATTCCCTGAGAAGGTATTTTCAGCCACGAATAAGGGTTTCATCCCAAAAAAGATGAAGATATCGCCATGAACCGGTCAGGATCCGGTTTCCAGGCGTCGCGATCCGATCCTGACGCCGGCAAGGAGAACCAGGCAGAAGACCACAAGAATGAGGAGAACCAGCCAGTGAATCCCCGGATTATTCCCTGTTGCGAGTAATACGATCAGGTTGACCGGATTATAGGGGAATGCAAGGGCAAGAAGGAGCAGGATAATCGTGGCAGTGGAGAAGATGAACTGAGCTTTTGTCCGGTCCCGGTACCAGAGGGCGGTAAGGGATGCAACAAGGATGAGCACGGCCGATCCGGCCATCACATGGAGCAGGATCTCAACAATACTGCTGATCCGGATCCCGTTTATCGTCAGCAGGAGGAGCCAGACTCCTGCCTGGATTGGGATCAGGATCAGGCAGGCGAGTATTTTTCCAAAGACGAGTTCTTCCACGCTGACCGGGGTTGATCTAATGGTATCGAGCGTCTGTTGCTGGTGTTCCTCGGTGATGAGATCGATGACAAGTCCTGCGGAGATGATCGCCGGCATGAAGAGGAGCATCGGGATTAACAGGCCGAAGATAAACTCGTAGAAGGTATTCGAAACAACAGGCCGGGCTATCGTGAGCGACAGCGGGAGGGAGTCGAGCCGATCTTTCCTGATGTCACGGATAACCTTCTCGTAATCCATGAGAATATCTTTCAGTTTTACTTCGATAACGGCAGACTGAATGTCATTTTTGATCGTATAGAGGGTGATGGTCACCGGATCCTCCGCACCGGGTGGTGTATCGGACAAAACAACCACTGCAGCGAGTTTTCTCTCCTTTAGTGCCGCCAGGGCCACTCCCGGGTCCATCTGGTATGGCCTGAAGGATCCGTCGCGGGTGATGAGTTCATAAAGGAGGGTATCGTTTCCGGCATACCCGACCCCGTACTGGATTCCGCTTACCCGCCCGTACGCAGATGGATCGTACATGGCAGAGAGGCCGACCATGAGAAATGATGAGAAGAGTGCGATGAAGAGCTGGAGAAGTATCGCCAGGATTATCGTTTTTTCAGCACCTATCGCACGGAGTTCTTTCCGGGTGATGAGAGCGATCCGGTGGAAATTCAAAAGGCCCACCCCCTGAGGAGGATGAGATTATAGGTACAATGAACCATGGTGGCAAGGGCGATCCCGACCGGCAGGGATCGCGTACCCCCGAATTTCAGGGAAAGCCCGGTACAGAACACCGTCACTGCATGGAGGAGGAACGGCATCCAGAGCAGACCGAGGGAAAGGAAAAGGATTGCCCCGAACACCGAGTCTGAAATCTGGGACAGCGTGATAAAGAGAAGTAATTTTTCACCGAGCAGGAACCCGGCTGCTATCGCGATGGCGGCTATCCCGAGAACCTTCCAGGAAAAGATATCCGGGTTCATGTTAATAAGACCGATTAACCCGGCAGCTTTTGCGATCTCCTCGGTGAGGGCTGCAAGGATCATGATCATGATCAGCGAGGCCGGCATCGGGAGGTTGAAGAACAGAACGAGGTACATCATCTGTGCCATGAAGACAAACGGGATGGTGAGGGCACTGATGACTAGCAGCGAGAGCGGCCAGGTCTTAGCCGGTATCATGCTTCCGAGACAGGAACTGATCTTGGCAAAGAGGTTCTTTTCTGTGAAGATCTGCTCCTCGTGG
Organism: uncultured Methanospirillum sp.; assembly: GCA_964637135.1. Taxonomy (GTDB): domain Archaea; phylum Halobacteriota; class Methanomicrobia; order Methanomicrobiales; family Methanospirillaceae; genus Methanospirillum. Next base: position 5,884 of record CAZWTX010000011.1, on the reverse strand, counting down.
AAGTTTTTGATACATACCGTGAAGAGAATGAGGCTCACCAGGTAAAAGAGCGAAGTGGCATACAGGTAATCGGTCTCCGTGTACCCTGTGCCGTCAAGTGCATGGATAACCAGGGTGATTGGAGAGAGGAGGCTGACAATATGGATGTTTGCAAAGATGCTCGGGAAGAAGAGATAGGAGGTGGCTATTGTTGAGAAGAATATCGATATAAAGGAGAGTTCCTTGTAACTCCGTGCGATTATCCCGATGAAGAGTGCAAACGCCAGGAAGAAGAGGATCACCGGAATGAGCGGGGGGATGGCACTGAGCGGGGCACTGATTGAGAAGAGGATCGCCAGGACCAGGATCACCATTCCGATGGCATACGGGAGCATTTTTCCGAAAATGATAATGGCCGGCCTGACCGGGGATGCCACCAGTGCTTCTCCCTGCCTGAGCGTCCGCTCGTTCATGATGCTCATCATGAAGAACTGCGAGGTAAAGTAGAGCGGAAAGATAAAGATGAAGATGAAGATGATCGTGTCAAAGGGAAGGGGCGGTGAAAGCATTGAGGGGATACGGTAATCACCCATGGTCTCCTCCTGCTGGGCGAGAAGGCCTGAATACCTCCCGACCGTTTCATCACCCTGTTCTGCCTGCTTAGAGAGGGCAATCCTGAGATCTTCCTGGTTTGCGATTTCTCCCGTGTCTGGGAGGTACGGCTCCACCGTTCCTTCAGGGACCGGTGCCTCAGGCGTCGCACGGGTCGGGGTTGAAACCTGTCTTCCGCCCTGAGTGGCAAGAAAATCGAGTTCACTGACGATATAATCGCTTTTCACCCATACCGGGTAGGCGGCAAAGAGATCTGTCTGGGTCCGGAATACCTGGTCCTGGTATCCCTGGTAATCATGTTCCAGGCTTTTCTGGGCTGCTTCTGCTTTCTGGCCCCTCGCCCGAAGGACGGTTCCCTTTGAGATGGCGACATCTATCCCTGAAGTCTGGGTGATCCCGTCTTCGGAGAGGGGGTATACTGCATACCGGGGATCCTGTCCGACGATGTCCAGGTACACAGGACTGTCAATGCCGATCCGGTACATCTGGTCTTGAAGGTGAAGCCCGTGCTGGGCCGTGTACCCGCTGACAAGAACGAGAAGGATGACCAGTACAATAACGAGGGGGAGGAGATCCCTGCTCATTGACGATGAGAAGCGCTTCACTTCCCACGTTGCGATGGTCATCAGTTGTCGTACCGCCTGCATGATGGTGAGTTGTATGCCGGTCTGGTTAATATCATCTCTGCTCAATCCGGGATCGTCACGGGCGGCAAGTATTAGTCCTTTGGAGTTCAGGCTCTCTATGCGTATGATCGAGGCATCAGAACTCTCCAAGCGGTACGGAGATGTCATCGCCCTTGACCAGGTTTCATTCACCTGCCGTGAAGGGGAAATATTCGGGATAATCGGGCATAACGGGGCTGGAAAAACCACCCTCCTGAAGATCCTTTCAGGCCTGGTAAAACCGACATCAGGCAGCCTCAGCATCGGGGGGACTGATATCTCCGGCGATCCGATCCGGATAAAGGAGCAGATCGGCTACCTTCCCGAGGAGTCCCGTCTGTATGAGACAATGCGTGTCCCGGAGTATCTCCGGTTTTTCGGGGAGATCTACGGGCTTGACCGGATGACCATCGATGCACGGGCTGATCTGCTCCTTACCCAGTTGTCCCTGAATCCTGAGGGGAAGATGATCGGGAACCTCTCAAAAGGGATGAAACGAAAGGTTGCCATTGCCCGATCCCTGATCCATGACCCCTCTCTTTTGATCTATGACGAGCCTGGGTCAGGCCTCGATCCCATGACGAGCCGGTTCATTATCGAATACCTGAAACAACTGCGTATGCAGGGGAAGACCATCATCCTCTCGGCACATAACCTGAACCAGGTCGAGGAGATCTGTGACCATGTTCTCATCCTCCGAAGGGGGAGGGAGATGGTACTTGGCACGATGCCTGAACTCCGAGAACAGTTCGGATCAATCAGGTACGAGATCTGGTTTATCCTTCCCGATGATGCGGTTCCGCCTGAAGGAGCGCAGTTGCATGATCATCTCTGGCTCATCAGCGTCAGGTCAATTACCGATCTGAATGCGATGACCCTGGATATCACCGGGCGGGGAGGAACGGTTGAACGGATCGAGTCCAGGTATCCGAGCCTCGAGGAGATCCTGGTAAAAATCGGGAAGTAGTTAGAAGAAGAGTCTGGCAATCTCGTAGAGTTCCATATCCACTTTCTTCTCCCGGATAGCATCGGAGAGGGGAACCGGCACGATACGGTCACCCTGCAGGGCAACCATCATCCCGAACTGGTTCTCGTGGAGGAGGCCGACTGCCCTGACGCCGTACCGTGTGGCAAGCACCCGGTCATGTGCCGTCGGGGTACCTCCCCGCTGGACATGGCCAAGAACCGTGACCCTCGTTTCGGCCCCGATCCGTTTCTCGATCTCCCTTCCGACGATATGGCCGATACCCCCGAGTTGTTCATGCCCGAACTCGTCAACCCGGACCGATGCCAGCGAGACCTCATCCACATCTTTCGGGCGTGCCCCCTCTGCGACGACCACGATGGAAAACGTTTTTCCGGCATCCCAGCGTTTCCGAAGGCCGTCGCAGATCTCCTCGATATCAAAGGGAACTTCAGGGATCAGAATCTGATCGGCACCTCCGGCAATTCCTGAGATGGTTGCTATCCAGCCGGCATGTCTTCCCATCACCTCAAGGACCATGATCCGGTGATGGGACTCTGCGGTGGTATGCAGCCGATCGATGGCATCGGTTACGATGGAGACTGCCGTATCAAACCCGAACGTATAATCGGTGCAGGAGATGTCGTTGTCGATTGTCTTCGGAATACCGACAACCGGGATTCCCTTCTCATGGAGGCGGAACGCAACACTGAGGGTATCATCCCCGCCTACGGCTACAATGGCATCTATTCCGAATTTCCTGATATTTGTGAGCATCTGCTGGACATGCTCTTCTTTTTTGAACGGGTTTGTCCGGGAAGTTCCGAGGATCGTTCCCCCTTTCGGGAGAATCCCGGTTACTGAAAAACTGGTAAGGGGTTCGACCTGCCCCTCGATTATTCCCTTCCACCCGTTCCTGATGCCGATGACGGTATAATCGTAGTTAATCGCTGTTTTTACGACCGCCCTGATAACGGCATTCAGCCCGGGGCAGTCACCGCCGCCGGTGAGGAGACCTATCGTTTTTATTTTTTTTTAGGCGGATTCATAGATCTTCACCGCTTCCTCAACCGAAGTATTCCCGACCGTGATGGCATAGATGGCATTGCACATCCTGACGGCTTCCTTGAGGGATTTCTGGTGAATATTCCTTCCGGTTGCGTTTCCAGCACACCCGCCAGTATGGATCTGCTCCCAGAGCTGGCGTAAAAAGACTGCTCCGTCAACGCTTGATCCGCCGGCACAGACTACTTTCGTTCTTCCTGCTGCAAGTGTGGCTTCCCGGATCAGTTCGGCAGAAGAGGCCCCTTCTTTCTTTGGCGGATTGACTTTCACAAAATCGGATCCAAGACAGGCAGCAACCCCTGCAGCACCGGCGATAAGATGGGGATCCTTTTCATCCCTGACTGCCTTGCCACGCGGATATATCCAGAGAACCGTGACGAGTCCGTTCTGATGAGCTTCAAAGATCGCCTGTGCGGCTTGCTGGAGCATCTGTGCCTCGTATTCAGATCCGAGGTATATGGTGAATCCGATCCCGGCGATCTTCAGGCCGCTTGACTTTCTGAACCTGACCACCTTTTCAACAGTGGTGATGGTGTTTGAGAATGGTTCCTGCTGGGTGGTCGGGACGAGATGGGTCTTGGAGTTGATCTTGACGAGGTACGGAACATCCGGATAGTCTCCCCCGTATTTCGCGATCAGTCCGAGCTGGGTGGCAAAAACACCTATCTTTGCCTTTGCGGCAATTCTGAAGAGATGCTCTGGATCATGATCATCCTCGTGGATACCTGTTCCGAAAAAATCATCGTTCAGGTGTTCAATCTTCTGATCGCCGGCAAAAAGCATCAGGCGTCCGGAATCATGAGTGATCAGTTTCAGATTCTCAAGATATGTCTTCTGAGCGTCTTTTGGAACATCAAGGGGCACGGGATTACCCTTACTCATGCATCTTCACTCACACCGGACGCATAAATAATTTCGCAAACCGGTTTTCGGTATTCTCTGTCGTCTGATGCTTTGGTTATCTGACCTGGATAACCTTCTCTTCACTGTTACGAAGCCGGGTTCTGATCCAGGTAACGGCATCCATCCGGTTTTTAAATGCGGCGATGTTGATAGCCTCACCGTTTTTCATCTGGGCCTTGAGAATCGCTTTTTCAACGATAACCTGGCCCTTCCGGTCTTTCGTGACCTCAACTACCACAAACTTCTCGATATAATCCAGGTTTACGACCTGGGTTCCAAGATCCAACCACTTGGGCATCGTTAGTATAATGAGATGGTTATTGTCCGGGCAATACCTTCATCTGACAGTTATTAACTGATCTTTTTTCGTATCCGGCTGATGAGCGATTCTGCTTCCTGGCTGAGTTCATCACAGACCTCCTCCAGTTTGCGGACACTTTTCCCGATTTTTTTATCGAGATGATCCCTGCCCTCTTCGGTAGCGATAAGATCATGCCCGAGCCTGAGCAGATCACTCACCCCGGTGACAACGGATTGTGTTGCATCCCTGATACGGTTATCGATATCGGGTTGTGGCGACTCTGCCTCTGAATCGCCTGTTTCCGGTTGAGAAGGTTCATCAACCCATCGTCCCTTCTCAAAATACCCCCCTTCCCCAGTCATAGTAGTAATGTGTCCCCATCTGGATTATCAATACTTGTATTTTCTATTACTGATGATTTTATATAATACTACTGAGATTATTCCCGGGATGTTATTCTGAATCAGGAAAAAAATCCGGGATCTTTTTCTGGAATGGCTCCGGGGAGCTGAGTCCGGACAGTCTCACCCCGATCAGCCTGACCGGCTCCCCGGTCCAGTTCTGCTGAAAAAGGTCTTGTGCCCCGTTCCGTACCCGGGTAAAAGAATCAGTCGGCCGGTGCAGGGAACGGGCATGACTTGTTGTTATAAATCCGGAATACCGGATCTTTATGGTCAGTGTCTTATATACCATCGATTCGATCAGAAGATCCAGGTGGACTGAGACGGCGAGCTGATCCAGGGTTGCAATGAGAATCTCTTCGTCATTGGTATCTTCCGGAAAGGTGATCTCGCGTCCGATTGATTTTCTCGGTCCGGGATTATTCAGCCCGGTGTCGTCTTCCCCTGATGCAATCCGGTGCAGTGCGACAGCAGCCGACCCGAATATCTCCTGGAGAGTCTGAATGTCTGTTCCGGCAAGATCCCCGATAGTCCTGATCCCTTTTTCATCCAGGATGGAACAGGCTTTTTTCCCGATACCAGGAATGCTTGTTGCTAAAAGCCCGGTGATCTGGTCCTTCAGGGTATCCGGGTGAATGATGACAAGGCCGTCCGGTTTATGCATATCTGAAGCCATCTTCGCATAACTGCGGGACGGAGCAATCCCGATGGAACAGGTCAGCCGTTCCTCCTCACGGATTGCTTTTTTGATCTCCCCCGCAACCGCGGTGGCCGTTTCGTATGATCCCGTCCCGGAGAGATCGAGGTATGCTTCATCAATGCTTACCTGCTCCATATCAGGGGCCAGGTTCCCGATGATGGTCATGATCGACCGGGAGACTTCGGCATACCGCGGGATCTGCGGCCTTATATATACACCACCCGGGCAGCACCGGTATGCCGATGAGATCGGCATTCCTGAATGGACACCGAATTTCCGTGCTTCGTATGAACA
>CAZWTX010000010.1:0-79771 GCA_964637135.1 uncultured Methanospirillum sp. | reverse complement strand
CGTAACATTTTTGCCCTCCTGTTATCTGTAAGTATAGCCGCTCTTCTCCTTGGTGGGATGCTCTGGCGTGTTTGGGATGATCTCATTGATGCACTCAGGTATATTGAACCCGTATACCTTATCCCGGCGGTACTGATCTGCCTGCTTGCCTGGATCTGCCGTGGATGGAGGTATCGCGCCATTTTGTCCCGGCTTTCGGTACAGATTCCCGTTTTCTATTCAACTGCCTGTATCTTTCTTTCCCAGACGGTGAACCTCGTGGTCCCGGCCCGTCTCGGCGATCTCATCAGGATTGTCCTAATCAGGCATGAGTATCAGGCAACGATCTCTCAGGGCGTTTCATCCATCGTGGTGGAACGAATCTTTGATATCATCACCGTGGCAGTACTCGGACTGGTTTCGGTATTGTTTGTTCTGTCCATCCCCGACTGGATGATACCCCTTCTCGTCCTTCCACTCGTTCTTGGGGGTATTTTTTTCCTATTTCTCGTATTTATGGGCCGGTTTACTACTGAAAACCGGTACCTCGGCATGATTCTCCGGATGCTCGACGAGATCAGGAGTGCCTCGCTGACCCCGGTATCAGCCGCAGTGCTCTTCTTCTCCTCCGTGAGTATCTGGCTTCTCGATACGATCATCTGCTGTGCAGTTGGTGATATGTTCGGCCAGGCCATTCCGTTCGCGGTTGTTCTCCTTGCCGTCGTGGCAGGTAACCTGGTAAAGGCTGTTCCGGTAACACCCGGAGGAATCGGGACATATGAAGTCACCCTTGCAGTGATATTCGAGTTGTCGGGCATTGCCCCGGCAGTGGCAACGCTAATCGCGGTTATGGATCACCTCATTAAAAACCTCATCACCCTCGTTGGTGGTGCCCTCTCCATACCTTACTTTGGGAACTGGGTAATCCCGGAGATCATGGCCAGCATCCGGCGCCGTATAAAGGAAGATGAGGCCGGCCATCCATGATGTCATCTCCCGAATATCTCGCAATCATGGCATGGCTCATTGTCTTTTTTTTTCTCCAGGTGTCCACATATCTCCCCCTGCGATCGGCCCTTCCCCGCATTGCTCTTCCTGTATCGTTCTCTCTCGGCCTGGTATGCTACATGTTCCTCACCTGGTTCCTCACCCTGGCCGGTATCTTCCCGATGGCAGCGGTTTTTTTCTTCCTCGTCCCGGTTGTCTTCTTCCTGTACAGGTACCGAGGCCAGATCATCCCTGATCTAAAGGATGGGTGGGATTACTATGCATTATTCTTCCTTGTTTTTTCTGTAATGCTGCTGTTCAGACTCTCTGCCCCGGATATTACCGGGGCTGAGAAGTTCATGGATCATGCCTTCATCGCATCTATTATGCATTCCCCGGTAGTTCCCCCGCTCGATCCCTGGTTTGCCGGAGGAACCCTTGAGGTATACTATTATCTTGGTCACTGGATGCTTGCGATGCTTGGTCTGACTGCCGGTATACCGTCGGAATATGTTTTTACCCTCGCCCTTCCCACGGTTGCGTCCATTACCGCTGTAAGCCTGTATGCCACCGGCAGGATCCTTCTCAACCGGTTTGCCCTCCTTCCGGTGATCGCGTTATTTGCCATAAATCCTGCATTTTTAGTGAATTATTATGCCGGAACACCCGGAACGATGCTTCTGTGGAATAGTACCCGGGTCATTCCTGGCACCATTAATGAATATCCGCTTTTCTCCTTTCTCTTTGGAGATGTGCATGCCCATGTCCTCGGAATGATACCCCAGACCTCCCTGATCCTCCTCGTAACGGCTGCCCTGACCTGCTGGGTGCGACTGGATCACCGGGGGCGTCTCACCCTGGCTGCTGCCACCATCCCTTTCCTGGCATCAGTGCCGGTTATGAATTCATGGGATATCCTCATCTGGGCACCGTTGATCGTGGTAGCGGGAATTATTCTCGTCTGGATGAACCGGTCAGACCGGAACGGCTGTCCGGTTCAGGAACCATCCGGGACGGGTTTGGCTAAGCTTTTCCTTTTCCGGATGATTGCCCGGACCGGACAGCAGCGTGATGCCCTTCTCTACCTGGTATTTGTTCCATTGATCTCCTTCCTGGTTGCCATGCCAATCATCCTGGGCATGCAGACACAGAGTATCGAAGGTATCGGACTTGTCCATGACCCCTCTCCGATTATTCCATTTTTCCTGGTACATGGCTGGTTTTTCCTCGTCCTGGTCATCTCTCTCAGGCGGGAGATCATCAGGTATCCCTGGGTGGTTCTTCTTGCCATTCCCGGTTCTCTGCTTGGGTACCCGGTTGCATCCTGTGCACTTCTTCCGCTCGTGTGGCTTGGTATCAGGCGCAGGGATACGGCAGACCTCCTTGCCGGTGCCGGTCTGTTCATTCTTGTCCTCGTGGAACTGGTATACCTGGCTGATAACATGGGGGAGTCATATTACCGGATGAATACTGTCTTTAAACTCTATATCGGTGCCTGGCTGCTTCTCGGAACAGGGGCGGCTGTAATGGCAGGGAGGGAGGCAGGTGACCTGGCAGCACCAGATCGGACGAGATGTGGTACTATTCTCACAGCATCCGTCTTGATCCTGCTCCTCGTGATCCCTGCTCTGGTTGCGGCAGGTAACGGGGGCTCCCATACTCCGACACTGGATGGTCAGGCATGGTTAGCCGGGCAGCATCCGGATGATGACCGGGGTATTTCGTATATCAGAGCCCTTTCAGGATCCCATGTCATCGTTGAAGCAGTTGGTGCAGATTATTCCTATCATGGACGGATATCATCGATGACCGGTATCCCGTCAGTACTCGGCTGGCAGTTTCATGAGTACATGTGGCGGGGAGATACCCCCCCTGGATGGTACGGGGAACGTGCGATGGATGTCCGTGCAATCTACGAACAACCTGAACGAACGATCTCCCTGATGAAAAAATACGTGGTAGATCTCCTGTATGTGGGGGAGACCGAACGAGAGTCATATGATGTTCGCCTCCCCTCAACCGGTCTCATACCGGTGTATTCTGAAGGTTCGGTCACGGTTTATGGGATTGAGGAATAGTCCTCTGTTCTCCCTGTTGTCATGAACCATCCCCCCCGTCTTAAGAACCTTTATTGGTTTTTAGATGGAAGTAATATGGCACATTCGTCATCTAACTGATGAGTGATGACGGAGAGTCTGCTGCTCTCCTGAATGAGGTGAATTCATGGCAAACTACGTTACCTTTGAAGTTTCTGAAGAAATTCAGAACAAGGCTCTTGAGGCTGTTGAGTCAGCACGTGAGACCGGAAAAATCAAGAAAGGGTCAAATGAGGCCACCAAGGCCATCGAGCGCGGGATCGCACAACTGGTTATTATCGGCGGGGACGTTGAGCCGGCCGAGATCGTGATGCACCTTGGACCGCTCTGCGATGAGAAGAAGGTTCCCTACCTGTTCATATCAAAACAGAATGATATCGGGGCTGCATGTGGTCTTGAAGTCGGTTCTGCTGCTGCAGCCGTCGTCAAACCGGGCAAGGCAAAAGAACTCATCGATGAGATTGCCGGCCAGATCACCGCGCTCAAAACTGAGTGAGGATTATGTCTGACGCAACGCCCGCTGAAGTAATCGAGGTGATCGGTTCGACCGGAATGCATGGAGAAGCTATGCAGGTCAAGTGCCGTATCCTCGACGGCCCGAACAAGGGGCGTATCATCACCCGGAACACGGTTGGTCCGATCCGTGAGGGTGATGTCCTGATGCTCCTTGAAACCGAACGTGAGGCAAAGAAGCTCTCCCGGAGGTAAAAAGCATGATTGATACACATGTCTGCACCTTCTGCGGGGAAACGATGGAACCCGGAACCGGGAAGATGTTCGTCCGCAAAGATGGCAGTATCTATTACTTCTGCAGCACGAAGTGCCAGAAGAATTACCGCCTCGGCAGGATTCCCCGGCGCGTCCGGTGGACATTTGCCGGCCGCAAGGCTCTTGGTAAGGTCTGATCATGGAACGGACCTTCCTGATGGTCAAGCCGGACGGTGTTCAGCGCGGGCTTGTCGGTGAGATCATCACCCGGTTCGAACGCCGCGGATTCAAGATGGTAGCCTGTCGGTTTGAGATGTTACCGGAGGCTCGGGTCATGGAGCATTATGCTGAACATGTCTCAAAACCATTTTTCCCCGGTTTGAAGGCGTATATCACCTCAGGGCCCTGTTTCCTGATGGTATTCGAAGGCAGGGATATCGTGCGGATCAGCCGCGATATGATTGGTGCAACGAATCCTGCCGGTGCGGCTCCAGGGACAATCCGCGGTGACTATGCGCTTGAGATTGGAATGAACGTCATCCATGGCTCTGATTCAGTCCAGACCGCAGAGCGGGAGATCGCCATCCATTTCAGGCCTGAGGAACTCGTCTCCTATTCCCGTATCGACGAGCAGTTCCTTTACGAATAACTTTTTTTCATCGATTTTCAGACATCCCTATATTGGAGAATGCTGAACTCTGTATACCAGATCTGCAACAGGCTTCATGACACTCAGTAACGGCATCCCGACCCGCCATCCGACACCCTGGCTTCTTCTGATTTCCATGATTCTGATTGGTACGTCAGTTGCCGGATGCATCCATTCCAATCCCCTCAAAGAACAGGCCATGAGTGAATACGAAGCCGGAAATTATGCAACCGCGGTGATGACCTTCGATAAGGCGATCCTGGAGAACCCCGAAGAAAGTGAACTCTATTATCTGAAAGGGCTTGCTCTCTTTGAACTTGTCAGGTACAAGGATGCAACAGATTCATTTACCGGGGCGATTCGCATCAACCCGGATTATTCTCTTGCCTGGTACTGGAAAGGAAGGGCAAGTTTCATGATGGGTGACTATGACGAGGCTGTCAGATCCTTTTACAAGGCCATCACCATTGAACCAGCCAACACCGAATACTGGTACTACCGGGGACTCGCCCTCTCCGGGCGTGGTCAGTATGATCTCGCTATAGCCCATTTTGACAAGGCACTTCTGATCGATCCATCCTATGAGAAGGGCTGGAGTTCGATGGGATATGCATATGTCATGGAGAAGAATTACACCGCTGCTCTCTCTTCCTTTGACAAGGCTCTTGAAATCAACCCGGATAATGCAGAGACCTGGATTAACAAGGCATCGGTCCTGAAAGTCCTGGGAGAGATTGGAGAATCTGAAATAGCAATGCAGCAGGCTGATCTTCTGTACAAGCAGATGGAAAAGGACATCACCCGGCGCATCCCCCGCACACCGGTGGCCTTCGCCTCCTGACCTGCATAGGGAAGGCATTTCAGTATATCCGGATAACGCTTACTGTTTACGGGGAGCCCATTCCCCGGGGTTTGTTGTATGATCCGTATCACCATCTGTTGTCTCTTCCTTCTCCTGACAGCCCCGTTCCTGAGCGGGTGTACCGGAACTGATTCCTGGAGTGCTGCTGACTGGATGGAACAAGGAAACCGTTTTGCTGAAGAAGACCTCTTTACCGAAGCGGTGGATGCATACACCCATTCTCTTGATAAAGATCCGTCAAATTACCGTGTTCTTACCTATCGTGGCGTTGCCTACCAGCATCTTGGGAATACCACCGCGGCAATGGCTGACTTTGAGGGTGCCCTTTCGATGGCACCCCGGCAGAGCGGGGCATGGCAGGGCAAATCCGCCACCTTTATCGATCTTGGTGAGCCCGATAATGCCCTCAAGGCTGCTGACAAGGCAATTGAATATGCTGTGGATGGCGATAAGGTTGAAAATGCCTATCTCCTGAAGGGATTTGCCCTGAACCGGCTTGAACAGTACGAGGATGCCCTCCAGGCATTTGATGCTGCCATCGAGATAGATCCAAAACGCCTGGATCTCTGGCAGCATAAGGCATATACCCTTACCAAACTTGGAAGGTTCATGGAAGTACTCAAGTGTTATGATGTCATGACCGGGATAAAACCCGGCGATGCTGAACTCTGGAACCGGAAAGGGGAGATCTACCTCGCCCTTGGCCAGATAAATGAAGCGAATGAGGCCTTTTCTATGGCAAAAACCCTGATCAAAGGTTCCTGATCAGGGGAAATCACGTTCCAGGGCTTTCAGTTTAGCGAGAAGTTTTTCAAACAATTCTTCCTGTCCGGGAAGTTTCTCCCCGGACTGCAGGGTCTGGAGCAGTGAAAATGCATCTTTCAGGTGGATTTTCCCGTCGGGGATCTCACGCACCGGCTCAACATGCGTGCGAAGCCGCTTCTGTACTGCCTGTCTGACTTTATACGAAAGTTCGGTAAATTGTGCCCGTGGATCGCCCCCTTTCTGGATATAATAATCCGCCCCGCTGTTCAGGGCTTCAATGACGACATCCTCCCGTCCTCTTCCGGTAAATATGATGAATGGGATGGTCATTCCACTTCCCCGGATTTTCCGGAGGAACTCGATACCATTCATCACCGGCATCTCGTAATCTGAAACGATAGCATCATACTGCGTCTCTTTTACATGCCTGAGTGCATCTTCTGCAGATTCCACACAGGTGACTTTGAATTCCCCGATTCTCTCCAGAAACGCCTTTGCAACATCAAGTATGACCGGTTCATCATCGACGAGCAGTATGGAGATCATAATTATGTCAATTACAGCGTTCTCCCTATTATGACTGGCGGAGTGATGTGGTTAAAAAAGGATCAGAGCAGGATGAACGATCCGGCAAATGAGACCGTTATGAGTAAGGCAACGAGGAAACCGGTATAGTCTATCCATCTGAATGTCAGGTTATGGAGAGGGAGGGTCTTTTTCGATCGGTACCCCCGCAGGTCAAGAGTAAGACCAAGCACCTGGGTTTTTGCAAGAGAGTTTGCAACGAGCGGTACCATGATTGGCTTGAGACTTTTCATCTTCCCCGCAAGACCGGTTCCCGGGTTATATCCCCGTGAAAGCTGTGCCTCGTGTATCCGTTTTGCCTCAAGCTGCAGGCTTGGAATGAACCGGAGGGCGATTAGGAGCATAAGGATATAATCAACCGGCATTCTGAAAACGAGGAGGCCGGTGACGAGTTCGCTCGGCTTTGTCGTGATGATGAAGAGCTGGAATGCTGTGATCATCACGACAAACCGAAGGGCAAGGATGAGGCCGAGGGCCAGACCCCCGGATGTAACCGCAAGACCTCCCCCGAGAACCGTGCCGGGTGGGATCAGGTACAGAAGGACGGTTCCTCCCTGTAACGTAAGAACGGTCAGGATCACAAGGAATACCGCAAGGATGAGAAGAAAGGGGATCTGTGCCATGACTTCACGGTGCATCCGAGAACAGACAGATCCTGTAGCGAGAACAAGGATAAGGAAGAGAAGAAAGGGGATGCTTCCGGTAATGACACTCAGACCGACCAGAGTGATGATCAGTACCAGTTTCGTGACCGGATTCATCTGGTGAAGCAGACTTTTTCCGGGGATGTACTGGAGTATTTCCGTCATGCTGCCTGCTCCCCGTTTATCCGGTAATCACCGGTGATCCTGCCATCTCCCATGGCAATGATCCGGTCCGCATACTCCTCGGCTATCCGCATATTATGCGTGACCATGATGATCGTATGCCCGTTGGCCTGCAGGGTCTTCATGAGACTCATTACCTGGTCAGATTCCTTCTCGTCAAGTCCGGTGGTCGGTTCATCTAGGATGATTATACCCGGTTCCATCGCAAGGATACAGGCAACCGCAAGCCTCTGACGCTCTCCCCTGGAGAGATGACGCGGATATGTCTCCTCCTCACCGGAGAGACCGACCAGATTGAGAACCCGGGAGATGATCGTATCCGGTTCAGCCGATCCGATGTTAGTAAGGCCGAATAGAATCTCCTCCCGCACCGTATCGGCAAAGAGCATGGTATCCGGGTTTTGGAATACGAGTCCGGCTTTCCTGACAAGTTCGATGATCGGTGCGGTTGTGGCATCGCAGGTGCCGATGTGTATTGTTCCCCGGTCAGGCCTGAGCAGCCCGTTGAAATGTTTCACCAGGGTGGTCTTTCCGGATCCGTTCTCCCCGAGAAGGGCTATGAATTCTCCCTCGTATATATCCAGGTTGACACCACAGAGCGCCTGCACCTTGTCGTATTGTTTCCAGAGATCCAGGATTGAGATCAAGGGTTTTCTCTCCCGGTCAGGTATATATGCAGTGAGGCCGGGTTCATCATACAGGGCGTTCAGGGTACCCTGTGATTCAGGGTAGAGTGCTTCAAACGTTCCGCTCCGTGCGATTACACCATCCTTCAGTTCGTATACCTTGTCTGCGATCCCCCGGTATCCTTCAAGGGAATGATCAACAACGATCACTGTTTTTCCTGCATCCTTGAGTGCCCGGAGGATTGAGATGATCCGCTCGGTAGCTTTCACGTCAAGTTCTGATGTGGGTTCATCAAGGATCAGCACCTCGGTGTCCATTGCAAGGGCAGCAGCAATGGCAACCCGTTGTTTCTGACCTCCGGAGAGGGCATGTGGCTGACGTTCCCTGAGATGCGAGATTCCGCATAGGTCAAGGACGCGTGTGATCCGGTCATCAATATCCTCCTGACGTGAACACCGTGTCTCAAGACCGGATGCGATCTCTTCTTCTACACTGGTGAAGATGAGCTGGGCGTCGGGATCATCAAAGACCATGCTGATGTGGGCATTCAGTTCGGCAATTCCCCGGTAGTCTCCGATGGGTCGATCTTTAAAAGAGAGGTGGCCGGTGAGGATACCTCCCAGTTCATGCTGGAGGATTCCGGCAAGGGCTAGGCACAACGTGGTCTTTCCTGCCGCGGTCGGTCCGGTTATCAGTACCAGTTCGCCGGCCCCGATCGAGAGGGTGACATCGGATAAGGCCGGCCTGGTTGCGAAGGGATAGGTATATCTGAGTGATGTTGCCAGTATCATTGTTTTCTGCCTCTGGACAGCACCCGTGCTGCCGGGAGGTAGAGAATCTGAGCGACGATGGTATTCAGTACTGCGGTCGGGATGACAATGGTGGTAAACATGACGGTGAAGAATGCCAGGACACTTCCCTTTGAGAATACCTTGTCAAGCGCCCCCTGAGAGAAGAGGTCAGGCGCCACCATCACCATTGTCACAACGATGAACAGGAAACTGATCCCGCTGGCAAAGGTGGCAATCAGGGTCGAGACAGATGGAGCAAATTTAAACCTGTCCTTCATGGCGGTAAAGACAAGAATACAGGCGATTGCCCCGATTGGTTCGCTGATCAGGTTAGCCGGAGGGAAGATCGAATGGCTGATCAGGGCACTGACGATTCCACCGACGATACCGATTCCGATAACCTCAGTGATCCGGGGAAGAACTAGCATGATCGCAAGACAGTAGAAGACGATAACAAAATTCGGCACAATCGGTCCGGGTATGATGTTAGCTGCAAACCGTGCAATGGCTCCAACAGCGAGTAGTATGCCAACAATGGCGATATCCTGTGACTTCATGGTAATCAGGTTCTCCGTTACTGGTGAATGGTGATCTGTTGCTTCAGGCAGGATCGTATCTGCAGACGATCACCTTTATGATGCAACGGGGATGAACACCTTCATCCATCTATGTATTAAGTTGTACATTGCCCTATATGAATCTTGCCGGGTACACTTCTCAAGTCGGCATCAGATCCATCCAAAACCGGTATAATCCTCGCGTGTCACGGTGTGCGGATGGAAGGATCCCTGATGCCATACCTGTACGGTACAGGATTCACCGTTCCGCATCCGGGCGATCTGTCGGTCATACATTTTTCTGACGGGTTTTAACCCTTCCCGGGAGAAAAGAAGTATCAGGGCTTCGTAAAAGGAGATGATCTGACTGAGCCATGCTTGTTCGTAGGCAACGGTTTCATCGGCAATTCGTGCAGCCTCGTCTGGATCAAGCGCCCGGTGATACTCCCCATGGAGGTCAAGGCCGCTGAACTGGCGGAAATCCAGTCTTCCCCGTTCATCAGCCTCCCGGTGCATCATGTACGGATACACCCGGCAGATGGAAAACCGGTCTTCATAAATACTGCACCTCCCGTCGCGGAGAAAGATACAAATGCCTTCCTGGTCAGCCCGGAGGGCGTACCCGGATACATAGAATGTACCGGTATTATCACAGATATCGAAGAACGGTGCCGGGATGATGGCATCCGGGTCGATGGTAACCGCCCGCTCCGTGTCTTCTTCAAGGAGAAATACATGGCCGTTAAATCCGGTCGTGCAACATCTGCCACAGCAGGTACAGGAAAACCCGATCTCCCTGATGATTCCGGTAAACTCCTTATGGCCCTGGGAGAGGAGGAGGGCACGTTCCATCGTGTACCGTGAGAGTTCGCGCATCAGGATCGGTTCAGCCATGGATCATACATAGTGATTCTTTCCAGATATCTATGGTGTGGCCGAAACGGACCGTCTGCCGAAGATATATCAGCAAGAAATACGCAATGAGGTATCATGCTCGAGACCTTTGACCTCTCGGTGAAGATCTCAAAGAATGATTATAATGCGATTATTGATCCGCTTGGTACACGGGCGGGTGAACTGCAGCGTGAGGTCAGAAAGAGGGGAAAGTCTGTCATTATTGTCGTGGAGGGCTGGCGTGGTTCTGGTATATCCCAGATTGTAAACCGGCTTCTCCATGTATTTGATCCCCGGGGGGTCAGGGTGTATGCCACTGACGAGCCGGATGATATTGAACGTGATCACACGCTCTTCTGGCGCTTCTGGACACGGATGCCGTCATACGGCCAGATTGGGATCTATGACCGGAGTTGGTACACCACGGTTCTTATCGAGGAATTTGACCGGCAGAAGATGGACGAGATCCCTCCTGAGCGTATTGCTGATATCATCAATTTCGAGGAGAACCTCACGGCAGACGGAAATCTCGTGATTAAATTTTTTCTCCATATCAGCAAGCAGGAACAGAAGGTACGGCTCTCTGAACATGAGGATGATCCCTTTACCTACCAGACAAAATACCTCCGTCGCAAGGAGGGGATATACCAGTACGGTCAGTACCTGCCGATCATTGAAAAGATGCTGATGAAGACCGATCGGCCAAACAGTCCCTGGATCATTGTTGAAGCAGAACAGATCCGGTATGCATACACGAAGATCCTCCGGACGGTCAATTCTGCCATGGAATCATGGCTGAACGAGCAGGATTCAAATCAGGATGATCATCACTCGTATCCGGCAGTACGGGGAGTGATGCAGGACCTTGCAGAGACCTCCATTCTGGATACCGTTGATCTCTCCCTTGGTATTGCGAAGGATGATTACCAGATGGTGATTGATGATCTCCAGGAACGGCTCAAACAGGTTCAGTATGCCGTCTACCGCCAGGGGATCCCGGTTGTTATTGGATTTGAAGGGTGGGATGCGGCAGGAAAGGGAGGGTGTATTATCCGGCTCTCCAATCCCCTCAATCCCCGCGGATATGTTGTCGAACCGGTCGGGTCTCCGAATGACTATGAAAAACAACATCACTATCTCTGGAGATTTTACCAGAAGTATCCCCGGAAAGGTCATATCACGATCTTTGACCGGAGCTGGTACGGCAGGGTGCTCGTGGAACGTATCGAAAAGTTCTGCAGGGAAGATGAATGGCAGCGTGCCTACCATGAGATCAATGCAATGGAGGAACAAATGGTCAGGGAAGGCGTGGTCATCTTCAAGTTCTGGCTGCATATTGACGCAGATGAACAACTGAGACGGTTCGAGGAACGGCAGAATAATCCGAATAAACGGTGGAAGATCACAGAAGAGGACTGGCGAAACCGTGAAAAATGGGATGAGTATGAAGGAGCGGTGAACGCAATGATCCGGCGTACCAGTACTCCTGAAGCGCCGTGGACGATTATTCCGGCAAACAGTAAGTATTATGCCCGGATAGCGGTCCTCAGGACAATCCTCGAGGCTCTTGAAAAACGGGTTCAGGAAGATTGAATTGCCGGTTCACCGGGAGAGGGCCCGAACAGAGCCTCTTTTACTTCTGCCAGTCGTGCTTTGTCGGTGGTAAACCGGTTTACCACTTCGTTTAATTCCGGCATTTCTATGTCGGTCTCGATGGAACCATCTTTTCTGAAAGGATATATCCGTCCGAGAACCTCGATAAGCCGTTCTCCAATCAGGACTTTCCTCCTGAGCGCTGCATACTCATCGATGAGATCTAAACCCGGGCTCTTCTCCCGGGCAGTGGCCGTTTCACCTTCGATCATCGAACGGCGTTCTCCGACAGCATTGATGGCTCTGATGAGCTCGGGAAGCCTGACCGGCTTTACCAAGTAATCCTCGATGAGATCACCATATTTCAGGACATCCTTGATGGTCAGGCTTTTACCGGTCTGCATGATAACCGGAACATTTCTTCCGTTATCCATGGATTTAAGCCGAGAAAGGGTCTCCCACCCATCCATCGGTTTCATCATGACATCAAGAATGATGATGTCCGGGGTGTCCACTGCAGCCAAGTCTAGTGCTTCCTGGCCGCTCAGTGCCCCCCGGGCATAGAATCCCTGCTGTTTGAGCGTTTCTACAAAGGCCATCTTGAGAAGGGCCTCGTCATCGACATAGAGAATCTTCAGCGGTTCATTCATCTCTTCCCCGGCATCGCTGACAGTGTTCTTATGATCGTTCACACACCGCTTTTATCCGGGCTGATATCATCAGCCTGTCCTTCCTGTATGATCTCTTTAGTCTCCTCTTCTATTGATTTAACTACTGATGCAATTTCATCTGCAGAGGGGATGGCACCGAGGAGTCCCTCATCCAGCTGTACATCATATGCTTCCTTGTCGTCCATCTCCTCGGTTGCACCGAGGAATTTGGCACCCTGGCGGATAAGACTGGAGATCTCGAAGGGGAATATGATCTTGGTTGCCTGACCGGCTGCCATTGTCTTGAGGGTATCGAGGGAGAGCACGGATATTGCCCTTTTGTCCAACGATCTCGCCCCGAGTGAAAGGATACGCAGTCCCTGTGCCTCTCCCTGGGACCTCAGGATCTGTGACATCCGCTCACCTTCTGCCCTGAGGATCTTACTCTGCCGCTCTCCTTCAGCCTCAAGGATCATGCTCTTTTTCTGTCCTTCTGCCTTGAGAATGGCAGATCGTTTCTCTCCGTCTGCCCTGAGAATCGCGGCACGACGTTCACGTTCGGCAGCGGTCTGTTCGGTCATTGCCTGCTTGACGGCACCGACCGGGTCCACTTCCTTGATCTCCACCCGTTCAACCTTGACTCCCCACTGGTCGGTCTCACGGTCAAGAATGTCCCTCAGTTTCGTGTTGATAGACTCGCGGTTGTAGAGCACTTCGTCAAGTTCCATGTCCCCGATGATACCACGCAGGCTTGTCTGGGCGAGGGCAACCGTGGCGAGGCGGTAATTGGTAACCTCAAAGAAGGCTTTCTCCGGATCGACCACCCTTATATATACGATGGCGTCCACGTTGGTGGGTGAGTTATCCTTGGTGATGACTTCCTGGCTTGGAACATCCATAACAAGCGTCCTGAGATCCAGCTTGACGACCTGCGTGACAAGCGGGATAATCCATCTGAATCCAGGATTCAGCCGCCCGATGTATTTACCCAGCCGGATTTGAAGTCCCTGTTCGTATGGCTGGACAATCACCACTCCGCGTGCAAATATGATCAGAATGATGATGATGAGGATGAGTGTGATAAATGTCTCAAAAATTGCCATTATTCAATCTCCTTAACTACAATATGGACTCCCTTTGAGTCGGTTACCCTGACCTGCGTGCCGATTCCGATAATGCCGCCGGCAGACCGTGCACTCCAGACCTGTCCCTCGATGAGTACTTTTCCTGAAAGGGAGGTCTCGTCGACATCCCGTTCGACGATTCCTTCTTTTCCAACGACAGAATCCATACTCGTCGTAACCGGCCTCTCATCTCCGGTGTTTAACCGGCTGTAGAAGAATACGGTCAGGGATGCTGCAACGAATGCGATCATGATACCGATAATGATCCCGTATACCGAACTGAAGATATCAATCCCGAGGAGAACCAGCAGTCCGATGATGATCAGAACCGTTCCTGGAACCAGGAGAAAAAAACCCGGAGAGAAGACTTCAAGAACGAAAAAGATCGCTCCGATAAGGATGATCAACCATCCGTATGACAACCCCTCAAAGGCCATACTCAATTGTATGGCTTGAGAATAAAAAAGATGACTCCGGATTTTTTGATCAACCGGATGAATTCCTGAGCACAGCCACCTTCGCACCACGGGGAACGCCGAGTTCTTCAGCGATCGGGTCGCATTTTGCTGCAAGCAGGTAGGCAACAGGTATTGGCCCTTCCTCTTCACGGAGGCTTTCATAATTTGCCATTCCCTTTGAGATGAGGAGTGTGCACTGGTCAATCGCCTGCATGACGGGACCGGGGAGACAGTCGAAGCGGATCCCGATCTCTTTCCCGCAACCGGTCGTATACACCTCGTCTGCTACCGAACGAAGGTCAAGGGTTTCCACGTCCTCCATGGTCGCATCGTTTAGCATGAATGCATCCCGTACCACAAGGGTGATATGGCTCCCACGGCTCTTCAGGAATGAGAGGAGGGCACGATCAAATATGATCTCCCCGCAGTTGTCTGTGAAATATACGATGTCACTACATAAGGGGAGGATATGACTGGTATCATCAATATAAAACCCCTTTTTAAATTCCTGGATGAAGAAGGAGTAAAAATCATCGGAGATCTCATGTCCCTTCACCCCGTAATCAAAGATATTCCCGATGACCGCTCCCAGAACAAGATCCCGGAACGTGACAAGCCGGTCAGAAACTGCTTCAAACACCGCCGCTGCATCTTTGTTTGAGTTCTCCTTAAGCTCTCGGAACGGATCGTCCGTGTTCAGCCAGGAATAGACCGACCGGTGGAGGTGGCTTGCCACGGCCGGATGAGAATACGGGGTTGATTCAAGAAATGCAAGGAGTTTCTGTGATCGGGTCAGGATTTCCTCTGTTGTCTCCCCGTCAGCTCCTGCCAGGTCGCATTCAAGGGTGACACGGGAGAGAAGACAATCATTACAGGGGGTGTTGCGTTTCATGAAACATCTGAAAAGAAGGATGGGGCCATCGAGATTCGAACTCGAGTCAGAAGACCCCCAGTCTCCTAGGATGCCAGGCTACCCTATGGCCCCGAGTCCATACTATTTTCTCAGGTCTGCCATATGTACTTTTGTTTCCTATACCGGACCGATGCTGGTGAGCATTCCTGAGATCCATGATCTGCCGGGTTATCTATCCCGTGTTCCCGTCAAAAACGCTGACAATTCACCCCTGTTTTTTGGAGAGTGCATGAACGCATCATTCCTGTTCAACGGGTTCAGTATTTTTCCTGTGTTTTGATGATCCGGGTTTTCTGGCTGGGTTGTTCTGACTAATATCCGCAAACTATTATATGTATCCTTTCGAGATTATACCCTATAAGTGCGTGCCAAAGGGGGCCCTGAGTGCTAAAGGAGAAGATTGCCGGAATAATTGAGGATATCAGGAAGATTGATGGCGTAAAAATGTGTGCCCTGATCTCCCGCGACGGAATAATGCTTGGCAGGTATGCAGAGGCCGATTTCAATGAAGCCTGGTTTGCAGCAATGTGTGCCACCCTGCTCGCATCTGCCGAGTCCGCAGCGGTTATAATCAAGATACAATCTCCTGAAATTGTCACGATACAGTCTCCGGACGGGATGCTTGTGATCATGGGTGCCGGTGACAAGATCCTGATTACTGCTCTTATCGAGCCGGAAGGGAATATTGTACAGACCACCGCCTCCCTACGGGAGATTGCAGAAGATGTCGGGGGAAGTTTCTGATGTCTACTATCCTTGTTATCGATGACAGTCCTTTTATTGTTGACATATTTGTCACCATGCTTGAGAGGGGAGGGTACACGGTCAAATCGGCAAACAGTGGGCCGGAAGGAATAGAACTGCTCAGTTCAGTCACTCCGGATCTCATCCTCCTTGATATCATGATGGAACCGATGGACGGGTGGGAAACCCTCGTTGAAATCAAGCAGAATCTTGATACGAAGGACATACCGGTGATGATGCTAACCGCAAAGCAGCTCACCCCCCAGGAAGCCCAGGAATATGGCATGTACATAGAGGATTATATCCTAAAACCGGTGACACACAGTGAACTGTATGCTGCGATCGAAGGGGTTATCAACCGCCGGAAGCAGATTGCAGATGATATGGCACGGGCAACAGAAGGCGGTTTTGATAACACCCTGATCACGGAATACGGCCGCCTGGTGAAGAGTACCGAGATAACAAAACGGTTGCTCAAACTCCTGGCAGCAACCTATGATATCTCTGACCCGGCGATGCAACTCTCTGATGATATCAATACCGCAATCAGGAGCATGGAGACAAACCTGAAGTTTCAGGATCAGCGTCTTGCCCAGATCAGGGAGTTATTTGCCGAACCTCAGTCCTGACCTGATCCAACCATCCCCTTCTTTTTCCCACATCCTGAAGTAGATCGAGGATCTACCTGATGTACCATGTATGATCTCGTTTGTATCGGCTGCGGGGCAACCTATCCGGCAGATGCAGTTATCTACACCTGCCGTCATTGCGGTCACCTTCTTGAGGTCAGGTATGACCTTGCCAATATCAATATCACCCGCAAAGACTGGCAGAGTCGCCCGGTATCAGTATGGCGGTACAAAGAGCTCCTTCCGGTAACCGGTGAACCGGTCACGCTGCAGGAAGGTGGAACTCCGCTCTACCACCTGAGAAGGATCGGCGAGGAGATGGGCCTTCCATACCTCTATGCGAAACACGAAGGGATGAATCCCTCCGGCTCTTTCAAGGATCGGGGAATGACGGTAGGGGTATCGATGGCATTACAACTGAAGATGACCTCTGTCGCCTGTGCCAGTACCGGTAACACCTCGGCTTCCCTGGCAGTATACGGTGCGAAGGGAGGAATTCCATCCATTGTCCTTCTTCCCTCCGGGAAGGTTGCGCTCGGAAAAGTCGCCCAGGCCCTGATGCATGGTGCGAGGGTTGTCTCGATCAGGGGTAATTTTGATCGTGCCCTTGAGATGGTCAGGGATCTCTGCGAGAAGAAGGGAATATATCTTCTTAACTCAGTCAACCCGTACCGGCTCGAAGGTCAGAAGACGATCGGATTTGAGGTGATTGATCAGCTGAATGGATCGGTACCCGACCGGATGGTGCTCCCGGTAGGGAATGCCGGTAACATCTCGGCAGTCTACAAGGGAATGATTGAGCTCCAGGAACTCGGATTTGTTGACGGGATGCCGATGATGACCGGTATCCAGGCATCCGGTTCTGCCCCGGTCGTCAGGGCTATCAGGGAAAACCTCATGGAAGTGATCCCAGAGCAGAATCCTGAAACCGTTGCCACGGCAATCAGGATCGGTGCCCCGGTGAATGCCGAGAAAGTCCTGACCGCTATCAGGAAGAGCGGCGGGACAGCAGATACCGTGACCGACGAAGAGATTCTCGCAATGCAGCGTGATCTCGCACGAAAAGAAGGTGTCGGTGTTGAACCGGCATCAGCGGCCTCGGTTGCCGGGGTGAAAAAACTCGTTGAAGCCGGGATCATCGACCGGACCGAACGGGTTGTCTGCGTGGTGACCGGACACCTCCTCAAAGATCCGGAGACCGTGATCAAACAATGCGAACCCCCTGTAGAATGCGATCCAACACTCGAATCATTGCTTGCTGCATTGGGGCTCTGATCCTCTGTATCGTACCTGCAGCCGCCGGTATTAACGCAACGTTCTCAATACACCCGGATGCAGCAGGATATGATGCCCTGATCAGGATCAATGATACCGGGAGGTATGATCTCTTCCAGGCAGGTATGCTTGGTGAGCGAATCCCGCTCGAACCAAAGAACCTGACCCTGAACGGAGATGCGGGTCCTGTTGAGATGAAAAATGACCGAGGGGTGCTAACCTTCCCGGACGGGAACTATACTCTCCGGTATGAATATTCCATGTCCGGAAACAGCCTTCAGATGCAGTTCCCTGAACCTGCACGGATAGAAGTAATTATTCCGGAACCGTACCAGGTCGGCAATCCTCTCCTTACCTCGCTGCAGCCGTCAGGTCATACGGTTGAACACGGAAACGGATCCACGCACATTCAATGGAACCAGACGAGGTCCGTGGATATCCGGTTTTATGATGAAAACCAGGAACACCTTCTCTTTATCTTCGCCCAGTTCTGGTTCATTGTAGCAGTGATCATGATCATTCCCTTCTTCCTGGATCGACGATCATGATCATGGTGCCCGTTTTGATCCCCTGATACGGGCGATCACCTGCGGCACCACCCCCCGGAGGTGTTCATGAAGGTGCCTTAGGGTACCGCTCAGATGGGGATTGTTGATGCGCGGAAAAAAATCGTCATATTATCGGGGTTTCGCCAGTGGAAAAAAAGGACATTTGAGGCTCATTTTTACAAAATGGGGGATTCATGAGTCATTTTTGGTAAGCCCTCACTGTAAAACCCCCTGAAATTCCGCGCTGCAATGAATTACGTGCCGAAATTGCTTCTTTCGATTATACGGAGAGATCGAGTCTTCGTTCCGGCCGTAATTTTTCAAATCCATGGCATAATTGCCCATTTATCATAAAAATTGATTCTGACGGACCGAATCGAAAAAAATCAGTCAAAATAAGCGATTTCTCATTTTGGCAGAGGATGTGGGGGGCAATCCTTAAATGCTGATGGTTCCACGTGATAATGTCAAAGGAGACTTGGAAAAAATGATTGATATTCTTGCACCAACCCGGGAGGGTGTCGTTACCACCCCACCGAAGTCAGATCAGGAGACTATGGAGGAGTTTGCAGCCAGGAACGCGTGGGGACTGTACATGAGCGTTGACCTGAAGAACTGTGATCCGAAGACCATTCGTGATGCTGGAAAGATCCGTGAGTTTGTGGTTCAGCTCTGTGATCTTATCAGGATGAAGCGGTATGGCGAACCGCAGATCATTCACTTTGGTCCGTGTGAACGGGTAGCCGGCTATTCCATGACGCAGTTGATCGAGACCTCTCTTATCTCGGCACACTTTGCAAATGAGACCAACGCGGCTTACATTGACATCTTTTCATGCAAAGAATATGCTCCGCAACTGACTGCAGATTTCTGCCGTGAATTCTTTGGTTCAGACTCGATGAACGTACACATCGCGTTCCGGGACTGATCGTCCTCTTCCTTCTTTTTTCCATTCATCGGATTTCTACCTGCCGGTGAACGTGTATTCTTCCCTCATACTCCCGCAGAAGTCGAACAGGTTATCCGATCACTGCCTTGGCAAGTTTTTCACCGAACCCTGCTGCGGCTGACGGGCCGTTCGCAGTGATGATTCGTCCGTCAAGGACGATCGGATCCGGCTTGTATACTGCCCCCCCGTTCCTGAGTTCAGCAATTGCCGTATCATCATTCCAGATCGTGGCGGTTTTTCCGTTCAGGATACCCGCCCGTGCAAGGACTGCCGGGGCGAGACAGATTGCACTGATGATCTTTCCCTTCTTCCCGAAAATCCTCACCAGTTCCTGGAGGTTTGTATCCGGCCAGAGATGCTCCGGGGTACCGTTTCCCCCGACGATGAAGAGGGCTTCGTAGGGGTCTATTCCGTCAGAGAGGAGATCATTGATCGTCCGCTCAACCAGAACCTTCCCGCCGAGCATTCCTACTGCAAGTCCACGGGTTGTTGAGATGATATCAAACCCGATTTCGTATTTTTCAAGGTATTTGATCGGATCGGCGAGTTCTTCATCACGAAAATCCCGGGGAGCAATCACGATCAGTACACGCTTCTCTTGGGTTGCCATCACGTATCTCCTGCATGGACATTGTCTGTGGGTCTCTAATAGGTATGGTATGCCCTGTCAGATTACCGGGAATTGTGAAGGCCCTATACTGGAAAAAAAGGATTAGTGGATTTGTGTTGCCGCTATGAGGTGGATCTGCTCCCTGAGGAGGAGTTGTATCGCATCCTCGACCTGGTCAACCCTCAGAATCAACACTGCGCCGTGTTTGCCTGAATAGGCATACGAATACTCGATATTGATGGATGCTTCAGAGAGCCGGGAGGCGATTTCATAGAGCCCCCCGGGTTCATCCTTCATCTCAACGGCAATGACATGGGTGAATGCAACGTTAAACCCAAGACCAGTCAGTTTCCTGTACGCTGCATCCGGTTTATCGACAAGTGCCCGGATGACACCGAATCCGTCTGCCTCCGCGATAGAGAACGCAAGGATGTTCACTCCCTCTTCCTGGCAGGCCTTTGCCATTGCTGCCAGCCGGCCCGGTTTGTTCTCTGAGAAGAGAGATATCTGACGGATCATGTACTGTTCACAGGTCATTATAGCCTCCTTTTATCAATCACTCGCTTTGCTTTACCTTCAAACCTTGGGAGCGTTCCCGGTTCTGCAAGTTCCACAGCAACCGCAACATTCAGGGAGTTTCGCAGGATCTTTTCAACCCTTCCGCGGATTTTCATGAGATCGGTGATCTTGTCTGAGAATGCTTCCCTTGGGAGTTCCACCCTGACCAGCATTTCGTCGAGGGCTCCCTTACGGTCAACCTCAATCATGAAGTGATCACCGACCTCTTCGATTCCGAGCAGGGCATGTTCTACCTGCGATGGGAAGACATTGATCCCCCTGATGATGAGCATGTCATCAACCCTGCCTGAAAGCCGTTCAATGCAGGGATGGGTCCGTCCACAGGAACAGGGTTCCGGCCGGATCGAGGTGATATCCCCGGTCCGGTAACGGATGATCGGCAGTCCTTCCTTCTGAAGCATGGTCACGACCAGTTCTCCTTTCTCTCCAGGAGGAAGCGGCCGATCGATTTCAGGATCAAGTATTTCAGGGTAGACGAGATCGCTCCACATGTGAAAACCCTGTTGTTCGACGCATTCGATGAAGAGAGGCCCTGATAATTCACTTGTTCCATATACATCGTAGGCATCTACCCCGAGCCATTCCTTGATCCGGATCCGCATCTGCTCGCTCCAGGGTTCAGCCCCGACGATTGCTTTTCGCAGGAGGGTGTCATCCTTGATCGAGATTCCCATCTTCCCGGCAACCTCACCCATATGCATGAGATATGAGGGGGTACAGGCGATTGCAGTTACCCTGAGATCCTGCATCAGTTCGATCTGCCGCTCGGTGTTTCCGACCGATGTCGGCACAACGGTGGCTCCAACCCGTTCTGCCCCGTAGTGAAGACCAAGCCCGCCGGTGAACAATCCGTACCCGTATGAGATCTGCATCACATCACCCCGCCCTATCCCGGCAGAGGTGAGTCCCCGGGCAAGGGACTCGCTCCAGAGCTCGATATCCCGTTTGGTATACCCGACAACGGTCGGTTTTCCGGTGGTACCTGAGGAGACGTGGTACCTGACCAGTTCCTCCTGTTCAGCCATGATCAACCCGTCAGGGTAGGTATCCCGGAGGTCTTTCTTGTGCATGAACGGGAGTTTGACAATATCTTCAAGGCAGGTGATGTCATCAGGATGAACACCGGCCTCTTTCATCCGGTCATGGTAAAAAGAAGAGAAACTGTAGACCTTCCCGATAAGTGTCTTGAGGAGTTTGAACTGAAGCCGCCTGAGATCCCCGGGTGGCATTTCCTCGATACGGGGTTCCCAACATCTCATATCAGGTCACCCCGCCGATCAATAACCCGTTTTGCCTTTCCTTCAAACCGGGGAAGGGTTCCCGGCTCCACAAGTTTCACACTGGTCCGCAGTTCGAGTACATCCCTGAGCGCCTTGACAACCTTGTTCTGCAGGCTTTTCAGATCAGCAAGTTCACCACGGAAGGATCCGGGTGCAACCTCCACATCGATGGTCATCTCATCCATATGGTTGATCCGGTCTACATAAACCATGTAATGGTTGCCGACCTCCTCTATTCCGAGAAGAACATGCTCGATCTGGCTTGGGAAGACGTTGATTCCTCTGATGACGAGCATATCGTCACTCCGGCCGGTAAACCGGGCAATCCTTGTTCCCCTCCCACACGGACAGTCATCATCAAGGAACATGGTGATATCCCCGGTGCGGTACCTGACCAGTGGCATGGCTTCCTTGACGAGCGGGGTGATTACCAGTTCACCGCGTTCGTTCGGACCGAGCTGTTCTCCGGTGACCGGATCGATGATCTCGACCAGGTAAGAGTCATGCCAGATGTGGAGCCCGTTGTGTTCCTGGCATTCAAATGCAACACCAGGACCATAGAGTTCACTCATCCCGTAACTGTCAAAGGCTTCCACCCCGAGTTTTGATTCAAGTTCCTCCCGCATCTTTTCAGACCAGGGTTCTGCCCCGAAAATTCCGGTCTTCAGCCGGGAGAGATCCACGTTCATTTCGGTGGCGACTTCGGCAAGATGAAGGGCATAACTGGGAGTACAGTGGATTGCGGTGACCCCGAAATCCTGGATCATCTCAAGCTGCCGTTTCGTATTCCCGGTTGCACTTGGTATCGCGGTCAGGCCGGCTTTTTCGGCCCCGTAGTGAAAACCGAGTCCCCCGGTGAACATCCCGTAATTGACCATGTTCTGGAAGATATCCTCGCTCGAAAGACCGATCATTGTCAGGTTGCGTGCGATGAGCGAAGACCAGTTCTCGATATCCCCCCGGGTATACCCGACGACCGTCGGTTTTCCGGTTGTCCCGGATGTCGTATGTATCCGGATGACCTCTTTCATCGGGACGGCAAAAAACCCGAACGGGTAACCTTCACGAAGGTTGACCTTGCGGGTAAACGGGATCTTCGTGAGATCATCGAGAGTTCTGATATCATCGGGAGTAATCCCGGCTTGCTTGAAAACATTCCTGTAATACGGAATGGACTGACACCGGCTGACCGTTTCCTTCAGCCGTTTCAGCTGAAGATCCCTGAGATCATGCGGTGATATGGTTTCCATTGGTTTGTCCCAGAACATAGGGCAGGCACCTGTCTCATCACCGGTATTCTGCAATGAGTTTGTATGATTTGCGCCCGGGTTCTGATAACCATTGTCATACTGTAACACGGCACTGGTGATGACGATGATTCCGTGTTATCAGATAACGCAGGGTAATTGGGGGTAATTATGCAATGTCTTATTATATAGGGAGTCTATTTCGTTACAGTGAGATCCATGACAGACATCGGTACGATGGTGATAACCCCGGTGATGGGAATGGTCAATGCCACGATGGAGATCCTACCCTTTGTAATCGCAGCGATCATCATCCTGATCATCGGCTGGATAGTCGGACGGATTCTTGGGCGTATCGCGGCCCTTTTCTTTGAAAAAACTGGGACTTCTGAATCCCTGGGGAAAACCCGGGTGGGAATGACCATTCTTCATTCCGGGTGTTCACTCTCTGATGCAGTGGACTGGCTGATCCGGATCGTTGTATACCTCTTTGCCGTGATGGCAGCGGCAGATACCCTCCAGATTGAGTCGCTCCAGACCCTCATTGCAGGTATCCTGGCGTTTATCCCGAATATCATTGCATTTGTCCTGATACTGGTTATCGGACTGATCCTGGTCGACTATTTCATGGATATGGTCGGTGCAATGGGTGAAACCGCAGGGATAAATCTCCTTCTGCCGGTTACCATGTTTCTGCGGGTATTCCTCTATTTCATCGTGATCATGCTCGCCCTGACCCAGTTGAAGATCCAACTGGACATCATCTACGCCTTCATCGTACCAGTGGCCTGGGGTGTCGGTCTGGGCATCGGAGCAGCGATTGCAATCCTCGTCGGTTTCGGCCTCAGGGACCGGAGTAATGAACTCATGGACTGCCTGCTTGAGAAGATGAACGACAAATAACCTGATTTTTCTCTTTTTTCTCATACATCCCCGGTAAGGATACACGTGCATCATTGTGTTTTTATAGGTGCTGACCGATTCTATCCAATGCAGGTTCTTGGAATCAATACCAGTCCGCGCAAGAAGAGTGAAACCGGAAAATTGCTCGCAACCCTTCTTCAGGGGGCTGCCGACAGCGGGTGCGAGACCAGGCAGCTTGAACTTCGGGAGTATGATATCCGCATGTGCACCGGGTGCGAGACCTGTTACCGTACCGGATCCTGTGTTCTTGACGATCAGTTCACTGAGGTATATGACCAGATGCTTGCCGCAGATGCGATCATACTGGCAAGTCCGAATTATATCGATAACGTAACCGCCCGGCTTAAGGCCCTCTATGACCGGATGGGGGATACCATTCATTGTCAGCGCTTTTCAGGAAAATATGCGGCAGCGGTGTGTACTGCCGGGGGCTCCCAGGCAGAAGATGTTGCCGGGTACATTGTACGGATTCTCCAGAAAATGGGGGCAGATATCCTCGGAACTGCCGCCTATAATGGAGCTGACGGAGAAGAGGCGATAAAAAAGGCATATCAGCATGCGTACCAGGTTGGTATTGAGATTGGTGATGCTATCGTGACGAGGCCGGTATATCCGGATCAACAGGCCGTTCACGAGGAAATAATGGCACGGATGCGCCAGCTGGTTCAGTTCAGGAGAGATGACTGGCCGGCTACCTACGCGTACTGGGCTGAAAAAAAGTGGCTGTGATCTTTTCGGTCAGGCTGTCTGGATCCGGGCTACTTCTTCGAGGCCGAGCATCTCGATGGCCATTTCCCGCATTTTGAACTTCTGGATCTTCCCGCTGACCGTTATCGGGAAACCATCCACGAACGTATAGTACCGGGGGATCTTGTACCGGGCGATCTTCCCGTCACAATACTCTTTTACCTCATCTTCAGTGAGTGCCTGTCCTTCTTCAAGTTTGATCCAGGCCATCAGTTCCTCTCCGTACTTCTCATCCGGAACTCCGATCACATACACATCTGCTATCTTCGGGTGCTGATGCAGGAATTCCTCAATTTCACGTGGATAGATGTTTTCGCCGCCCCTGATGACCATGTCCTTGAGGCGTCCCTCGATATGGACATATCCCTCGGGATCGAACGACCCGAGGTCGCCGGTATGGATCCATCCGTTCTCATCCTTTGTCTGCCGGGTTGCGGTCGGGTTATTGTAGTAGCACCGCATCGTCATGTATCCACGGGCACAAATCTCACCGATCTCTCCCTTGGGGAGGGTCTTCTTCGTTTCCGCATCAATGATCTTCAGTTCGGTATGAGGGAAGACTCTGCCGACGCTGGTAACCCGTTTCTCCAGGGGATCCTTTGTCGTGGTCATGGTGACTCCCGGGGAGAGTTCGGTCTGTCCGTACACGATGACAACTTCTGACATGTGCATTTTTGAGGCAACTTCTTTCATTGATTCTATCGGGCAGGGAGATCCAGCCATGATCCCGGTCCGGAGTGATCTGATGTCGTACTTTGAAAAATTCGGGTGCCGCAATTCGGCGATGAACATTGTCGGCACCCCGTGCACAGCTGTACATCGCTCTGCTTCGATCGTCTGGAGGACGATCTCGGGATCAAAGGCAGGGGCCGGGATGACCATCGTGGAACCATGGGTCATACTGGCGAGGTTTGAGAGTACCATACCGAAGCAGTGGTAAAAGGGAACCGGGATACAGAGCCGGTCTTTCTCGGTAAAGTTCATTCCTTCCCCGATGATGTATCCGTTATTAAGAACATTATGGTGGGTCAGGACGACTCCTTTCGGGTACCCGGTTGTTCCCGAGGTATACTGAATGTTGATAGGATCATCGAAGGTGAGTGATTCTTCCCGTTCTTTCAGTTCTTCCGGGCTTATCTGCTCTGATCGTTTTATCATATCCTCCCACGAGTACATCCCGTTGTACGGGATATCACCCATGAAGACAACCGTCTTCAGGAACGGGAACTTCTCCGAAAGAATGTGGCCAGGTCGGGACTCGTATGCCTCAGGGCATGCTTCGTAGAACATACCCACGTAGTCTGAGGTTTTAAACCTCCCCTGGAGAATGAGCAGTTTGATCTCTGACTGTTTCAGGCAGTACTCCAGTTCAAACGACCGGTATGACGGGTTGATATTGACCATGATCGCCCCGATCTTTGCCGTGGCAAACTGGACAAGGATCCACTCGGCATAATTCATCGCCCAGATACCCACGCGGTCACCTTTATTGATCCCAAGTGCCATCAGGCCCCTTCCGACCCGGTTTACCTCCGCCAGGAACTCCCGGTAGGTCATTCTGAAGTTTTGAAAAGGAGCGACGAGGGCTTCGTTATCCGGGTATTCCGAGGTGATGTATTCGAGGTAATCGCCGATGGTGTTTCCGAGAAGAGGAACTGAAGACGTCCCGCAGGCATAGCTCAGTTCCGGTGGCTTTCGATCGTCCATTGCCTACAGGTAGCCATCATGAAGAGATAATAGTTAATTCTGCAGGACATTATGATGCAACAGACGCCTGCCTTCTGGTGCACCAGGTTATATCAGACATCATGCTGTCCCGGTTGCCGGCAGAAGGTCTGAATTGACGGTTCTTTTCCGAAGGATAACCCTTAAATGATTCCTCTTCCTACATATACGAGCACAAACGGGGTTGTGGCCTAGCCCGGCATGGCGACGGGCTCCAGCGGTCTTTGCAATCCGTGCAGATGATGACAACCGGGTCTTCTGATTCATGATGATCCGTTGGAGCACTGATGCATATCGGAGAGACCCGTCGATCGTGAGTTCAAATCTCACCAACCCCACATCTTTTGTAGATCTGCTTATTGAGCAGAAGCTCTCTTTGTGTCCTGGTCAGGATACCGTCTGGTTCAGTTCAGGTGTGGGAACCTATACGGGAATCGTGGGGAAATGCTGATTATCCCCGTCGTGTAACTGATATATACCTCCCTGAACCCAATTCGTGGTGGTTTCCGGTGTTTGGGGGGGTATGCTCCCTATCGGTATGAACTCCGGGAATTCCGATGAGTCTGTACCGGTCCTTTCGGTGGAGTTATCCTCCGTGATCACTAACCATAATAAAAATGCCTACCGTTTATCTGTATGTCCTTGAGACGATGGCAGACTGGGAGCCGTCATTTCTTCTTGCCGAGCTTGTATCTGGCCGGTTTTTTCATGACCGGAATATCCGGTTCACGCTTGTTCTCTGTGGGAAGACCCGTGATCCTGTCTTTTCCATGGGCGTTTTCGTCTGGTACCGGAACAGGAGATCACTGCCATCAGTCCGGGCAAAGGGGATCTCCTGATCCTTCCCGGGGCAGACACCTGGCTGCAACCGGCACAGAAGGAGATAATGCCGGTTATCAACAGATTTCTTTATGGCGGAGTCATGGTCGGAGCGATATGCGGGGCAACGATGGCGATGGCAGATGCCGGTATGCTGAATTCCAGGCGGCATACCAGTAACGATCTCCAGGTGTTGAGGCAGTATTGTCCAGGATATGCGGGTGTATCATATTATGTTGATGAACCTGCAGTCCTGGATGGAAACCTGGTTACTGCGAGCGGAATAGCCCCGGTAGAATTTGCATTCCAGGTTCTGAAAAAACTCGGAGTAATGAGGGAAAACACCCTCGAGGCCTGGTACCAACTCTATACCACCCGTAACGCAGATCATTATTATTCTCTTGCAGAATCCCTGAATGAGTGAAGATATTCTGGTTATGTGATCTGATCGGTGAATAGTCCCGGCATAATCCGGATTTGAATTTGCATGGATATTCGTGATGAATATCTTTGAAAAGGGAGTGGATCGCATGGTTTGGAGATTCTATCCTCTCATGAGGTCCGGATCCCTACCCGGTTGTCGGTATCCGGCTGGTGCAAGATGCCTGATCTCCCCACTCCCGGTGAGATCCTCCTTCCCGGTGGAGAGCTGACTATATAGTCCTCCCGTTGAAATATACGGGAAGACAGCATGTATCTCATTGGCGAAGCCCTGATTGGTGATGGTGCAGAACTGGCACATATTGACCTCATCGTCGGGGATAAAAACGGACCGGTCGGGACGGCTTTTGCAAATGCCTTCTCCCAACTCTCTGCCGGTCACACTCCTCTTCTTGCAGTAGTCCGGCCGAATCTGCTTACGAAACCTGCAACGCTGGTTATTCCAAAGGTGACCCTGAAGAATGAGCGGCAGGTCAACCAGATTTTCGGACCTGTCCAGGCAGCGATCTCAAAGGCAGTTGCAGACTCTGTTGAAGACGGCGTATTTGCCGGCAAGAAACTGGACGATATCTGTATCCTTGCAAGTGCCTTTCTCCACCCGGATGCATCAGATTACAACAGGATCTACCGGTATAACTATGGTGCAACCCGGCTTGCCATCAGCCGTGCATTCGAAAACTTCCCCGATGAAAAGACCCTGATCAATGAGAAAGACCGTGCTGCTCACGCAGTCATGGGATTCAAGGTTCAACGGTTGTGGGATCCGCCATATCTGCAGGTTGCCCTCGATATCGTTGACATGGGCAAGCTCAAGGCCGTTCTGAACGCTCTCCCGGAGAATGATCATCTGATCATCGAGGCAGGAACCCCGCTGATCAAGAAATTCGGGCTGAATGTCCTCTCCGAGATCAGAAGTGTCAAACCGAATGCATTCATCGTTGCAGACATGAAAATTCTGGACACCGGCAATCTCGAGGCACGTATGGCCTCTGATGCATCTGCCGATGCCGTTGTCATGTCAGGACTTGCCCCAATCTCTACGATCGAGAAGGCGATCACCGAGGCCCGCAAGACCGGTATCTATGCCGTCATCGATATGCTCAATGTCTCTGATCCGGTCGGCCTGATCAAGAGCCTGAAGGTTAAACCCCACATCGTCGAACTACACCGGGCTATCGATGCCGAGAGTACTGCCCATGCATGGGGGAACATCTCAGCCATCAAAAAAGCTGCCGGCGGAAAACTCCTGGTGGCAACAGCCGGCGGTATCCGTGTCCCGGTCGTTAAAGATGCCCTCGCTTCAGGTGCTGATATCCTCGTGGTCGGGAGAGCAATCACGGCAAGTAAGGATGTCAGACATGCCGCAGAGGAGTTCCTCGAACAGCTCAACAAGGAAGAAATCGATCAGTTCCGTATTATGACCGATTTCTAGACCCGATATGCCGGGTACAATATTCTCTTTTTTCTCAAGCCGGGCCGATCTCTGGGTTGCTATGCTTTCCGACTCATCCTGACATCCTGAAGCATGATGAGTCCGTGTTTTACATATCCTTCACGCTCGATCTCCTCGGCAATGGAAAGGATCCGCTCCCTGGTATCGATGACATCGATGACCAGCGGGAGGTCGAACGAGAAGTTGAGGACATCAACCGTGTGGATCGTATGCTCATGGCCGAACCCGGTAATTCCTCTCGTGACCGTGCATCCTGGAAAGCCCCTGGACAGGAAGAATTCAACGAGAAATTTATAGGCCGGCTTTTTTCCGATTTTTGCCGACTCAGCGATGTACATCCTGAGCAACATTCCGTCATCAAACATGGATCCCCTCCTATACCAGCCGGGTTATGAGGATATAGCCGAGAAAGGCCCCTCCGATGCTCCCGACAAGATTGATCAGAATGGTACCTGCCATATGGAGATAATCATGATCTTCCAGCATCCGGAAGACCTCGAAACTGAAGGTTGAAAAGGTGGTGTACCCGCTGAGGATTCCGGCATCGATGAGAAAATAGGCGGACCCGGGAGATGGTGAGAAGGCAACGAATGCAAAGATGATGCTCCCGGAGATATTCACGAGAGCTGTCCCGGCCGGGATCCCCCGGATAGGAGAAAGCCCGGAGAGGATATACCTAAGCGAGGCTCCGATCGCTCCTCCAAGCCCCACAAGAAGGACATTCTCCATCACGGCCTCCGATGAGAGAGCACGATCGTTCTGCCGATGAAGATACCCAGCAGTCCGCAGAGAAGGTTTGCCAGGATATTGATCACTCCAAAAACCGGGCTGAAGGTAATTGTTTCCGTGGCAAACGCCGAGAATGTTGTGAAGGATCCGATACATCCGAACCCGAGGAACATCCTTGCCTCCCGGCTGAAGGCACCGGTGAAGATCGAGTGGTACATCAGGATATCGATCGCGATACATCCGGTGACGTTCACGAGGAATGTCCCGGCTGGAACCGGGAGGGGATCACTGATCAGGAACCTGAGAACTGACCCGCAGCATCCTCCGAGTGCAACATACCCAACCGGAGGAAGAGATTGAATCCTGATCACCTGCATGTATGTTCTCCAACGGACAGAACTGCTCCGGCTACGGACCGTTCCAGAACCCTGAGGTTTTGCAGCTGGTTACAATGAGGATCGTTTCGCTGACCCGGTATTCCTGTGCACCGGATGATTTCCACGATCCGTATCGGTTTGATGCTATAGGGGATTATCCTGCTGACCCTGCGGGCAGAGAACCGTATTCTGTACGGTACCATATCTTCATCTGGCATGACATGCCTCCATGACCTGAACTGATTTAATGGATGATACCGGCAATTGGTGGAATGGAGATTGATAACACGATCTGTTTCCTTTCATTCCGGCTCCGTATGCCTGATGTATCCTGTACCTGGCTGGTAACCGCCTCATGGCCTCGCTATGGGGATCTATATTTATATCCCGAAAACGTCTAATCTCCGTGCATGACCACCGTTTTGCGGGAGGATGCGGTGACCGGACTCGTCTCAGCGCTTATCGGGATGGATCGTGTCACTATCCGTGAGATCCTCGATGAAGCCATTGAGGATACCACTCCCGGTGAGGTTATCGACTACCTCGTTGTACCGGCTCTTGAAGAGATAGGACAAAACTGGGAAGAAGGCAATCTTGCTCTTTCCCAGGTCTACATGGCCGGCACCTTGATCGAAGAGGCGATAGATCTCCTGATACCTGACCCGGCCGGGCTTCCCGGCCGAGACACCCGGATCGCAACGGTGGTTCTTGACGATTATCATATGCTCGGCGAGCGGATTGTTTCCTCGGTTTTAAAATCAGCGGGATATACTCCGGTGCGGTACGGTCACCAGGACGTCGCCGGTCTCCTGCCGCTTCTTGCGAGGGATGGCATCCAGATCCTCCTGATCTCTGTCCTGATGTTCCCGTCAGCCCTGAAGGTCAGGGAAGTCACCTCGTTCCTGGCCGGTACCGGAACCCGGGTTATTGTCGGAGGAGCCCCGTTCAGGATTGATCCCGGCCTTGGCGCCGAAGTCGGAGCTGATCGTGTCTGTGTGACAGCATCTGATGTCATTCCGGCCATCCATGATCTGGAGGGATTCCGATGATGAGCTCACGGGATCGGATCATGACGGCACTCGGATTTCAGGAGCCTGACCGGGTGCCCCTCGTGCTCAACCCAACAATGCACGCTGCAAAAGATCTGGGGATCAGGCATGCGGATTTTTTTACCTCCTCAGACCATGTTGCCAGGGGCCAGTTGCATATCAGGGAGAAGTACGGAACCGATGCCTATTTCGGATTCCATTACGGGGCGGTTGATTTCGAGGCGTTCGGTGGCTCGATCCTGTTCCGTGAAGATGGTCCGCCAAACAGCGGCAGGCCGATCATTACGAGCGGGGCTGCTATTGATACCATCACGGTTCCCCGGGTCCACGAGACTGCGTGCCTTGCGATGGTGCTCGAGACAATACGCCTGATTAAGGCCGGTTCCCCCGATGATGCCCCCATCTTCGGAGTTGTCATCGCTCCCCTCTCCCTCCCGGTGATGCAGATGGGGTTTGAGGCATATCTTCAACTGATGTATACCGATCCGGAGCGCTTTGATCGCCTTATTGCAATAAATAGTGAGTTCTGTATTGCATGGGGAAAAGCCCAGATCGCAGCCGGTGCAGATGCGATCATCTACTTTGACCCGGTCTCCTCGCCGATGATCATCCCCCCGGCCCTATACGAACGGACCGGGTGGCGTGTGGCCAGGGAGGTGATTCCACAGATACCCGGGCCGGTGGCAACCGCATTCGCGTCAGCCCGGGTACTTCCCATTCTTGACCGGGTTATTGAAACCGGAACCGCTGCCATCGCCTTTGGAGAAAGTGAGAATATATCGGAGATAAAAGCATTGGCCGGGGGAAAGGTGGGGATCATCGGAAACCTGAACGGGATAGCGATGGTACACTGGAGCCGTGAGGAGGTAGCAGACCAGGTCTCCCGGCTCATCCGCATCGCAGCACCTGGTGGCGGGTTTATCCTGAGCGATAACCACGGGGAGATTCCCCTCCAGGTTCCCGATGAAAATCTCCTTGCGATTCGTGAAGCGGCAACCCGGTTCGGGAGTTATCCAATTGTCACCTGAAAAAAAACCTGGTCTTTGTCTTTTCTTCTGCGAGACTCTTGAACCGGAGGTCAGGCATGTCCTGAAAAAAGCCGCGTGGCAGGGGGTTGAATCCGTTTTTTATCCGCATATGTGTAGTTGTTCACACCACGAGCTGGTAACGGGAGCAGACCAGATCAACCGGATGCTCCCGCCTGGAGCGGAAGGCCTCTTCTTCGGGACACGGCAGATCGCAGAGGAGGGGCTGTTTGGAGAAAGGATTGTCCATGCCGGCCCGGATACCTGCCTTGAACTCGTGATCCCATCGTATGAGATCTCCTCGCTGGTCGCTGCCGGTGCATACCTCGTGTATCCATCCTGGATGAAAAAATGGAAAGATCATGTATCCCTGATGGGCTTTAATCCCGACGAGAGATCTGATTTTTTCTCCCGAAACCTGACGGGTGTCTCCATTGTGGATACCGGGATTCTCCCTGTTGATGAGCAGGATATTCGTTCATTTGAAGAATTTTCCGGTCTACCGGTCCGTAAGGTGTCGGTCGGGACATCTCTCCTTGAGGCCATTATACATCTTGCGGTAACGAAATGGGAACTCAGGCGCGAACGTTCAGTATCTCAGAAACGACTCCTCCGGATCAGAGAAGAACTTGCCAGGCAGATGGCTTCAATCACATTCCTGTCCGGGATTGCCCAGATTACCAATGAAGATGAGGTGATTGGGAAGATCCTGACGGTCTTTGAGACCCTGTATGGTCCCCGGTCGGTCCGGTACATCCGGTTTGAAGCCGGGATTCCCGGGGCAGAATTCATGAGCCCCGGCCAGGTATGCGGGGATCCCGCCGCCTCGCCCCTTCTCGCGTATGCGGGAGAGGAGTGGGGTTTTATCCCTGATCGTTCGGGTTTTTTCCTGACACTCCGGTATCAGGCCGAACTTATTGGTATCCTCGAGGTATCCGGGGTGCAGGAACAGGACCGGGTTCGCGAGTACCTCAACCTTGCCCTCTCGATGAGCCGGTTTATCGGGCTCGCCATCATGAATGCCCGTTCATGGGGAGAACTGGTGAGAACCAGGGAGGAAATTGATCGGAAAAACCAGCAGCTCAACCGGATGAATGAGGATCTCCTCACGATCTCAGACGATCTCAGGTTCTCCCTGAACGAATTACAGAAGAGTCAGGCAGAACTCACCGAAAAGGAGCAGTTTATCCGTGAAGTCATCAACCAGCTGCCGATTGGAATTTGCGTCCTCGACCGCACCCTCTGCCACCGGTACTGGAACCCGATGATGGAGATGTTTACCGGGGTCATGAGAATGGATGCACTCGGAAAAACTCCGTTTGAACTGTTTCCGTTTCTGAGGGAGACCGATGCAGGGGATAATTATGAGAAAGTCCTTGCCGGGGAAGCAATAACGATAGCCGACTCATATGTTTCGTTCCCCCGGGTGAAGGAGCCAAAATGGACGACTGCTATCTTCACTCCCTGGTACGATGCGGGAGGAGCAATTGCAGGAATCATCAGCGGTTTTATTGATATCTCCAAACGGAAGAAGGCAGAGGAGGAGGTGATCAGGGTAAACAGGGCCCTCAAGCTGGCAGGGGAGAAGATCCGAATCCTCAGCAGTATCACACGGCATGATATCCTGAACCGGATCACGGTAATAAGCGGATATGTTGATCTCTTTGCCCCATCTGTCAAGGGCACCGATCTGGAAAAAGCCTGCCTCGCAATCGGCCAGGCAAGTAGTGATATCCAGAATCTGATCGAGTTTACGCGAGAATACGATGAGCTCGGCGTCAAAGAACCAATATGGCAACGAATTGAACCAATCCTCTATTCCCGGCTGATAACCTGTCTGCTTGATGGGGTAGAATGTATATCGTCGGTTGACTGGTTTGAGATCTACGCAGACCAGATGCTTGAGAAGGTGATATACAACCTGATCGAGAATTCTCGCCGACACGGAGAGCATGTAACGGAGATCCGGATCACCGCCACTCCCCCGGAGAAAGAGGGAGAGCCGTTGATCATCAGGTATGCCGATAACGGTTCTGGTGTACCTGATGCTGAAAAGGAGTTAATATTTAAGAAAGGCCATGGGAAAAATACCGGACTCGGTCTCTTTCTGATCCGGGAGATTCTGGCCCTGACCGAGATTTCCATCCGCGAAGTGGGAATTTTCGGGAACGGCGTTGAGTTCGAGATAGCCGTTCCGGGATCAGGATGGCGGTATCGTGTCTTTGAGGCCGACAGCCACGGTCAGGGGTGATGGATTGATGGTGATCCCTTGTACGGATACCTGTTTATGGATCAGGCATCACCGGGTGGCAACCGGTGGTCATATGAGATTTTTAATCTGAAAAATGGGTTAGTAGCCCCGGATTTCGCTTCTGACCTTCTCGAGATTTTCAATGCGTTTCTCAAGGGCAGGGTGCGTCGAGAAGAGTGCTGCGAGGGACTGGCCGGAGATTGCCGGGATGATATAGAAGGCGTTGGCTCCTTCGGCAGCAGCTTTTGTCTGGGCAGGAAGGCTGTCCATCCTTCCGCTGATCTTTTTCAGGGCCGATATGAGGGCATCAGGGTTCTCTGTTATGTAAGCGGCACCACGGTCAGCGGCAAATTCCCGGTACCGGGAGAGCGCCATCATAAGGAGCGTTGCAATGAGCCATACGACGGTTGCGACGATGCCGGCGATGATCCAGGCTCCGCCCTGTTCCCGGTTGAAGAGTGAGGCGAAGAGGAAGTTGTTCATAATCATGGAAGCGATCATGGCAACGAAACTTGCCACGGTCATCGTCAGGATGTCCCGGTTCTTGATATGGGAGAGTTCGTGGGCAAGTACCGCTTTGAGTTCCTCTTCGTTCAGGGTTCGCATGATCGAGTCAGTGACCGCAACCACCGCATGGTTCGGGCTGCGTCCGGTGGCAAACGCGTTCGGCATCGGCGACTGCATGATTGCCACCCGTGGCTTTGGAAGGCCGGCTTCGATACAGAGCGCCTCGATCATCCGGTGAAGTCCGGGCGCTTCGTCTGGTTCGGTGATCCGGGCGCCGGTACTCATGAGGACGAGTTTGTCTGAGAAGAAGTACTGGACAAGTCCCATCCCCACCGCGATCACGATGATGAAGATCGATGGGAGCCCGAGTGCCATGAGTATGCCCATAAAGATGAGGTAAACCAGGAGGAGCAGTACCCAGGTAAGAAAAATTCTGCCGGTAAGACCGGCGTCACGCTGTGATTTCATGGATATTTCACCATTCCCGCATGAGAAACTGCTTCAGAGTCTCTCTTCAGTCCGGGAATTGCTGTGGAACGGTACTATCGGGGCTCAGGATTTATAGGGTTTCTCACTTGTCCCGCAGCATCCAGTGGATGAATGGGATCATATCTGGTACTATTGCATTGTGAGCCACCAGACTGATATTCACTGACGATGGATTCATCATATGCGTTCCCTCCCTGACATCCCCGTCAACCCACGGACCGGATTGTCAGCTCCTGATATCGAGTTGTCACGAAGTCGTTTCGGAAAGAACGAGTTGACACCCCCGAAACGGGTTCCTGCATGGAAACAGTACCTTGAGAAGTACGAGGATCCCATCATCCGGATCCTGCTCGTGGCAATGCTCCTCTCTGCTGTGGTGGCAGTCGCAGAGGGGAACAGTCTCATTGATACCGTCGGGATCCTGCTTGCGGTTATCCTGGCGACAACCATCGCCTTTCTGACCGAATACAAAAGTAATCGTGAGTTCGATGCACTGAACGCGATGCGGGAGGATACCGGCATCAAGGTGATCAGGGACGGTCAGGCATCGTCAGTCCCGATGCGGGATATCGTCGTTGGGGATATTATCCTCCTGGAAGCCGGTGATATGATTCCCGCAGACGGGTACCTGATCCACTGCCCGGGAATGGAAACCGACGAATCGGCCTTTACCGGCGAGAGCGAGGCGGTAAAAAAGAACCCTGATGATATCGTCGTCAAAGGTTCCTACGTGACTGCAGGCAGGGGAAAAATGGTCGCTGCCGGTGTCGGGGACCATACCCGGATGGGCGAGATTGCTGCTTCCCTTGCCGCGGGCGTCAGACCGCAGACACCGCTACAGGTAAAACTCGGCGACCTTGCCGGCCTGATCAGCAGGTTCGGGTATCTCATGGCTGCCCTGATCATCGGTCTCATTCTCTTCCAGGGTTTCTTTGGCCCGAATCCTCCCGGAAGTTTCCTCGATGTGATCCGGCTTCTCCTCCATGCAGTGATGTACGCCGTGGTCATTATCGTAGTCTCTGTTCCGGAAGGCCTCCCGGTGAGCGTGACCGTTTCTCTTGCCCTGAGTGTGCGGAAGATGACCCGGGCGTCGAGTCTGGTACGACGTATTAGTGCATGTGAAACCATCGGGGCAGTGACAGTGATCTGTACTGACAAGACCGGAACGCTCACGATGAACCAGATGGAGGTGGCAGCATCTCCAATCGAAGTACCGGAAGATGTCACGGGGGTGCCGGAGACCGCTGCCGGTTGGGTGACCCTGAATGCAGCGGTTAATAGTACGGCGGAACTTGATGCGGCCGCCGGCAGGATGGGAACGGTCGGAAACTCCACCGAAGGTGCCCTGCTCAGATGGCTGCATCGTGCAGGGATACGATACCAGGATATCAGGAACCGCTACCCGCCGGTATCACAGGATCTCTTCAGTTCGCAGAAGAAACTAATGTCAACGACGGTTATCATCGCCGGCCGGGAAATCATTCTTGTGAAGGGGGCCCCGGAGGTAGTGGCCGCCCGATGCAGCCCGGCCCCTGACCTTGCCCGGGTTCACGATCTTGCCGGCCGGGCAATGCGGACCCTTGCCTTTGCCCATGCCCTTCTCTCCCCGCCCGGAACAGAACCGGATAACCTGGTCTGGGATGGGTATGTCGGAATCAGGGATGAGGTCAGGCCGGATGTCCCACAGGCTGTTGCCACATGCCGTGATGCCGGTATTATCGTGAAAATGGTCACCGGAGACAGCCCGGAGACGGCTGCCGCGATCGCACGGGAGACCGGGATCCTGACCACAGGATTCGTTGTCACCGGTCCTGAATTCAGGGATCTTGACGACCGTTCCCGGCAGCAGGTGTCGCGGGATCTCCAGGTGCTGGCACGGTCCCAGCCCCATGACAAGCTCATGCTGGTGCAGGCACTTCAGGAAGACGGTGAGGTGGTGGCGGTGACCGGCGACGGAACCAACGACGCACCAGCCCTTCGTCATGCGGATGTCGGACTTGCGATGGGGATTGCCGGGACCGAGGTTGCCCGGGAAGCAAGCGATATCATCCTTCTTGATGATTCTTTCCCGACGATAGAACGGGCGGTCTGGTGGGGACGGGCGTTGTTCGAGAATATCCAGCGGTTCCTGATCTTCCAGCTGACCATCAACATCTCGGCCGCCGTGATCACTGTCCTCTCTCCGGTGCTTGGGTTTCCCCCGCCGTTTACGATTATCCAACTGCTCTGGATCAACATCATCATGGATTCCCTCGCTGCTCTTGCCCTTTGTTCAGAGGCCCCGCATCCGGGATTGATGAACCAGCGGCCGATCCCCCGGAATGCCCCGGTGATCACCCCATACATGATGCGAGCCATTCTCATCACCGCCGCGGTGTATATTCTGGCTGGTGTGATCCTCCTGACGCTCGGCATTCCGCTCATGGACACTCCTGCAGAGCAGGCAACCGCGTTCTTCTCCGGATTTGTCCTTGCACAGGTATGGAACGGGATAAACTGTCGCGGCATCAACGGGGTGATGCCCCCGCTCCTGAAAGGCAATCCGATCTTCTTTCTGATCATGGCAGGAATCATTCTGATCCAGGTACTGATCGTCCAGTACGGGGGGAGTCTTTTTGGAACGGTTCCGTTGAACCTGTTCCAGTGGGTATTCCTTCTTATCGGAACGATGCCGGTACTTGTTCTCTGGCCGGCCCTCAGAGCTTTCTCCCGATGGACGGATTCCCCTCCCTGATCCTTGGGTAGCCCAAGTCGCCGGGAGACGATTCTTACCTCTTAAGCCGCCATATGTATTATGAAAGCCTCACCCGAGCGGCGGATGTCTGGCGACATCCCGCTAATCCTCTCAATATCACTTGCAACCTTCATGGGGGCGCTCGATGGAACGATCGTCAATATCGCCCTCCCCACCATCTCGACCTCGTTTGATCTCTCCACGAGCACGGTCAGCTGGGTCTCAACGATCTACCTGCTGGTTATGGCCGGCTGTGTTCTGATCTTCGGGAAGGTGTCTGATGTTATCGGGTTTAAACGGGTTTTTATCACCGGTTTTATCATTTTCACCACAGGTTCGTTCACCTGTGCCGTGCTCCCGGATCTGACCGGTTCATTCCTGAGCCTCATCGGTTCGCGGGTGTTCCAGGGAATCGGCGGGGCAATGATCACCGCGATCGCCCCGGCGATGGTGAATGCATACATCCTACGGGAACGGAAAGGACAGGCAATGGGGATCATTATGACGGTTGCCGCTCTTGGGACCGCAATCGGGCCGACTATCGGCGGTCTCCTGACCGAGTACCTCTCCTGGCACTGGATCTTCTTCATCAATGTCCCGGTTGGTATCCTGGCGGTCGTGCTTGGTATCCGGGTCATCCCGTCCGGAGAGCACATCAGTCATCCCGGTTCCTTTGACCGGACGGGAGCTGCCCTGATCTTTTCCGGCCTTGCTCTCCTCCTCTTCGGGGTAACCGAGGGAGAT
This sequence comes from uncultured Methanospirillum sp., assembly GCA_964637135.1. Taxonomy (GTDB): domain Archaea; phylum Halobacteriota; class Methanomicrobia; order Methanomicrobiales; family Methanospirillaceae; genus Methanospirillum. The sequence goes on along the minus strand of CAZWTX010000010.1, from coordinate 40,831 downwards.
ACTCTTGGCTGGACCTCACCGGTGATCCTGACGTCCCTGGTTCTTGCAATCCTCATTCTTGCCCTTTTTATCCGGCAGGAACTGACATGCAAAGATCCCCTTCTCGAACTCAGGCTCTTTCACAACCGGAATTTCCTGTTCTCAAATTGTATCCTGGTGCTCGTCTTCTTCAGTTTCTCTGGGATAAACTATCTTCTCCCGTTCTATCTTCAGTACGTGGGAGGATATTCCACCTCCACATCAGGTCTGATCCTGACGGCGCTCTCGGTTGCCATGATGATATCCGGGATCCTTGCCGGGTCCTTGTATAACCGGATTGGCGGACGGATCATCAGTATCATGGCAGCCATAACCCTGGCAGCTGGTTATTTCCTGATCATGCATCTGCGGGCAGATACCCCGGTATTGTTCGTGATCGCCTGTCTGTTTGTCATCGGGTTCGGGCTCGGCCTAATTATCACCCCGGTATCAAACCTGGTGATGAGCTCCACGGCGAGGAAGTACCAGGGAATGGTCTCGTCGCTGACCAGTCTGGAACGGTTTGCCCCGCTCACCATCGGGATTGCGTTCTTTAATCTTGTCTTTATCCAGGGGATGATCTCTATCGCTTCCCATTACAATGTTACCAGAAGTGCACCGGTAACGGTTCAGATGGAGGTTCTTGCTGCCGGGTTTGACCTCACGTTCTTCGTGACCTTCATCTTCGGGCTAGTGATCGTCCTCCTTTCATTCCTCATCAGGGAAGAGGTTCATCCTGATTACCAGGACGGGGGGGAACTCCCTGAGTCCGCCGTTGTCTGATATCTGACTCCGGTTATTATAACCCGGATATCCAATCCCGGATTTCAGGATCAATAAGGGGATCGTCTGCAAGGGCCATGAGTCCGGACATATCGAGAGTATCCGGGTACTCCTGGACGAGGAGGGTGATGAGTTCCTGTATTGTGATTGTCTCGACGGATCCTGTCTTTAGTAATGTGACGGTGGTGTCCAGCGATGCCTGTGCTGCATCCCCGGTAATTTCCCCGGAACCTGCGGCGACAGACAGAATCCTGATATCATCCCCGGTCGCAAGGAGCGGGTTTGCCGCCAGGCTACCGGCAACAGCAACCGTTGCGGCAGACTTGATCTCCGGGGAACTCTCTCCCGTGAAAACTAGATATAATGCTGCCCGGGTACTCTCCTTTGCTTCTGCTGATACATCTGTGGACGTAAGGATCGCTCCAAGGATCGTAACCCCGGAAATGGAAGCTGCCGCCGGTGCAGAACGAACCGAATCGGCCAATGCTTCTGCAGCCGCAGATTTGACTTCCACGGATGCACCAGAGAGGAAGATGATTCCATGGATTGAATCGATAGCAGCCTCACGCACTACTTCTGAGGGATCCGCGAGTTCTCCTTCGAGTTGGGCCACATCCTCAAGGGTTGGTTCACCCTCCTCTTCGCTCTCCATGGATACTGCTTCGACTGATTCTGGTTCTGATCCTCCCGGTGCAGGTGCAGGTATCTCTTCCTTTACTGCCGTATAGATCGAGAATGTTCCTGATGAGAACGAAACTGTTCCGGCAATATCGTCGTATGTCACTCCTGCCGGGAGGTTTTCCCAGTCATCGATCAGGTAGATGAGATCCCCTTCTTCGTCCAGGATACGGAGATTGTAAGGTTCCGAGCCGCTGATAGCTGAAAGAGTAATCGTTACCTGGTAATCAGGTGAACCGGTTCCGGAACTGATGGTAACTGCGGCATTATCTGATATAACTTCATTCCCTGAACCCGGGGCACCACCGGTCTTCCCGAGTCCGCCGTCGAGATTTGATGAGTTTGAGAGGGTAATTGCCCTGTCCCCTACATAATTGGCCGGGCCGTCAAGTTCGATGGCATACCCGGTCGATCCGGATACCCCGACATCCTCACCGATGGTGACTCCCCCGGTTCCAGAGGATCCCCGATCCCCTGTCAGGTAAATACCGCTCCGTCCCCCGGATATCCTGCTGTCGCTTCCTGTGATCGAGATTCTTCCGGTATTTGCGGATATCCCATACTCCTGTCCGGTAATATGGGTGTTCGTTGCGGTCGAGGTGAGGGTGCCTGTGCCGATTACCGTCACGCCGCTGTCTTTTGTGGATGCAGATCCTGTACCGGTAATGGTGATATTATCCCCGCCCAGAGCCAGAGTTCCCTGATTGACTTCTGCTCCGGTATAAGAGCCGGATACTGAAACTCCTCCTCCTCCATCCCCGGTGACCGTAATCGATGAGGGCCGTGATGTTGACTGCTGAAGCAGCCCGTATCCGTATCCGTTTGTTGCTGTTGAAGTGAGGCTGGTTCCCCAGTGTTCATTGGTTGCCCCCCCGTTGTACGAGGTGAGATAGGCATCAGGATTATCCGTTCCGATGATATCAACCGATGATCCGTCAACCTTTACGGCCGGACCGTTTGATGCATCGACATCGACATTCACCAGTTTAACCCCGGTGTACCCGGATTCTACTGTGATGGCTCCCCCGGTGCCGGTATGGGTGATAGTATTAACCTGCTCAGATGATCCGGTCGATGATGCAGTGAGATCAATACCGCTGATAGTCACGTATGATGCCTGGATCAGGATGGCATACATCGCCTTTGTCGTGAAACTGCTGACAAGGTGAAACTCTACCGGATATTCTGCTATCGAAGACAGGGTGATCCGGAAATATGAGTTCTCGCTCCCTCCGCCGTCAATCCATCCGTACCCGGTTGTCTGGCTGTACCCGCCACCAGCGGTGTTCATGGTTGACGGATCGATTTTAAACGGGGTGGTCGTCGCGAGGGTTTCCATCTCATCAGCAACGGTGGTTGTGTCTGAATTATCAGATGAAGAAGTGGAGAGGGAGAAATCTTCCGGATCTCCCCCTTCGTAGGTATCCCCAGGAATATCATTTACATTATCCGGATCCTGCTCAATTACCGGGGGAGAAGAGGTGAGAAGGGTTGAATATGCTGATTCAATCCTCTCGTCGATTTTTTCCTGAATTTCCTCTTCCGGAGCGATAGTTTCAGGATCGGTTACTGTGACAGGATCTTTGTTTTCTCCGGGTGTTTCTGTATTATCGGTGATTATCAGGTTCGTGTCTTCTTCTGTACCTGCATCTTCAGTGTCCACGCTGTCCGCTGGCAGTTCCTCCTCTTCCAGATTCATATCATCCCCGGTCTCCCCGCCTTCGACCCCGTTATCGGGTACTGACGGGATGACCTGGTCCGGACCAGATATTTCACCGGGATTCTCACCAGTCAGAAATGTCGAATTTTCATTGACTTCTGCCCCGGTAAGAATTGGAACCGTGATAAGAAGGATCAAGAAAAGGAGGATCCGGGAGCCTGCTGACATCAGGACTATCTTTTCTATGTAGTCGGATAATGATTTGCCCTGAAAAGGGGGATTATCTGATATGAACCTTTCCTATGATTGATGTCTGTACCCATGTCATCAGGAACTGATGAATCCCCACCATCTGCCCATCAGGTCATGATAGGGTTGATGCCCGGGTAAATGCCTCTTTTGCCTTCATATCATCACCAAGGGCTACATACACCTGTCCGAGATTATACATCACAAGCGGATTATCCGGATTTATCTCAAGAGATCTTTTCAGATTCTGCTCTGCTCCCTTAAAATCACCGGTCTTTAATGAGACTATTCCAAGACCAAGCAGGACCATCGGCTGATTTTCTTCCCGTGAGAGGGAGTTCAGGTATGCCTCTTCTGCTTCGGGGTACCGGCCTGTTGCCAGCATGCAATCCCCCAATCCCGCATAAAGGAGCGGATCAGACGGGTACCGGGTGAGTGCATGCTGATATATCCCGATTGCCTCTTCGTATCGCTCTTCAACTGCAAGAACCTGGGCGTTCCAGTACTGGGCAAGAAGGTTGTCTGGATCCTGGGCTAATACTTCACGAAATACTGATTCAGCTTCTTCATTTCGCTCCTGAATATACAGTGATATTCCACGAAAAACCCGGGCCGGAATTGGATCACCGGTCATGGCGATATCATCAAAAACCTCTCCCGCCCGGGCATATTCACCGAGCTGGAAAAGGGAGAGACCGGTCTGATAACCTGCTTCATAATCTGAACTGTTCAGGTTGTATGCCCGATGAAATGCCTCTTTTGCTGACTGGTAATCACCAGTCTGGCGGTATGCATATCCCAGTGCCTTATGGTAGGCAGGTCTGTCAGGATCGAGTTCTATTGCTTCTCCGTATGCTGATATTGCTTTTTCAAGATCTCCGGCTGTATGAAATTGGACTCCCTGTTCAAAAGCGGCAACAGCCATAAGGGAGAGGTTCTCTCCAGGATTGCCCGTATTGGGATCAGTATCTGATGCACCAGTAAACCCACAACAGCAGACTGCGAGGAAGGCTGCCATCAGGACGGGATAGAAGATAGCATTGATATATGATTTTTTCGACTGGTTGTTCCCCTGTACCCATCTGACTGCCCATGCTCGGTCTCTCATCCATACGCTCCGATGATGATACGTGAACTTGTATTACCCATCAATAAAGCCATCGAAACAGGCTGGTGATCCTGATCCGTTCTGCAGCCGGTCATCGGGAACCCTGTAGCCTGCGAGCGGAGAGATTGATTTCTGAACACGATTGCGACCATCAAAGAACTCCGCATCAGATGGTTCAATTTTCTCACGGGCTCCGGTAACCGGGACCACTCTGCCATTCCGGAGGAGTTTAGCCAGTTCCTCATCGATCTCTGTGCAGAGGAGATGGGTGATCGGTGATCCACGAAGAGCGGAATGAATGCTTCCGGTCTGGTGAATGTACCCAGTTCTCCTGACGATAGTTCGATTCCGTCGATGATGGCATGCAGGGGGTAATTTTGGGGCATCCCTGATCCGGTCTGTATCTGCCCTGCCCGTTCAAATGATGCCGATATCTCCGGCAGATAGAGCGGCAGATGAAGGTTTATCACGTTGCAGGTAAAGGAGGTATTCTGTATCTGCCCCGGGGGGTGGGAAATGTGGCATCATTAACCTTTCTGGATAACATTCACATTGGAAAAAAGCTCATCGTGGGCTTTATCCTGGTCAGTCTGCTCATGTTGTCGGTCGGTATCTACGGTTCCTTCCAGATGGACCGGATATACGGAAACATGGACCAGATGTACACGGAGAATACCGTACCAATGCTCGCAATCGCCAACACCGAGGTCTCCCTGAACTCGATTCGGGCCCTCGTCTTTCGGTCTATTGCGGTACCCGAGGAGTTTGCCAGCGATGAAAGCAGAATGAAGAATGAAACAGTTCTGATCGAGTCGCTTCTCGTCGAATTTGAGGATCATGAGATGTCGCCCGAGGTTGCGGAGTCTTTCTCACTCTTCAAGGAACAGTGGGCTGAGTATAAAGCAGCCGCCCAGGAGGTCTTCAGTCTTGAAGCTGCCGGAAAACTTGGGGAGGCAAAGGTTTCGATCATGAACGGCGGGAGACATGCCAATGCCCGACGGGCGACTGCGAATACCTTTACCGCTCTGAAAGAGGCCAACCTCCGGGAAGCTGAAGCAAAGGCGATCGCATCAAAAGAGACGAAAGAATCTTCAATTTTTATCATGGCCTGCCTTGCAGCCGGCGCCCTGCTTCTCTCGCTTCTCTTCGCGTTTTTCCTGACAAGAAGCATCACCCGTCCCTTAGACCGGATTGTGGAACAGTTCACCTGGATGAGCAGAGGGATTGTGAGCAGAAGGCTGAACCTTGACAGAAAGGATGAACTCGGGGATCTTGCCCGGCTCTTCGACCAGTTCAGTGATTACCTCGAACATGACGTAACCGGGGCAATGCGGCAGATCGCAGCGGGGGATGTCTCGCTCAGGCTGGAGCCGAAGGGTGATGATGATCAGATCACACCTGCCCTCAATGGGACGATCTCAGCCCTTACCTCGGTTATCCGGGAACTAAAAACCCTCTCTGCCCGTGCTGCCGGAGGAGATCTCTCGGTCAGGGGGGATCCCGGATCACTTGAAGGTTCATATCATGAGATCATCGTCGGGTTCAATGCCACCCTCGATGCCCTGATTCAGCCGGTACACGAGGCGATGCGGCTCTCCCAGGAGTACGCTGCCTGTAATTACAATGCCCGGTTCTCAGATGATGTCTTTGCTGGAGGGGACTTCATCGCGTTCCGCGAGGCTCTTGATGCTATCGGTGCCGAGATCTCGCATGCCCTTACTGCTATCAACACCCGGATGGCAGGACTTGCCTCCAATGCCGGGAATGCATCGTCAGGGATCGAGGCCGTACGGCAGGGTGCCTCCTCTATCGCTGATAATGCCGATCAGACAAAGAAAACAGCCGCTGAGAGCGAGGAAGGAATTGTTCAGGTTCTCAAGGCAATGGAGGATATGACCACGACGGTTGCTTCTGTTACCGCAAATGTGGAAGCCGTTGCCCGTGCAGGGGCAGAGGCTGATACTCTTGCACAGACCGGAATCCGGCATGCTGCGGAGGCAGAGCAGGGCATGGAGCAGATCCGGAAAACCTCGGAGGAGACGGGAACCATCATCGCCGAGATCCAGAAACAGATGGAAGAGATCAGCAAGATCATCGGGATTATCACGAGCATTTCTGATCAGACGAGTCTTCTTGCACTTAATGCAGCCATTGAGGCTGCCCGTGCCGGAGAAGCGGGTCGGGGATTTGCCGTGGTTGCAGAGGAGGTGAAATCCCTTGCAACCCAGGCCGGTGAGTCTGCCCACCAGATCACCTCCATGATCGAGGTCCTTGATACGAAGACCCATGCAGCCGTGGGGGCGATAACCGATGCCGGTGAGGCGGTGCGTGAAGGGACTGAGGCAGTGAAGAGTACCCTTGATGTCTTCAACCAGCTGACCGGGTCGGTCGGGTCAATCAGCACTCACATGGAAAGTGTTGCAGGTGCAAGCGAGGAACAGGCCGCCTCTTTCGAGGAGATTACTGCCAGTGTCCAGGAGATGAGCAGCCTGGTCAGGCAGACCGCAAAAGATGCCCTTACCTCATCGGAGACTGCCGAAGAAGCCCTTGCCATGGTATCACAGATCACCGGAATCATCACCGGAATAGAGGACGTGGTCGCCGAGACAAACCGGGAGATGAATCGGTTTACTCTCCGGACCTGACGAGAGCCGCCCGCTTTATTCCCGGTACCATTGGAGATCCCCCTGGCATCCTAGGATACATGAGGCGGGTTGCCGTTTTATCTCTGCCGGCGGTGATTCCAGGCATAGATCCCGGTCATGATCACAATCCCGCACAGTATGAATATCTCCCCCCTGATCACCGGGTTTTCAAGATCTGATCCAATCATGACGGCATGGATGAACCCGAGCAGGAGTGCAGGATACATGAGCCGGTGAATAATTCTCCACCTATCCCCGATACGTCCGTTGAACAGGGCAGCCAGGAAAGCAAGGTAAAACAGAATGATGGCGATCCGTCCTCCCTGGGCAAGCATCCCTCCGGGTGATCCGAGTACCGGGATAAAAACCGTCAGTTTCGATACGGTAAGGGAGAGGATTACCGGATGGAGGGTGATGAGGATAAGGCCGATAATCGCAAAGAAGTGATGAATCCTGATGAATGGCTCTCCAAGCAGGTCGTATAGTCTGGATTTCAGAAGGTTCATGCTGATCGCAAGACTGAGCGAGATGAATCCTGCAAGAGCACAGATGCGCATAAGAGCGAACGCATCGTACCGGATATCGGGAAGAATACCGAGAAAGAGCACGAAATAGGGCAATGCCAGGAGCAGGATGAAAAAGAGCCTGTGGGGAGGAGCCATGAAGATGAGAGGATGTCTTCGGATTTATGCCTGATCCCGGTTCCCGGCAGGCGGAAAAAAGAAAAGATTATCGATCCTTATGCGGGTGATGGAGTATCTTTTCCTCCACCTCTTCCACCCGGTGGATGACCCGATCCACGAAGGAGAGAATTGCCGGCATTACCGCAATTGCTCCGATCAGTGAGAAGAGCACCGCGATGATCGTGGTCAGCCCGAAGGTGCTGATGATCGGGAAGTCCGAGAGGATCAGGGCTGAGAACCCGAAGAAGGTTGCAAACCCGGAGACCATGATCGCCGAGCCGATTTTTCTCGTACTGTTCTTGATGGCTTCAATAACGTTGTCCGTGATCTCACGTTCCTCTATATAGCGTTCCATCATGAGGATAGTATACTGACAGGCAACCCCGATCGTCATCGAACCAAGGCACGCCGTCATAATGTTGTAATCAATGCCCAGTCCGTACATGACAACACCGTTCCATCCGACAACTGCAGCAATCGGGACAATTGGTGTGAGTGCGTTGATGTTGCGGTAGACAATCCCGAGGAACAGCACCACCAGGATAAACCCTGTATAGGTGATGATCTCCTTACTCTCGACGATGTCGTTAACCAGGTCAGTAAATACCGCAAAACTTCCCGTGATATCTGTCCTGATTCCTACCGGGGCAGGGTAGAGTAACAGATCACCTTCGATATCTTTCTTCAGATCGCTCTGGGTTGTTGTGGTTAACTTCACCGTGTTGAACTGTATGACCGCCTCGGTGTTTCCGTTCACGTATTTTTTCCTGATTTCTTCAGGTATTTGCGACAGAACCTCGTCCAGTTCACTCTGCGTCTCCGGCATCCGGTTGTTGTTGTACGTGATCACGTAATCTGCAATACTCGTTCCCCGGGTAACCTTGGATCTGGTCCTGACTTCCAAATCTGTGAAATCCTTCATCCATTTTACCGAATCAAGGGATAACACATCAGATCCCCGGATAACGATCGGTACAGAGCTGGTGGAACCTATCGTCCTCGTTACCTTGTCGAGGGTTACCTTCGACGGCATATCGGGTGGGACAAAGGAGTTTTCATCCGTGTTCACCGGGATGCGGGAGTCAAACTGGATCCCGATGAAGGCAACGAAGAGTACGACCAGGAGAACGGGGACAGGTCGTTTTGCGATATTGAAAGCTATCCTGGAGAGTCCGGCATCAATGATTACCGACTGTTTTGATACTCCATGTCCTTTCGCCTTGTAATTGATGAGGATTGCAATCAACGGGATTCCGATCAGTGACGTCAGGTAACAGGTACTCACCCCGATAATACTGACCAGGCCGAATCCCTGCATCATCGGGACCGGAGATATGAACATGGCCACAAAACCCATACAGGTTGCGAGCATGGCATACATCACGGCCGGTCCGGTCTTGGTAATTGTGGTATGAATTGCTTCTGAGAGTGGGTGATCCCTGGATTCTTCTTCAAGACGGGAATGAAACTGGATTGCATAGTCAATCCCGAGACCTATCATCACCGGAAATGCCGAGATGACGGCCATGCTGATCTGAATCCCGGCCAGTCCGATAAATCCGAAGGTGAATATCAGGCCTGATGCAACGATAACAACCGGGAGGAACCGGTGATTGACGTATCCGAAGAGCAGACCCATCACGATGACCATAAGCGCGAGTGCGGCCATGATCAGTATGCCCATGGAAGAGCCCATCTCCTTCTTCATCTCCTCTTGGAATGCGGCGTTTCCTGTTAACTGTATGGTAACTCCTGGTGGGGGGCTGGTGCTGTCGATAAATTTCTGCAGATTGGAAAGGGCACCGCTCTTCTGCTCGTCAGTCAGTCCTGATTCAAGACCGATGGTTCCCATGGTCAACATTCCTGAAGGGGCATACCCCTTGAGAATATTTTCGGGAACTTTTGCGAGAACTGCTTCCATCTCGCCGGACGAAGCGGGTATTACCCCGTCATTGAGGGATTTTACGATGTCGGCAAGAGTTGAGATCGAGGATACGTATTGCAGGTTCTCGATCGGTTCTTCAATGGAATCGATATACTGGAGGAGTACCGGGCTGGTCGAATCCCCGGATTCGAAGAGGAGGATAACGGTCTCTGTTGAGAACGTTTCCGTGTAATGATCGATCAGGATGCCCTTCGGGGAGTTTTCATCCATATAGGTGCCGGTGCCGGTCTGCATCGTGACCATCGTCATCCCAAAGAGGGAGGCGACCATCAGGACCAGCATGATCTTGGAGACCAGGCCGGGCCGGTTCACGATGAGGCCAGCGATACCGGAAAAAATTGAGACCATGTCCTATCTCTCTGTGACGTTTTACCGGGAGGACTGTTTTCGTCGGTTTTCGTAGTAGAAGTAGGCGCCACCGAGGAGGAGGATGATCAGAAAGGCAAGGACGACAGGATGCAGGAGGATGGAGAGAAGTCCTTCGGCTTTCACGACCTCGATCGGTACCTTGATGGTGTCTGATACCTGTGTGTCATCAAGGGCGTCGCGGTACTTGACCTCGGAATCAAGGCCATATGTCTTCAGATCTGCTCCGGATTCCACGTTCAGTCCAAATCGTGCAATTGCGCTCTCGCCCGGGGGAATGTCGCCGAGGTAGGAGAGATCGTCGTTGCTGGAGAACGGATCAACGGCACTCAGCCTGACCTCTGCCCCGTGTGCCGTGGCAGATCCGTCGTTGCGGTAGGTCACTTCTATGAATGACTTGTGTCCCGGGCTGATGGTCGGAGGTTCGCTCGTGACCGTGAACTTGATCTTTGCACCCACCGTTACCCCGACCTTCTCCATCGGGGTGCTTAAGGTCTCACCATCGGCATTCTCGTAGGTGATCACCAGGTTTATCGGGTACTCCTGGGGTTCGGCATCCTTGTTAACGGAAACCTTGAACTTTGCCACTTTTTTCTCGCCTGGGGCAAAGGTGCCGAGATACACGCTGCTTGAGACCGGGATGATCGGAGAGTTTCCATTCCTGCTCAGATTTGCGATAGCGTTTTTTCCGGTATCTGAACCGGTGTTCTCAAGGGTGAGGGTAAGGAATCCGGATCCTCCGGCATTGATGTTTTCGGCATCTATGTCCGTTATCTCAAGGTTAATGGCAGATTTCACGATAAACGGCAGGTCGATCGTCTGTTTCTTGGAGTTATACCGGTAGATGATGCTGTCGGTTCCTTCCTGTTCAGCATCAGCGAGATACGTGTAGTCAATCTCAACCGGAAGGGTGTAGGTTCCTGCCTTCGCGTCATTTGGTACCCGTATATCGAACGTTACCGGAACACTCTGGGATGCAAGGATGTCGCCGATCATCTGGGGATCGGTTTTAACCAGGATCGGTGATTCACCGGATTTGAGGGCGACGGTAACCATCTTTGCCGTGCTTGGGATATCATCGCGTTCAACAACACTTGACTGGACGATCTTGATGTTGTTCAGTCCGGTGTTCTGGACCTGAAGGGTGAGGGGAACTGTTGCGCCTGGTGCGAACTCGTTCGTTCCACAGATACTCACCGCGATTTCCGGGGATCCAGAGAGATATTTGGTTCCGGCGAGGACCGGTGTTGCTGTGAGGGCGGCAAGGAGAATGCCGGAGATGAGAATGCAAATGATTTCTCGGGTCCAGGGATGTTTCCGGGAGGAAACTCCGCAGGGTTGGTTTGCAGTACCGACTGGTCTGCCTGTGTTGGGGGATTGAATCATGAATATAATGCTCCGTTGAGAATGCGTTCAGGAGGAAGAAATATCCCCCTCCCGGGATCAGTCCGGTGCCCGGTTTTACTAGTGGCATGCCTAGGCTGATCTGGCGTAGTCATGTTAGGGGAGCCTGGAGAGGACCGAGAGGAGCCTTTCAGCGGAAGAACAAATAATCTCAAGATCAGAGAATTCGAGGCTTGATACCTGAGATTTGAATGATTTCTTCAGTGCCTTACAGGCCCCTTCGAGACTTTCACGTCCTTTCTGGGTGATGTTAACATTGATTACCCGCCGGTCATCGGGATCGGGAAGGCGTTCGACCATCCCGTTCTCGATGAGCCGGTCTATCAGGGTGGTCATATGAGGCCGGGAGATGTAGAGCTGCCCGCCCAGGGTTGACATGGACATGGGAGACTCATAGTACAACCGGTGGATAAGCCTGAATTCGGCTTCCTGGATGCCGGTCAGTTTCATGAGTTTTCCTTTTTTGAACAACTCCCGGTAGAAGAGAAGGATTCGAATCATCATCTCTGCTGCCCGGTCACTCATCTCTTCATCCATAACAACCTTCTACAAGGAGAGGTTCATTTCCCAGGTTAATAATTATGTCTCAGAACTATTTGGAAATGAAACTATTCCGAGAGAATGCATATCTCTGGGGGAGGGCACTAATCCCCATTATTAAAGAGCAAATTCAGGATTTATTCATCAATCTCCGGATACCTCTATCTTTTCCGATCGATGAGGGCGCAGTTATTCACCGGGTGGAGAGAAAGAAGCAGGATCGTTTCATCAGGTTTATCATTGATCGTGAAGAAGATTCATCCGTGGTTTGTCGGCCGTCGGGCGGCCGGTCTGGTGGGTGAAATGGTACGTAAAGTAATCGTTGACAGGGTCACAGAAGACCAGGTGGTTCTTGTTACTGACCAGGGGGAAATATTCCAGATGCCGCGTTCTATGGTACCGTATGTTAAACCGGGAGAATCGATTCTCCTGTATCATGAACGGATCATTGGAGCGCATATGAAACCTCATGCTACTCATATCCATGCCGGATTGGAGCAGTGCGGTTCGTAATACTCACATTTTCATCACGGATTCTCCGGTTTTTAACCTGGTGAGTGGATACGGTGGGTAATGGATTCATACCGATGAGCCGGTCACCATTTCGTCATGGACACCATTGATGCAACTGGTATCGGGATATTGATCACCCGTTCAACCGGATCAGGTGGGGTAATCGTCTTTCCCCCCTGTTCGACGACCCGGATCGTTTTGCTGGCATTTCACGGGACAGCAGGGCAGAATCCCCGGGATAATGTGAGAATTACAACAGTCCGAAGAACTGCTGACAGATACCGTTTTCCGGCCCTTTTTAGCCGGACAGATCTTTTGATCTTGTTCTTTTGAACAATATTGGAATCAATTTTTCCGGCAGGTACTCTGGTCCGAATGTACTGCCGTTTTTTGAAATGGGAACCGGATGCGGATAACCGTAAAAGAGTCACCACCATGAAGATGATCCGTTAAGCAAAATCGAAGAATAAAAAAGGAGAACCGGTTATCACCGGTCGGAAGGCGATGTCAGATCTCTCCCTGTTCTTCTTCCATAGTGATAAAGACGGCAGTAAAGGTCTCAACCGCATCTTCGAAGGCGTCTGCCTCCTCTGCGGTGACGGATCCTTCTGCCTCGTAACCGGCAAACATCGCCTCTGCCGCGGCCATCAGGTCTGCTTTGACTGATTTCAGGTCTTCAAAGGAGACATCCGGGTACAATTCACCGGCCTCTGCAACGTCGGTATCGAACTCTGCAAACAGGGCAAGGGCCTCTTCTTTCTCGGTCTCCACATCACCGGTGATCGGGTAGGCATAACTCTCCACGATTGCTTCAAGCAGAGTGGAGATGAGCATTTTTCTCGTTGCATCAAGCGTCCGTGGTCCTGTACGGGTTGCATGATTGAGCTGCCAGATTGCTTCCATGCTATTGGTGGCAGTATACACCTGTTTATCGAAGGCAGCAATCTGTTCTTCAGGGACGATTCCTTCTGCTTCGTAACTGGCAAACATCGTCTCTGCGGCGGTACCCATGCCGTCCACCACTCCGACGAGAGTGTCATACTCCACCTTCAGGTCAGCATAGCGTTCATCACCTGTATCGATAAGGGCTTCAAAAGCTGCGAGATCATCAGCAATAGTGGCATATTCAGCCAGGAAATCTTCTTTGGCGGTCTCGTTTCCCCTGAGAAGGTAATCAAAAGCCTCTTCGGCGACCATCATGATCTTCCGATCGATGGATCCGAAGGCAGCCGATGCATCAGGGGTCAGGAGCGTCGTGTTTACCACGATGATCTCCTCAATCTCTTCGACCGTTTCGACTCCATCAGCCAAGGCTGTTTCATTCGATTCATCGGCTGCTGCAGCCGAACCACAGAGGATCATGCAGATAAGCAGGATCCCAAAACACACACACTTCATTCAAACACTCCCAGAATAATACCCCGAAGGGAGAACATAAAAAACTTGAGGAATGAGTACCGGATGCACACCCGGTACCTGGAGAACGTGACCCGGGACCGGGGAGATGGCCCCGGTCAGGAATCACCCGGAGAAGGTCCTGTTCCCTCGGCAATGAAGACAACGTAATTTTTTCCGTATTTCCGGGCACATTTCGGGCAGGTCGTGTACCACATGTAGAGCTTATTTACCAGAAAACCGATGCGTTCAGCAAATTTCCGAAAATCGTCTCCCCAGGTGCCGGTCTCTCTGAAATCGCCCTCGTAGACCCTGCTGATAAATGAACCAGAGAGCGTCACATTTTCTGCCCCGGGTATCTCGCGGTCGACGGCGAGGTAGAGATCCATCTTCCACCGGGAGGTATGGTCAGAGAGACACATCCAGTCAGGGATTTCTCCCCCGGCTGCCTCCACTTTGGCAGTCATCCGCTGAATTACTGAACCAAAAGTAAGGGGGATATAGAAGAAGGTGATGACCCGGTCCTTGATGAACCGTTTTTCCTTCCATGCGAAGGATTTCTCATCCCAGGGTTTTGGATCAAACCGGGGACAGCATTCAGGGGATTCAGAGTCCATATTGGTATTCGGGTACCGGATCTGTTAACGATTCTTCTTTGCATGAGGAGGTATTACTCCTGTTTTCAGGTGTACCGGTATCCTGATCACACATATTATTCCGGTTCATCCCAACCTTACTAGATATGGTTCGCATTCAGACGCTCATTCTTCTCATTTTAATCGTTATGATCCCCCCCATTACGACATATGCTGATAGTCCGGATGAACCGGCCGTCATAGATTCAGACAATACGTCAGTCCCGGTAGGGATCCTGGTCATGCAGAGCGGGTTTATTTCAGATATAGGTACAGAGTGTATCAATGCCTTCAACCTGGTTCATCCGGAGAATCCTAACTTTGCCATTGAGCAAATCATCATGGACGCAGGAAGCGATGCAAATATCGCGTCTTCTACCTGGGAAAAGATGAAATCCACCCACCCGGACCTTCCGGTCGTCATCACGATCTCAAGCTGGACGACAAATGTAGTGTACCCGGATGCCAGTGAAACCGGGAAAGTCCAACTGGCCCTTGGAAGTGCATCTATTAACCGGAGTCAGCCGGTTGATCGTTTGATCACTTTTACTCCGGGGGTTATTCAGGAGACTCCTGTCCTTGCCTCGTACCTGGATCAATTCTCCCGGATAGCAATCGTCGGCGGGGAGAACGACTACAGCAGGATGTATTTCACGGCATTAAACGATCTCCTCCCGGGAAAAATCGTCCTAAATAGCAGATATAATCAGGATAAGGTCAATGAAACCCTGAATATCTCCGAAATCCGGGAGAGTAATCCGGATGTAATTATGCTACTCAGCGTTTCAGAAGGCGGAAGAGTTGCAGAACTCCTGAGAACTGCGGGAATATCCGCTCCCCTGGTAGGAACCCGGGTTATCGAGCGGAAATCCCTTGCCGATGTTCCGGCAGCAGAAGGTCTGATATACACGACTCCCGAACTGAACCGTACTCATCCGTTCTTCAAGAGGTATTCTGAATCGTATGGAGAGAATGCAACATTTTTTGGTGCGGAAGCGTATGATGCCCTGAATACCCTGAATATGGCAATCGCGCTCAGCGGTGATGATCCGAAAGGAATCCATGAATGGTATGTGAACCGAACTTATTCCGGTGCCCTCGGTGAAGTCAGATTTGATGAGACCGGAACGGCGGTTTATCCGATCGGATTCAGAAAGGTTCACAATGGAACATTTGAACCCTTTTAACCATTTATTACAGAGATTACGAAGTAATACTGAATTCCAACGGGGCAGAATAACGGGTACACCTGACTTCAGTTGACTGATGAAAACGATAATCTCAACGATATATGTTCTATTTGTATCCGACATCAGATGATTGTTCCAAACGAGGCTTAGTAATCCGATTATTTACCGGATCGGAAGTATTCGTGATGAATCTCCATCATCGATCATTGAGCGCCATCCTCTCCTAAGCGGTAATGAACTGGCCAGTTATTCTCTGAATCTGATTTCCCCTAAATTACCGTGACATAAGAGATCAAGACAATATTTCTGGTAGGATCTTCTCTCCAACCGGGGAAGATTTCCTATTCATCCAGGCGATAAGAGATCATCCTCAATGAGGTCACCACCAGTATCATATATCTGAATAAAACGAAGGGCATCTATCGGACCAAGTTTTTCCACGAGGGCTACCCATCCCTCTTCCTGCAAAACTGAAAGCGGTTTGACGTCCATACACCCACCCTACGGACTTAAACCGATACTTGATCCCCTCTCCTTATAGTGTTTCCGAATTGATCTCCGGTACATCGGTATTTTATCCCGGTTCTGAAGGGAAGAGAAAAAATCCAGACATTTTTGTCTGGATAGCCATATTCAGACGATATTCTGCGGTCTGATACTAATATACGATCTTCCCGGAACATTTCATGCATACTGCATCTGAAGAGGTATGCTTCGGGAAACCAGAGCGCAGGAGGATTGGGTATGGTACCATATGTCCTTTTATCACCGGTTTGTTCCGGTTCGTGTGAGGTCACAATTGTTGCTTTCCGGTAGAAACGGTACCTTTATCCCCTGACGGTGGTAGTTCATCTTATGACCTTCCATCTTACTCCGTTCCTTTTTGTCTTCCTGCTTATCCTGGCAGGTACCACCCCCTGAACAGCAGAGCCTGTGTCAGATTCTTTTTCCGGCTTGATGTTCCTAACCGAGGAATTTCCTCCGTTCAATTTCCATGAAAACAATATTTCCCGGGGACTTGCAGTCGATCTCCTCTCGGCGATAACCCGTGAGGCCGGAGCCGAAGTTCCGGCATCAGTGGTACATATCGTCCCCCTGAACGAAGGCCTTGCAACGGTCCGGAATACGACAGGTTCGGTTATCTTCTCCATCGCCAGAACACCGGCACGGGAGGATCAGTATCGGTGGATTGGCCCGTTTGCCTCATACAACATCGTTCTCTTTTCACGGCGGTCAGATAACATCACTATCTCATCCGGAGATGACCTTTCAGATTACACTATCGGGGCAGTAACCTCCGATGTGTCCGTGGATCGGCTGATTGATCTTGGCGTATCTCCGGAGAACATCATCACCGATCCGGACCCGCTTGAACTGATCCGGCTGCTTGATAACGGGACCATCGATCTCTTTACTTCCGGAGATATCGCCGGGAATTATTTCATTACTCTGATGAACGCAACGCCCGAATCGTACCGGATTGTCTACCGGATGGATTCAATCCCGCTCTATTATGGATTCAACAAGGATACCCCGGATGAAATAGTAACGGCGTTTGAAGCGGCATTACACCGACTCATGGTCATTCCTGAAGACGGAGGACTGAGCGGGTACGAACAGGTCGCAAGTGTCTGGAACCAGTCATCGGGACTCCCGGCTTTGCAGTATTATACTGAAGAGTATTATCCGTTTAATTTCCAGAAGAATGGATCTGTGGAGGGACTTTCGGTTGATATTCTCAGAGAGGTTTATACCAGTCTGAATGAGAATCTGACCGACGAACAGGTGGTTCTTGGTTCATGGGAGAGTGGATATCACCGGACGATGAACCAATCCGGAACCGCCATTTTCTCCATGGCACGGTCTCCTGAACGGGAGGATCTCTTCCTCTGGGCCGGACCGATTCTGACCGAACCAAATGTCATCTTCACCCTGACCGCTGCCGATTCACATATATCCGGTCCGGATGATCTCGCCGGACTGAGAATCGGAGCGATTACCGATGATATTGCTGCCCTTGATCTTGAGCGTCTTGGATGTACGGATATCCAGTATGCAACCGATCCGAAAACGCTGATAACGGATCTCGAAGCCGGAACCATCGACGGCTGGGCATATGCCGAGGATCCCGGCCGGTACCTCATCGATCAGTTCGCAGAGAACCCGGACATGATAGAGCCGGTATGGACCCTCAAGACGAATGACTATTATTTTGCATTTAACCGGGAGACTCCCCGGACTCTGGTTGATGCATTCCAGCGGTCACTCGACCGTATTTCCACTGAAACCGGTCCGGACGGGAAGACCAGATACGACAGGATTCTCGAAAAATACAATATATCTTCTGCATTTAGGTCGCTTGCGGATGAATAATCGGATATCCGGGGGGCAGAAACTGAGTTATCGGTCTGCTTTGAATATCCAATCCCGGAATTTTATAATCGAGTATGTTGGTTGTCCAGGGAAAGATCCTGTGATGAAGACCCCGGAGATGAATAGGATATGAAAAAAGGTTGATACTATTCACATATCTCTACAGATTGCGAATTGTCTTTTCACCGGTTAATCAGAGGTTGTATGAGAGAATAGGGAAGAATTGGATAAACCCTTATTTCGTGTCTTACCGGTTATCAGTATCTTTATGATATTAGAGAAGACAAGGAAATAATATTCCTTAAAAAATATAATAATCTTTATATTGATCTTAATATATACTCACGACAGAAGGGTTCTCTGAGACTCACCTGGCAGATGGTGTATTTCTCTCCCATATGAGGAATCATTGAAATTATTGCCAGAAGACCGGCGGCATATAGGTCAGGAAATTCAGTTCGATTTACGAGTTTAAGAGATCTGGTTCTTTTACGGATGGGAGGTCAGTTCAGTCATGTCAGGACTAAAAAGGTCAAATGAGCGACTAACAGGGATAATTTTCTTAGGTATAATCCTGTTACTCATGGTAGGAACATCACCGGTAACCGCGTACCTTGGAGGTCCGGTAAAATATTCGATCTCAACACCGGGAGGGACGAAACTTCCCACCATGTTTATGCCAGAGGAAGGGTTCATGGTCATCCAGACTGAACCCCAGAAAACCTCAAGCCAGTTTGTCTTAAACACAAATCTGTATCAGATCCCGTACTCCTCTATTAACGGGCACATTAACTTTGATGCGATGCCACCCAAAGTATCTCCAATCTCTATAAAATACAGCGGTCAGTCAAGTGCTCCGTTTAATACGGGCTATCGAAGTGTTCTTATTGACGGGGTGGAGTTCATCTTCTCCAGTAAAGGTGGAAGCAGCCTGAATGTTGATACCTTCACCCTTGGAAAGGATAGTTCTGGGACCTGGAAAGGAAACTGGGCAGTTACAAAGAAATTGAATTATGTTTTCGACGGTATGAGCAAGAACGTCGACAACTTCAGGGTATTCGGTTCAGATGACGGAGTGTACCTTTTTGGCAGGTTCACAAACTCTGCGGGGTCCTATGTTGATATCTCGTTCATTCCATTGGCAGAACTTCTGGGGACAGAGGACCAGTTAACCTATCAGACCGTATACCAACTCAAAAATAATGATTCAAGCCGTCCGGGTTTCAACCCGGTACCGGATACCGAACTCTTTGACGGCCTTGTTACTACTCACCTGGATCCGGATAATCCTGTATTCATCTGGGCAGGCGATTCCGGTCAGACCGTATGTACCTGGTATATCGGACCGAATGGATACGGTCAGAAGACATTGATCGATAAAAATTCCTGGACAACCCTCTTCCGTGGAAAACCACGAACGGTCTCATTCACCGAAGGGTGTTATGCTGAAGATCCCTTCCATACGAACAATATCAATGCAATCGCCTGTGGTGATTATGAGAATACCAAATCTTCTGCAATAGGGACATACTCATGCGATATCACCTCTTTCGGATCAAATACCTGGCAAAAGGTAGTTATTGGTATGCCATCCGGGGAATTCCCGTTAGTCATGGCAGATAATGGGTTTACTGTCTTCCCCATCGTTGCCCCGATCGTCGGATCTGCGAATAGTGAGTCATGTTACCTGGTCGGATTCACCTACGATCCTGACGACAAAAAATATACCGACGATTTCTACCAGGATGGCAATTTTATTCTTACGTTCTGGGATGGGAATCTCTTAATCCCGAACAGTACCCAGGGGAAATTCGATACCTCCACCAACTTCACCGCATATGGTAATCTCTCAATACCGGTCGGATTTGTCGATGGTGTCGCTCCGTTTTCATTCAACGGGTTTGAATGTGACGGCGTTGAGGTGACATCAGAGGTCGAGCTGAGTAAATCGGATACCAAAACAACAGAAACATCCGGCTCTTCCACAGCAAAGGCATCAGTCAGTTATGGACATGAGTTCCTGAAGAAACGGGTCGGCGTAGATGCCGGATACAGTTATTCCATTGAAAACAAGGACGGTACCGAGACGGAATTTAAGCAAACGACGACTGATACCTTCAGCCGGTGCAGTATGGGAGAGAACCATTCATATGGATATATTCTCTATCTCTCGCCGAACCTGATAACGAATGCATATAATGTCGCCGATTACGAAGGAAATCTACCCTCTGATAACCCGGAGATTCTCTACCTGTCCAAGATGGATCCCTCAAACCCCCTGACCTCCCATATTCAGGGGTATAATATCACGAGTCCGCCAACATCAGGACCGCTCGCCGGAATGATGAAATCGCCGTACTTTGATGATTTTGACGACTGGAGCTGGGCTTCCTGGTCAGGAGGATGGGGTGGCCGTGACTGGTCACAGAGTCCGTATGCAGGGAGTTTTACCGCGACCTCTCTCGGAGATCACCTGGAGTGGAGTCTCGGGTCCCAGCAGACAACCGAATACGAGATGACGACAACGACCAGCCAGACAACAACAGTCGAGAACGAGATAGAGACGAGTGCGAAGGTTCTGGGATTCGGAGCGAGCGGATCGTATACCTGGGAGGCAGAAAACGTGGTCACCAATGCGGTTAACCAGGGAATATCCTTCCACTGGTCGATGAAAGTCGCCGATGACGATGTCTGCGGGTATGATACCATCCGGGTTGAACCGATTCTTCTCACGCCAATCGCAGGAAAACCGGTTCCCTGGGTACCCCCGACATATTCTGCATATCAGCCCTGGCTCCTGACGTACAACCTCATCGAAGCTGATCCGTCTGAAGGATGCAATCTCGGGGCATCTGCAATCGAGCAGAAGATCAAGACAAGTGTCATTCCTGCAAATGCCGGAACCATCACCCTGCCGAAAGGAGGAATCGCAAAGGGGATGACCGGTCAGGTTCAGGCGATCCCGGCGGACGGGTACCAGTTCCTGCACTGGGAGGCTTATGGCCTCGATCTCACCGATTCTGCCTCTCCGGTTACGAATGCGACCGTGAAAAGCCAGTTGTCAACCCTCCGTGCCATCTTCGGGAAAAGCTCGTCGAGTCTTGTGGACACGGCCATTATTGCAGTCCGGAATGGTTCGACCGGAAACCAGGTTAAAATCCAGGGAACCCTTCCCACCGGATTTAATAACCACATCATCATGCACCTCAAATCACCGGTTGAGATCAGGGTCGGAGATCTCATCTTCCCGTTCGGCCCGACGGTCGGGGACCGGACCGTGATATCCGATCACGAGATCGCGTTCACCACCGAGGATCCGACACAGGGTGTCTCCCATCTCAGGATAGACCGCGGATCAGGTAAGTGGTGGTTCATGGCTAACCAGGTACAGAACCTGGCCGGATACGGGGTAAAATCCAACATCGTGAGGATGGGTATCGGTGGTAAGAACATCTCGGTGACGGATGACGTGCTCATGACCGGAACCGAGTCGATTGACTGGTCAGGAGCCGACGAACTGGTCACGAACAATGTATTCTCTCTCCAGAATGCAACGGTCCGGGGAACCATCCGGTACCTGGGAGATGAGTCAGGGACCAGTTCCCTCATGCTCAGCGGCGGGAAACTGAACACCGGATCGGTGAATGCAACGATGCCGGTCAAATTCTCGATGAACGGGGTTGAACTTGCCCTTTCCGGACCATCCTCGGTGAACGGGAACCAGTACACCTATTCCCGGACCGGTCCGGACCTGAATGCCACCGTGTCGATCAACAATGATACGAAGGGATGGAACGTCGAATTATCGGGTAAAAAACTCTCTCACCGCTTCTGGGAGACCGGGGTGCCGGTGAGCCTTCAGATCGGAACCGCAAAAGCCTCGTCGGTAATCCATCCTGCCCGGACGATCGCCCTGAAGACACCGAATCTTGCCCACTCTTCAGAAGAAACCCTTCTTTCGGGAATGAGTTTCTGATAGGAGATTATCGGGACAGGAGAGAGATCCCGGATCTGCCGATAAGGCAGATCAAAAATTCTTCCCACTTTTTTTCCGGATATCCGGTCTGAACACACTACCGGTAACCAGATAATAGATTTTATCAAGGAGAATAATACCTGAATCAAACCAAAATAACAGAAATTTGAGAGAATATGAAAAATATGTGCAATTCTCTGACATATTTTATAGGATAAATATAGGCAATTATATAATGTTCAAAATATAGAATCACACCATAAGAGAGAATCGCGCACTCACCGGATGGTGCGTGAATCACTCTTATTTCGAGCATTTATCGATTCTTTGTCGGAATGGTTGGGGAACACCATTCCGGCAGCAGGAAGGGAAAGGAAGTATGTCAGGCAAAAAAACGGTCAGTTGGCGGAGACTGAGTATTGTTTTAGGACTAGTGGCGATCGCACTCCTGCTTGGGGTATCGCCGGTAATAGCGGAATTTATGGGGCCACAGGCTATAGCTTATGGTCAGTATCCCGATACATATCCGGCATTCTCCATCTTTTCACCGGCGCCTGGCTATCTGGCAATTCAAACTCCCAAATGGTATGAATATGGAAATACCGAAGAAACAAGTCATACAGACGTATTAAAAGTCACAGCAGCAAATTCTGGTGGTCATCCGGAGTTTCAAGTCCTGGACGGGTCGCCTCTGACAATTAGTGGAGAGATTGGGAATCCCTGCCCTGCCGGATTCAGGAGTGCGTATATCAACGGGGTAAATTACATCTTCGGGTATGATTTCTCAACCGGCCAGACGAGTGTAGATTCGTTCGCCCTGCAACCTGAAGGAACTGGTTGGTCCGGAGCTTGGGGGGCAAAAAGGACCATCGCCAATTATGCCTGGGATAACGCTGGAAGTAATCCAAAGTTATTCCAGGTCTGTAGTACCGACGACGGAGTATATTTAATCCGGAAAATTACCAGTGGCTCTACCGCGTATCTGGATGTCTTTTTCATATCGATAGAAGATCTCGAAGGAACATCATCTGTAGTGCCTGCCCAGCCGGTATATAGTCTCACCAATAATGATTCAAGCCGTCCGGGATTCTCACCAGTACCGGACACCGAAATCTATGATGTCATGGTAACCACCCACATGTATACCGATGAGCCGGTAATCATCTGGGCCTATGACTTTGCCGATACCGTTCAAACCTCATTCATTGGTCCGAATAACTACTATGGCGAGAAGACATTGATAGATCAGAATACCTGGGTGAACACCTATAAGGGAAAACCTTCAGCAGTCTTCCTGACCGCAGGTTCCTATCAGGAAAACCCAACCGGTGTGAACAATATTAATGCGATCGTCTGTGGTGATGCTCATCTGGTATACACACCACCGCTGATCACCTATACATGTGATGTCTCTTCATTTCCCACAAATTCCTGGGGGGTAGAAAATCAGATCAAGGTTCCTTGCCCCGAAGTTATTAATAATGCGATCGGGTGTGGATATGTGACGAAAACAGCCATAAATCTCCCTATCGAAAACTCGGAAAATAGTGAGGTTCTTTATTGTTTACTCGGGTTTCAAGATTCGATGACTTGGAATTACGGAATACAGGCTGAATGGGCGTATCTCACGTTCTACAATTCAGATATGCTTATCGTGAATAACACGGTTAATTCCTTTGATACCCAGAGTGACTTCAATACCTATGGTAATCTTTCTATTCCAGTCGGATTTGTCGATGGTGCTCCTCCCTTCGCATATAACGGCTATGAATGTGACGGAATGGAGGTGACCTCAGAGGTTGAGTTGAGTAAAACCGACTCGCAGGTGACTGAAACCGGTGGATCTGAATCTGCAAAGGCGACTGTCAGTTATGAGAACAAGTTCCTCAAAAAACGGGTGGGTCTTGATGCATCTGCATCCGCGATGGTAGAAACCTCGGATAGTAACGAGGCAGAGTTCTCACAAAAAACCATAGACACGATCAGCCATTGTAGCATGGGAGATCATTCGAACGGGTTTATCCTGTATCTGGCACCAAACCTGGTAACCCATGCATATAATTACGCAGATTATAACGGGGTTCTCAATCCGGACCACCCGGAGATTCTCTATCTCACGACGATCAGTCCGTCAAGCCCGGTATCATCACACGCCCTCGGGTATAATATCACCAGTCCACCCACTTCCGGACCGCTTGCCGGTATGAGAAACTCTCCGGCCTTTGATAACTTTAATGAATGGGACTGGGCTTCCTGGTCAGGTGGCTGGGTAGATCGTGACTGGACACAGAGTCCGTATGCAGGGAGTTTCACTGCAACCTCACTTGGAAATAACCTGGAGTGGAGTATGGGTATCCAACAGACCACCGAATTCGAGATGACAACCGAGACCAGTAACACCCAGAAGGTCGATGGCGATGTCGAGACGAGTGTCCGTATAATGGGATTTGGAGTTGGTGGCTCATTCGATTATGAAGACGAGAAGACGATCACCAATGCCATTAACCAGGGAATTGCGTTTAAATGGTCGATGAAAGAAGCAGATGACGATGTCTGCGGGTATGACACGATTCAGGTTGAACCGATGATCCTCACCCCGAACGGGAAAGGAAAGGTTCCATGGGTTCCGGATACATTCTCCGGGTATCAGCCCTGGTTATTGACGTATAACCTCCTGGCAGCGGATAGATCCCAGGGCTGTTACAACGAAGAATCATCTACCGATGAGCAGATTCACGCAAATGTCATTCCTGCCGGGGCCGGAACCATCACGCTCCCGAAGGGTGGTATCCGGAAAGGAACGACCGGAGAGGTCAGGGCTGTTCCGGCAGACGGCTACCAGTTCCTCCACTGGGAGGGATACGGCCTTGATCTCACCGACTCAGCCTCCCCGGTAATGAATGCGACCGTGAACACCGAACTCTCAACCCTGCGGGCCTTCTTTGGCAAGACATCTTCAGACGTCGTGGACACGGCCATCATTGCCGTTCAGGACGCCGCTCCCGGCAACCAGATTAAGATACAGGGGACAATTCCTGCCGGATTCAACCGTTCCACGGCAATGCACCTGAAACGTCCGGTCACGGTCAGGGTAGGCGATATTAACTTCCCGTTCGGGTCGATGGTCGGGAACCGGACCATCATATCTGATCACGAGATAGCATTCACCACCGAGGATGCAACCAACGGGGTATCTCACCTGAGAGTGGATCTCGGATCAGGCAAGTGGTGGTTTACTGCAAGCCAGGTAGAGGATCTGGCACGGTTAGGAGTCAAATCAAACATCGTGAGAATCGGTATCGGAGGCAAGAACCTCTCGATAGACGACGACCTCCTGATGACCGGAACCGAGTCGATCTCCTGGTCAGGAGCTGATGAACGCATCACCAACGATGTCTTCTCCCTCCAGAACGCAACGATGCATGGAACCATCCGGTACCTGGGCGATAACGAGGATACCTGCACCATGATGCTGAACGGAGGCAGGGTGACCGCCGGAACGGTGAATGCAACCATGCCGGTCAGGATCACGCTGAACGGAGTTGACGTCTCCTTCGATGCCCCGACGAGTGTGACTGGCGATCTCTACACCTATTCCAAGACCGGTCCGGACCTGAATGCCACGGTTACCATCAATAACAATACCAGGGCCCTGAATGTCGTCCTCTCCGGAAAGCAGCTCTCCCACACGTTCTGGGGTGAGGGTGTCCAGGTCGGAATTCAGGTAGGAAATCTCAAGGCAGTTGAGGTCATCCATCCGGACCAGACCACCTTCCTCAAGACCCAGAATCTTGCCCAGACCGCTGATGAAATGCTCCTCTCCGGGATGAGTTTCGGAGTATAATCCATCCATTAACCGGACGAACAACCATGAATGAAATCAACGAAAAAAGAAAAACGAGTAATATGATGATCACCTGCCGGTTGCGACAGTTCGCGGGGGTCATCCTTTTTCTCATCCTTCTGACCGGAGTCAGCGTCTCCGCAGAGATAATATCCGGATTCACCGGTGTTCCGACCGAAGGACCGGCCCCCCTGACAGTAACCTTCCTGGACGAGAGCCAGGGCACATCGAATATCACCGGTTATCTCTGGAGTTTCGGTGACCGGAGTAAGACATCAGAAGAGATGAATCCGGTCCATACCTATGCCGGGGCAGGCTGGTATAACATCTCCCTGACAGTGCATGATAAAACCGGGGCGAATGCAACAGTAACAAAAGATGCTTACATTCATGTCCGCCCCTCAGAGTATCCGATTGTCAGGTTTGCTGCATCTCCACCGGATGGCACGATTTCAGAAGACATTCTCTTCCTCGATCAGTCAGAACTCGATCCCGGTGTCCCTGACGAGATGTATACCTACCTCTGGGACTTTGATGACGGGACTAACGAGACCAATACAGCTGGAAATACCCGTCACCGTTATGCTGTACCCGGTGAATACAGCATTTCACTGGAGATTCAGGACGATACCGGAGCATGGTACCGTGCTCCCGGCTCTGTCCTCGTAAATATCACCAATAGTTCGGGATCCGGCCGGATACCTGAATTTTCGGCATTGTTTACCGCAGTTCCGTCGATAGGGCCTGCTCCGTTGAAGGTCTCCTTCATCGACCAGAGTACAAGCACGGTTCCCATTACGAATTACCGATGGGATTTTGGTGACGGAAGTGCTGTCTCGAATGAGAAGAACCCGGTTCATACCTACCTCGGTGCCGGCCGGTACCCGGTTACCCTGACGATTGCGAATGCCAATGGCAATCAGATGAATATTACCGTGTCCGATGCTGTTCGTGTCCAGCCTTCAGAGTATCCGGCGGTAAAATTCACGGCAATTCCCCTGAACGGGACGGCTCCAAAGGAGGTATATTTCCTCGATCAGTCAGAACTCGATCCCGGTGTTCCTGAGGAGATGTATACCTATCTCTGGGATTTTGGTGATGGGAAATCCATTGCCTCGAATGCGAGAAACGTCCAGCATGTGTACACTACTGCCGGATCATACCCGGTCAGCTTACAGATCCAGGATCAGAACGGGGCACGGTATGCTGCAGCGGTTCCGCTCACGGTGAATATCAGCAACTCATCCCTGTATGAAAAATTAGTGCCTGATACTCACCCTCTGCCGGGAGATGTTCCCTCGACGATTCCTAAAACCAGTATCAGGGATCCTGAAATGGTGAATACCACCGACCGATCCCAGCCGGTGAAGGTCGCATTCGATGCTCTCCCCCTGTCCGGAGAGGCTCCGCTGACGGTTTCGTTTATTGATCAGAGTACCTGTCAGGATGAGGAATGTGAGTACCTGTGGATTTTTGGTGATGGATGTGGTTCGGACGGGAAAAATCCGGTTCATACGTACTCAGATGATGGTTTGTACACGGTCACCCTCACCATTACATCAAAGCAATGGGGATCTGATACGGTTACCCGTGAGAACTTAATCACGGTTATGGCTCCCACCGGGGAGACATCCTGAAGGGTAGGGATCAGGTGGGGATTCGTGAGATGGATGATGGATGGGTTCAAGCCGGTAACCATCATCCCGGACACCTGGTACCTGTATGGGGGATTTCTTGTAAGGTCCTGACCGGGAGATATATCATCGGTGAATGAATGGCAATATAATGCCATCGCCGATACAACGGCATGACCTCTCTCCATCTTCTGGACAACCCTCTGTCATCCGGGTTCAAGGTATCATAAGATAATCAGATCCCTCCCCGGGTGGTATGAAGGGAATTAACGATTCTCTCGACAACAACCTCAAAATCGTCATCCGAACAATCGATACAGAGATCTGCATACCTCTCGTACAGCGGAATCCGTTGTTCGTACAAATCGCGAAGATTCTGACCGGGAATCAGGACAATGCCCCGGGTTTTAATATTATGTAACCGGTGAACCATCTCCTCAAAGGAGATTCGTATGTATATGGCGATGCTCCCGTTTTTCAGGTGTTCCATTGCTTTTTGACCGGTAACAACGCTCCCCCCCGTGGCAATGACCGTATTGTCCGCTTTCAGCGAGAGTATCGTCTCCTCCTCGATCTTCAGAAACGCCTCCGGCCCCTGTGTGTCAATTATGTCCTGGAGAAATCTCCCGGTTTTTTCCTGTATTACGAGATCGGTATCGATGAATTTCATTCCAAGTGTTTTTGCAAGGATTACTCCGAGAGTACTCTTTCCAGCGCCTGGCAACCCGATCAGAACATAATTTCCCATGAATATCACCTGGATGGCATTCTTTCTGAATATAACTTCCGGATGATCCGTTATCCCCGAGACAGCAGTCATCAACCGGTGGTTGGACTTCATTCAGGAACGGACACGGATAATTACCTTACGCTCTCCTCATTCCGTGATTTCGCGGTACTCATCCCTTCTGGCAGCCGGACCGGAATTGATTGATATCGATCCACCGGGATGTCATGAACCGGATTGATTGTAACTGAATCACATCACTGCAGGATGTATCCACAGATACGCCCATATCAATGATCCCGGTGAGATCCACCCAATCCCCATTCGTATCTGAAATGTTCCGCTTCGGTCGCTGTTGTAGTGGAACCGGGTAAGAAATTTGTCATCAGGAGTGATGATTTTTCATGTGGAATATGTTTCTCACTCTACCCCTTTCATGCCGTACAACGTATCAACTCATCCTGTTGGATGGAGATCCGATGGTCAGGTCTGGTTTTGGATAGAGTATACCCGGTCAGATTGATTCAGGTTTTTCTGGTGAATTGTTGTCCAGACTTTTGTTTTCCTGAGTTTTTTCTTCATTGTCAAATTTCACCCAAACCTAATTTGGAAGTCTTTTATACCAGCTCAACCCTATTCCACATGTTGCATTGCAACGAACTGAGGGCTCATAATGAAGAAAAATAAGCCGTATAAATGTGAAATATGTGGTTACATTTATGATCCGGTGCGGGGAGAACCCAAGAACGGTATTCCCCCCG
Source organism: uncultured Methanospirillum sp. (assembly GCA_964637135.1). Lineage (GTDB taxonomy): Archaea > Halobacteriota > Methanomicrobia > Methanomicrobiales > Methanospirillaceae > Methanospirillum. The sequence goes on along the minus strand of CAZWTX010000010.1, from coordinate 11,704 downwards.
GCACCGCGTTTGAAGATCTCCCGAAGACATATATCTGTCCGGTCTGTGGAAAGGGAGCTGCAATCGGCAAGAACGAATTTGTCCCCATGGAGGCTCCGTCAGGCAGGTACAGGTGTGTGGCCTGTGGATACCTGTATGACCCGGCCAGGGGCGAACCAAAGAACGGAATAAAACCCGGAACTGCGTTTGAAGATCTTCCCGACACGTATATCTGCCCAATCTGCGGGGTGTATGCAAAAGTAGGGAAGAGTGAGTTTGTGGCAAACGAATAATCCATTTTTACCGGGTCGTGGGTCAGAGTTCTTGGGAATCACCCTCACCCGGTTGGTTTAGGTATCCCTGTACCGCTCTCACGTCAGGAGATCACGTCCGTCTGCTTCTCTCCCCCGTCGTGGTATCCTGAAACAGGTCCCTGGCGTGAATAGTTCTGATACGGGTAACGGAGTTTCTGCAGCACCCGTTCTCGAAAAAAAGGGTTATCGGTTGAGTCTTCCCATTGATTCGCTGATACGGGTGGCAATCATGGAGAGTTCGCCGATGATTATCGATACCTGGTTGAGGGCAGATGCAGATTCCTCTGAAGCCGACGAGGATCCGATTGCTTCCTGTGCGGTATCAACTGACATTTCTTTCACTTCTGAAACACTCGCGGTGATCTCTTCCACTGCCGCCGCCTCTTCTTCTGTGAGGCTGGCGACCTCGGTTATGTTCCGGGATATATCCTCTACCTTGCCCGCGATAGACTTGAAGAAGGTGATGGTATCAGTAATTGCAACCGATCCCCTGGATACCTGTTCGTTTGCCTGCTTCATCGCATTAGCTGCCCGCTCAGACTGTTCTTTCAGAGAAGCGATGATTTTTGCGATATTCTCTGTTGAACCCTGTGATTCCTGTGCAAGACTTTTCACTTCGTCTGCCACCACGGCAAAACCCAAGCCAGCTTCTCCTGCCCGTGCAGCTTCGATGGCAGCATTCAATGCCAGAAGGTTTGTCTGGTCTGCAATATCGCTGATGATGCTGACGATCTTGCCGATCTCAAGCATCTGGTTCCTGATCTCGTCAATAATTACCCCGACATCCTGGACAGAGGAATTAATCGCGTTAATTCCTCCCTCTGCCGCTGCTGCCTGTTCAATGCCTTGTATTGAGGTGGTATTGGCATCCTGTGAGAGCCTGTTCACAGAATCGACCTTTGCAGCAACCGTTGAGACCGCGGTGGTCAGTTCTTCCATGGCGGTCAGTACCTGATCGATGGACTGAACGCTGTTCTCGGCATTTGTACTGACTTTTGCTGAACTCTGGGCAACTGAAGCTGCGCCTGCAGAAATTTCCTCTACACTGGCTGCTGCCTCCTCTGAAGAAGCGGTGAGGGCAGAGACCTGTTCGGAGACTTCTTTGATGGCAATCGAGAGTTCAACCCCGATTGTGTTGAGGCCTTCTTTCAGGGCAATCAGATCTCCTCTGGTTGTCACGCTCTCGTCAAACCGTGTCGAAAATTTCGCCTGCGAGAACTGTTCGGCAACCCGGAGTGCTTCGTTGAGCGGGGTCGTGATTGCATCCAGCATGTTATTGATTCCAACGATAATCTCCCGGTATGCCCCGATGAATTGGGAGGAATCCCCACGGGTTTGAAGTCTTCCGTCTTCAGCCTCCGTGATCAGTCCCCTGATCTCTCCCATGATCCCGGTTATTGAGGTGATCAACTGATTCATCGTATGGGAGATCTCGTCATTTTCATCTTTCGGGGTGATCGATACGGAGAGATCACCGGAAGCAACCTGTTTTAATGTCGCAAGAACGGTATGCTGGAGATGATCAGAGAATGCATCCATCTCCCTCCCGAGCACCCCGATCTCGTCATCCCGTTCCAGTTTCAGCCTCCCTGAGAGGTGACCCTTCCCCATTTCGCTGATCATCATGGCAGTCTGTTCAAGGGGTGCGGTGGTTTTACGAGCGAACCACAGCCCGATCAGGATTACGGCAATGATGGTAAGGATAGCAAAGATGAGGATAAGGACGACCGCCTGTTGAATTGAACCGGAGATCTCCTGGATGAGCCCCTCGTTTTCGGTCCTGAGTTTCTCTTCAAGAGTTACCGTGGGGGCAAGGAATTCATCGATGTACACGGTAATCGCCGTCTCGAGTTTGACGCCGTCACTGGTAGAACCGTTAACCGGGTAATAACTGATGAATTTGTTCCGGTAGGATCCGTCCTGCTCCTTGAACTGATAATATCCTGCTGCCGGTTTTCCTCCCCTGATCTGTGTGACAATGTCAAAAAGCTCTGGGGAATCGGTTTTATACACCTCATACGAGCCGCCTTCCTTGGATTTCGTCGAATGCATCAGGTTTTTAAAACCAACCGGATCGGCAAGAACACTGTATCCCTGTGTTCCGATTGGCTGGACGGCTATCGCCCGGAAATCCGGATCATTGGAGAGATCCTGCCAGCTCTTTTCCGGATGGGCCTTGAGATAGATCTCAAGTTCCTTTGCAATTGATTTGGTATTCTGGATGATGTTCTCCTCAGCGAGTTTCTGGAGTGCATTCGTTGATTCCGTTATCGATTCGTTACCAATTTCATTCACCTTGACATCGGTCGTTCCGCTGACCGACATGAGGCTGATGATTCCGATGGTCCCGATGATGATCAGGGGAATAACGGATATTCCGAGCATCATCAGTATTAACCGGGTTTTAAACTGCATGAAAGACCCCTTACTGGAGGCAACCCCATAAAGACGTTGTACCTACGGCTATCGGTTCGGCTCTGATAGGGTAAATATATGACGGTTCATTAACGGTTCGTGAGAATTGCTGGTAATTTAGGGTTTTTTATCCGGGTATATAGTCCCCAGTATCAAGGCAGTATAACCAATGTGGTTTTTACTCTGAACGTGGGTCTGATGCTTGGATATGGGGTGTATCCCATCGGCTGATACCTGATGAGAATTGTGTTACGTCGTGTATCCGGCAGAATATTGCTCCCTGTGGGGGATGAACGATAACCGAGAGATCCATGTGGATATGAGAACCCGGCGAATCACCTTTTTATTTTGGGCCATATGATCTCCTAATTCACAGTGTGATTCATGTCAGATGTCTATCCTGGAATCCTGGGATGAGGAGACTGTTGTAGGGCATCTTTCTTCTACTCTCTAACTCTTGCTCCATCTGCACTATCACCCCTTTGATCAAAGTAACCGATATCATCCTCTGTTCCTCCCGAAACCCCGGGTGGCGGAATCAGTATCGGTTAGAACCAGATCAGCCGGTCCCCGATAGGTTCAAGAGTAATCCGGCCGTATCATAGCGTGAACCAGATCAAACGTTGGGGTGGACGCGATTTTCCTGGAATACATCGATATCAGGACGAGCCTTCTGTTGCTGACCATCGGAGAACTCGTATCCATTCTCCTTCTTGTCGCATACAAGAAATCCATCACTGGTGATCGGGCATACCTCCTCTTCATTGCCGGTAAATTCTGTCTTGCCTTTGCTTGGCCGTTATATGGTATGCGGGGAGATATCCCGGATATCCTCTCGATCCAGGTGGCAAACGTCATTGCCCTGGCCGGTTTCTCCCTCCAGTCTGTCGGTCTGATCACGGTCGGACGGGATGACCGGCAGGTTGAGCGGCTGTATCTCCTTCTCTTCCTCCTCACTACCGGGTCTTTTTTACTCTTCGGCGAGGGTGAAAAGGATCGGCTCATCCTCTTCTCCCTGAGCGCCCTGATCCTGTTCGGGATCTGTGGGATCCTCCTCTGTATGAGAATGGCCGGGTCCCGAATCCGGCTCTTCATTGGCATTCTCTGCCTTCCTGCCATCCCGATCGGTCTTGCCCGGGCGATCGCCGCCTTCCAGGCCGGACCTGGGGAGTATTCGCTCTTTACGGCAAACCTGATCAACAGTTCAGGGACTTTCCTTCTCTTCTTCATGATGTTCGTGAGTGGGATTGGATTTCTCCTCATTCTTAAGGAACTGGATGACGAGCGGTTATATTTAAGCCTGGAAGAGCTGAAACGACTGAACGCAGCGTTGAAAGAGAGCGAGGAATACAAACGGGTTCTTGTTGAAAACCTCCCAGATTACATAATCGTATATGACATGGACCAGGAGATACGCTACATCAATCCGGCGGTGACCACCACCCTTGGGTACTCACCCGAAGAAGTAATCGGCACCCCAATCCTCCCCCATGTTGCCGCTGAGGATCGTGATTTGGCAATCCAGCAGATCCGGGCACGACTGATGGGAGAGAATCCCCTTCCCATCGAGATATCGATCCTCTCAAAGGACGGACAGAGACATCCGGTTATCATCAAAGGCCGGCTGATCTCCTATGAGGGCAGGATTGCAACCCTGCTCCTCCTCAATGACATCAGTGCGCAGAAGGCGTCCCAGCAGTTGCTCAGGGAAAACGAGGAGAAGTTCACCACGATATTTAAGCAGACGCCTGACCCGATCCTGATCCTGAGCCGGGAGGGGCGGATCATCGATCTCAACCAGGGATTCAGACAGGTATTCGGAGATCCTCCCGGTGAAAGAGAGAAAGAGGGAGATGAACCGGAAGGAGACGGAGGACCACGTCTCGATCTTATGGATACCGGACTAACCTGCACGATGATCCGTGACCTCCTCGCCAGGACTGCGGAGGGGAAGACTGCTCACGGTGAACTGATCCTGCATCGTGCGGATGGCGGCCCGTTCGTTGCCGACGTGGCAATCTCACGGATCCAGATCCGGTCAGAACCCTGCCTGCTTATTGCGATCCATGATATGGACGAGATATACCGGGCTAACAAGGCAGTTGCAGAGGTCAACCGGAAACTGCAAATCCTGTCCAGCGTCACGAGACATGATATCCTCAACCGGATCATGATCACCGCCTTTCATCTGGGCGAGATCCGCCAGGCTAGTTCAAGCCCGGAGCAGGTGAGAAGCCTCGATATCCTTGACCAGGTGACCGGAGAGATCAAGAACCTGATCCAGTTTACCGGTCAGTACCAGGAACTGGGGTCCTCTGCACCAGACTGGCAGAATATTGATAGGCTCCTTGATACGCCACAGGTCCAGGGACTGATCGGGGAAACCGATCTCTTTCGGGAGATCAACCGGCTTGAGGTGTATGCTGATCCCATGTTCGGCCGGGTCATATTCAATCTCGTCGAGAACTCGGTCCGGCACGGGCAGAATCTCACCCGAATTTCACTTACCTGCAGAAGGGATGGCGGGGATCTGGTCATCGTGTATGAGGATAACGGCGGGGGTATTGCAGCTGGTGAGAAGGATAAGATATTCCGGAAAGGTGTTGGCAAAAATACCGGGCTTGGGCTTTTCCTGATCCGGGAGATCCTCGAGATAACCGGGATTACTATCCGTGAAACCGGTGAGCCGGGGGTGGGAGCGAGGTTTGAAATCCGGGTTCCGCCGGGGAAGTTTCGGTTTCCAGAAGCGGACCGGTAATTCACCCCCAGATGGGATCCTTCCCAAACCGTTCTTTCCAGAAATCAGCAGGACTCTTCTCGAGATCCCGGGAGAGATCCTCGATCCGGAACGAGAAGAGATGGTTCATGCAGTGATCAAGGAGGAGATCATACGCATTCTGAATACGGATCGTCATCTCGTGTGACATCCCGGGATCCTCTTTTGGAACGTCAGGATGCCAGACCTTGATCTGCTCGTGGTACCGGTGTCGGATTTCATACAGAGAGGCTTTTTCCTGAATTCCAAGCACATCGGCTGCTTCCCGGAGGGCAGCCGGGGTAATGCCGGCCATATCCTCTCATTTCTATACACCCGGTAATAAGTGTTTATATCAACATGAACGAACCATTTTGTGGTTCTCCGTTAGATTATCTGGAAGAGATGGCCACCGATCACAAACCACTCATCTATCTGAACAATGCAGCAACCAGCTGGCCGAAACCTCCCGGGGTGAAGGCAGCGATTGACGCCTCCCTTTCTCTTCCGGTCTTCGGGTCAGGCAGAACGACCGGAACGCAGGGTGAAGACTATGTCACCCTGGCGAGAGAACGAGTCTCTGACCTTCTGGGTGGAGTTCCTCCCGAACATATTGTTTTCACGCATAATGCCACGGACTCCCTGAATATTCTCATACCAGGATTTCTTGCCGGGCAGTCTCATGGATGCCATGTCCTCACGACGGCCCTCGATCATAACTCCGTGCTCAGACCGCTCACTGAATACCGGGAGCAAAACCGGATCAGTCTTGATATCATCCCCTTTGAACGGGGGTATGTCTCTCCCGAATCAGTTGAAGCGGCTATCAGGCCTGACACCCGGCTCATGGTCATGACCCATGGGAGCAATGTGCTCGGTTCGGTGCAGGATATTGCATCAATCGGTGATGTCCTCCATGATCACGGGATTTATTTCATCGTTGATGGTGCCCAGACCGCCGGTCATATCCCTATCAGCCTGATTGATCTCCCGGTCGATGCATTCGTGTTCACCGGTCACAAGGGGCTTTTAGGGATTCCCGGGACGGGGGGATTCTTCACCCGTGATCCGGCTGCTGTCGTCCCGGTCCGGTTTGGTGGAACCGGGACAGACTCCTTCCTTCTCACCCAACCCCGCGAGATGCCCGAACGGTTCGAGTCCGGAACGCATAACTACCCCGGCCTTGCCGCCCTCGCCGCAGGTGTCGGGTTCATCACCGGGAAGGGAATTGAAACCATCAAGGAGAAGGCAGACAGACAGACGATGTTTTTAATCCGGGAACTGAAAAAAGAGAGCAATATCACGGTGTACAATGACTGCCCTGACCTACCGATCATCGCCTTTAACATCAACGGACTGGACGACGATGATGTGGGCTTTATCCTGGCCAGGGCCTATCATATCATCGCCCGGACCGGACTTCATTGTGCCCCGCTGGTCCACAAGGTTATCGACGGCGGCCAGGGATGCGTCAGGCTCAGCCTCTCCTGGGCCACGACCGATGAGGAATGCCGGGTTTCAGCCGAGGCCATTCGGGATATTGCAGAAAATGCGGATTGTCAGGTCGGTACGGCATAAGGTTTGCGCAGACGGTTCATTCATGAAGGAGTTTCTTCTTGACGCTCCGGTACCTGAAGGTTTTTTCACCTACCTGAAACACTTCGGAACGGTTGAATCGCTCCCTGCCATCGGGGAGGGGTTTTACAAATTTGATAAGAAAGACTGGTTCTCTATCAAGGGATTTGTCGGTGACACGACGGTTGAAGTCAGGTTCAGGAAGGAGGTGATGGATCTCACCATGGACTTTCTCTACCTGCTCTTCTCCATGTTCATGGAGGAGAAACCTGATCTTGCCATGCTGAAGAAGCGGGAAACATCAACCGGGGAAAAGGTGCGAACGTTCCTTTACGGGGAATGAGCCGGTGAGACAGATGGCAGGGGAGGTCTTCGAGGTGTATGCAGGTGAATATGACCGGTGGTTTGATGAGCACCGGGATGAGTATCTCGCCGAACTCTCCCAAATCAGGGATCTATTTCCGGCTCCCGGCTCCCGGTGCATCGAAGTGGGAGCCGGCTCCGGGCGGTTTGCCGCACCACTCGGGATAAAAACCGGGATTGAACCGTCTGTTTCGCTCTGCCGGATGGCACGCGGGAGAGGAATCGGGGTCATCCGGGGGAGGGCAGAAGCCCTCCCGGTCAGGGATGAGACAGTACCCTGTATCCTCATGGTGACGGTTCTCTGTTTCCTGGATGATCCGGGTGCTGCCCTGAAAGAGATGCACCGCATTCTTCTCCCCCGGGGAACGCTCATTCTTGCCTTCATCGAACGGGGCGGAGCGATCCACAGGAGGTATCTCTGTTCAGAAGGGAAAGGCCGGTTTCTCTCACGTGCCCGTTTCTATTCCGGCGAAGAAGTGGTGTTGCTCCTGAAAACGGCCGGATTTATCGGGATATCAGCCGATGCCCGGTCCGGGTTTTTTATTCTCACGGCCCGGAAAGGATGAGGAAAGATGGAACGGCCGGGAATGTGCCGTTTTTGTCCGGTCACTCCCTGATGATCATCACTTTTTTGGATGACCGGTCATAGAAGTGATACCCGGAACCACCTTCGGTGAGGACATCAAGCGTCTCTTCTCCGTTGATAACCCGGTTTCCGGCAAGTGCGGTCACTCCCCGGGAGAAGAAACTCTCCGGAAGCATCGTTGCCGTCGGGCCGATCAGGAGGATGGTCGCATCCGTACAACAGAATGAGAGGATTTCTTCAAGGGTGTCGTTCAGGAGAGTTGTGCCAGATATGACCACGAGATCTGCTGTTTTGAGTTCCCCGGGGAGATCCTCCTGGCTGACGAAGAAGGGAAGTTCTTCTGCCTTCAGGGTCCGGATATCAAGTTCGGCGATCCGGTAGGGGATCCTCTTCTCCTTGAAGGTCTTCACGATCGGGATGAGAGCCCCGATTACTACCGCTTTCTGAATTTTACCCGGTCCCAGGGAGAAGATGTCATCTCCCTCCTCGATTCGGTACCTCCCGGCCCCCTCACCAGGATTTTCCCGCCAGATTCCATCTGATAACGCATTCAGGGTGGCAATTGCGATTGCCCGCTTAATCGGTGCCGGCTGGGTGAGGTATGGGAAGGTATCGGTTACCTTCATTCCTTTCAGCCGTCCTGCCCGGGGCATGGCCTTGGCCTGGGAGGGACAGCAGACCGATTCAGGGATCGCCTTGATCGGGGTGAAGCAGATCCCGGAAGATCCGTCGGAGAGTATAACCCCGGTGTAGAAGATCCCGATCACCACCCGGGAGAGGGTAAGCGAGTCCAGCCGGTCGCCATACCGCATGACCAGCCGATCCCGTGTCTCTGCAAGGATAGAACCGGGCAGGAAAGAATCTCCCGGTAACCCGGCGGGTTTCATATTACCGCTCATTGTCTCCTTCCCGTGGTGCCTGGGATTTGGAAGATTTCACACCGGTATCTGAGTCCCGGTACAGATACTGGAACGGTACTGGTCAGGGAGAAAGTAACAGGTTGTTCGTGATGTGATCGGGGATGGAGAAAACCCGGGATACCTCGTTCCCGGCCATCATCGGAGAGTGGGAAGATCCCGGTTTGGTATGGGACGGGACTGAAATGAACCGGAAGGATGCGACTGGATTGTATGTGCATGGATTCCACGTCAGGATATGTCTCTGTTCCAGATAGTACGTGGTTGTTCATGATTGATTACCATTGCGATATTGTCAATCAGTTAAGACCTATCCCCCCGGACCGGAACCACGGGTAGGGAATGAGTCTCTCTCAAAAAAAAGGGTTATATCTTTGCGTTTCCGCTGAGGATCTCCTGTACCTGGTCATCCGTCAGGGATGTGCCAAAGAATCTCTGGTAAAAATCTGCAGTCTCTTTCTCAAGATCGATACTGTTGAAGTGATCCGGGTACACCGTCTTTGCCGTCCAGAGCACCATGAGAGGGAGTTCAATTCCCCGGTTTGCCCAGATATGGGCACCAAAAGGCCCGTTATAGATTGCCTTGTTCTTCACTGCGGTAATCTCTGAGAACTGTTCGTCTGAGAGTAATCCATCGATGTCACTCTCGCTTGCAACGATGATCACGTCCGGATTCCATGCGTTGACGATCTCGGGATCGACCTCAAGCGACTCAGTTCCACGCGGATCGCTGCTGACACTGATCCCGCCCGCCGTGCTGATCCACCAGTCTGCGATCTTATGGGGTACGCTCATTGATTTATAATTGAGATAGAGCACTTTTTTCCGTTCTTCATCCGGGATCGTATCGGCTATCGCTGATACCCGGCTGGTGGTCTGATCAAAGTACTTGAGAAACTCTGCAGCCCGGTCTGGCTCGTGATAGATTTCCCCGAGAAGAGTCATCAAATCCTGTACATCGGCTTCATCCACCCATGAGAGGAAGATCACCGGAACACCGCTCCCCTCCAGGAGTTCAACCGTTCCTTTGTCCATCGTAAAACAGAGGTCCGGGTTCATACCGATGATCTGTTCCACGTTTGGCTGGTTGGAACTGACCTGGATGGATGGTTCATCTGCCAGCTGGGGGATGAAGACATACTGGTACTTCCACCTGCCCTGTTTCTGGAATGATTCCGGGAGGTTATTCTTGATCGTATCCCCCTTCCCGAGGGCGAGGATGAAACTGTTCTGAACCGGGACGGATCCTAGGGTGATTACGGATTCCACCGGATCCGGGATCTCCACATCTCTTCCGGCCATGTCCGTGATCATCCTGGTCCCTGAATCCTCGGTTGCTGCAAATACTGGTAAAGGGGCAACCAGAATCCCGATCAGCAGAAGAATGCCGAACAATTTCTGGTATAACGAATATGATCTGCTATCCATGTCAGTACTGTGAATCTGGGAATAAGTAATCCTTTTGATTTTATTTCTGGAAAAGTTAACAGATAGTTAGGGAGAAGATCCAAATTCTAAATGATACCCGGCAATAAGGGCTAAATCCGTAAATTGTGATTATTTGTGATTGAAAAAGAGGATATCCAAGAGTTTTTAACGGCTGCCGGTTTTTGTAACGGGTTTCAAGGAGTCTCATAGGAGAGTTCTATCCCGAATATCTCTCTTTTCTTGGCGTTCATGCCAGGATCGATATTTATCTTCTGGGAGGTGTTTATTACAGCCTGAAGAACCAGACTGGTTCCTGGAAAAATGCCGGTTCAACAGTGCCTCGTCAGGTTATTATTATGACATTTCTTTGAGAAATTCCCCATAATTATCTTACAAAGGGCACGAAGAAGAATGGTTCACTCCTCGTATGAGATAGATACCCGGAAATAATGTACCCGACCGGATTGGGACTGGTATTAGATTTGGTGCATCTGCAATCGGCAAATTTCTTTTTTATCGAAAAGAAGAATAAGGGTAAACTATTAACATCTTAGAAAGTTAATAGATACTATTTAATGTCTCCCCGGGAAACAAATACTTGAAATCATCAAAGGTGATCCCGATTCCCCGAATAACCTCTCCATCCAGCCTGCTCCCTCTGGACAAGGCAAAAAAAATACTCCTTGAATCATTCCCCCGACCGTTAGATACCCATCGAATTGCGGTTCAGGATGCAGCCGGACATATCCTGGCTGTACCCATCGTATCCCGTCGGACCATTCCTCCGACGCTATTATGTGGCCCGGATGGGATAGCTGTCAAAAGCGTGGGGACCATTGGTGCCTCACCGGATCACACCCTGGAGGTAAATGCTATCCGGGTTAATACCGGGATGCCTATGCCGGATGGCTTTGATGCGGTAATAAGAATCGAGGACGTGATTGAGCTTGGTGAGCAGCGGTATCTTATCCATAAAACCGTCTCCCCGTACGAGAATACCATCTCCCAAGGGGCGGATATCAGCGAGAATGATACCGTTATGGGGACCGGGCATGTAATCACCCCGTTTGATATCGGCGCCCTGCTCACCTATGGGATCTCCGAGGTGCTGGTTCGGAGTGTGAAAGTAGGCCTGATCGCTACCGGTGACGAGGTAATTCCGATCCAGAAAAAACCTCTTCCCGGCCAGATCGTGGATACAAACTCTTACATGATTGCTTCGTATCTTAGACAGGCAGGAATAACACCGGTCTTCGGACAAGTTGTTCCCGATGACCCAGCTGCGATCGCCGATGAACTGATCCGGCTAGCCCGGACTTGTGACATGGTACTAATCTTCGGGGGATCATCAGCGGGAAGCAGGGACTGGACC